>CALUVF010000103.1 GCA_944324155.1 uncultured Erysipelotrichaceae bacterium | reverse complement strand
TCTTAGTGTTTCTCCTTTTCTAGCGCAGCAAACAGCGATCTTATGCGGATATTCACTGCTCCAAGATTAGTGCTCTCATCGATCTTGAGCTGTGTATCATTCTTATCGTGCCCTTCTAAAATCGCCTTTACTTCGTCGCTTGTGATCGCATCGACCCCACAGCCAAAGGAAACGAGCTGGATCAGATTCATATCGTCATGCTTGGCGATATAGTGAGCTGCTCCATACAGGCGCGAGTGGTAGGTCCATTGATTTAAGACTTCTAATTTATCGCGGTCATAATCCATTTTGATCGCATCTTCGCTGATGACATAGACGCCATAGGAAGCGATGAGCTTATCGATGCCATGATTAATGATCGGATCGATATGATAGGGGCGCCCGGCTAAAACGATGATCTCTTTATTTTTTTCGCGGGCTTTTTTAATGATTTCTTGCCCTTTTTCAAAGATGAGCTCGCGGTGTTTATCATAAGCTTCATACGCTTTAGCACTGGCAGCTTTGATCTCTTTTTTGGACAGATCTTTATAGTAACGTTTTAAGATCTCATAGATCTTTATTTCAAAAAGCTTTGGTTCAGAAGTCAAGACATGATCGTAGATAAAGGTCGTCTGGCTTTCTTCGATTCGCTTCATATTGGCCTCGATCACTTCTGGATAATAGGCTACAACCGGACAGTTATAGTGGTTTTTGTTCTTTTCTTCCTTCATATTGTAGGTCATACAAGGGTAGAAGATCGTCTTGATACCCTGATCCAATAGTTGGTTGATCGCGGCATGGACGAGCTTGGCTGGGAAACAGACGGTATCAGAGGGAATAGAATTCTGTGATTTGTGATACATGTCTAGACTTGAATGTCCCGATGTAACGACCTCAAAGCCCAGCTCGCTAAAAAAGGCATGCCAAAAGGGAAGCATCTCATACATATTAAGGACAAGCGGTAAGCCGATCTTATCACGTTTTCCCTTGACTGGTTTATAGGAATCTAAAAGCTCGCGCTTATAGTTATAGATATTCATCGTCTCTTCGATCGGGCGATGGGAGATGGGGCGATCACAGCGATTGCCGGAAATATAGCGCTTATCCTTGCCAAAATTATTGATTGTCAACTGGCAATGGTTATTACAAAGCCCGCAGTTAACGGTCTTTGCCTCATTTTTAAAGTTTAAAAGATCGTCTAAATTAGTGATCTTAGAAGTGCCTTTAGAATGTTTTAAGGCATATAGGGCACAACCATAAGCACCCATGAGCCCGGCGATATTGGGACGAATGACATTGATACCGAGTTCTTTTTCAAAAGCCCTTAAGACGGCATCGTTATAAAAAGTCCCGCCTTGAGCGACGATATGGGTGCCCAGTTCTTCGAGATTGGTCGTTCTGATGACCTTATAAAGGGCGTTCTTGATGACCGAGATCGACAAGCCAGCCGAGATATCTTCGATCTTGGCGCCGTCTTTTTGGGCTTGTTTGACACTGGAATTCATAAAGACCGTACAGCGTGAGCCTAGATCTACCGGGTGTTTGGCAAAAAGTCCCAGTTTGGCAAAGTCAGCGATATCATAACCTAGGGCACTGGCAAAGGTCTGAAGGAAAGAGCCGCAGCCCGATGAGCAGGCTTCATTTAAGAAGAGGTTATCGAGATTGCCGTTTTTGATCTTGAAACACTTGATGTCTTGGCCCCCGATATCGATGATAAAATCCACTTCCGGCATAAATTTTAAGGCCGCGATCAAATGAGCGCTGGTCTCAACGATCCCATGGTCGAGGTCGAAGGCATTCTTGATGAGGTCTTCACCATAGCCGGTAGTACAAGAGCCGATGATATGCATCTCAGGATTGTTTTGATAGAGCTTGATGAGCTCGTTTTTCACAAGGTCTAGGGTATTGCCCTTGTTGCTCGCGTAGCTTTCATAGACGATCTCTTCATCTTCATTTATAAGCAAGATCTTTAGAGTCGTCGACCCGGCATCGATCCCTAGTGCTACATCACCGACAATCTTATCTTCAATTTTAAAATTGACCTTTTCTTTGCCATGACGCTTCTTAAATTCTTCGTATTCCGCTTCATCTTTAAAAAGCGGTGCGATGAATTGATAGTTCAAGTGTGATTTATGATGTTTGATCTTATCGATCACCTCAGTGATCTTTACTTCATCTTTTGCCTGTAAGGCCGTGCCCATCGCGACGTAATAAAGGGAGTTTTCGGGGCAGACGCCCTTTACATGGAGGGTATTGTCAAAGGCTTTCCGAAGCTCACTGGCAAAACTTAAAGGCCCGCCTAAATAGACGACCTTGCCTGTTATCTCTCTTCCTTGGGCCAAGCCGCCGATCGTCTGATTGCAGACCGAATAATAGATGGAGGCTGCCAGATCTTCTTTTTTGGCGCCCTGGTTAATAAGGGGCTGGATATCACTTTTGGCAAAGACCCCGCAGCGTGAAGCAATGGGGTAGGTCTTAGTGTGGCGCGCGGCATATTCGTTTAATTCATCGACCTCGAGGTTTAAAAGCTGGGCCATCTGGTCAATAAAGGCTCCCGTGCCACCCGCGCAGGTTCCATTCATTCGGACCTCGATCCCGTTTGTCAAAAAGAGGATCTTGGCATCTTCCCCACCTAATTCGATGATGCAGTCAGGATTATCCAAGAAATGGTTGGCCGCGATCCTTGTTGCATATACCTCTTGAACAAATTCTAGGCCTAACTGTTCGGCTGTTCCCATGCCTGCCGAGCCTGAGATAGCCAAATCGAGGCTCTCTATTTGATAATCACTTTTTATTTTATTTAAAATGGCGATGATCTTTTCGTTTACTTGGCAGTTATGACGCTCATAGTTTTTGAAAAGAATATTCTCATCATCGTCAAATAACACGCATTTTACGGTCGTTGATCCTACATCTATTCCTAGGCGCATGGGCCCTCCTTTCCTATATTTGACTCTAACAATATAATTTTAATCATTACGCTAAAAATGTCACGCTTTTAACCCTTTTAAGTGCTATAATTTGAGTTAAGTTTTGACAAAAAAAGGAGGCAGTCATGACAAAATATATCTTTGTGACAGGAGGGGTGGTGTCTGGTCTTGGTAAGGGCATCGTCGCCGCCTCTTTAGGGCGTCTTTTAAAAGATCGGGGCTTTAAGATCACCATGCAGAAGATGGACCCCTATATCAACATCGACCCTGGAACCATGTCACCCACTGAACATGGCGAGGTCTTCGTTACGGAAGATGGGGCCGAGACCGATTTAGACCTTGGACATTATGAGCGTTTTATTGACGAGAACCTGACGCACGAAAGCAGTATCACGACTGGTAAGATCTATCAAAATGTGATAGGCAAGGAAAGAAGAGGGGAGTATTTAGGAAGGACCGTACAGGTCATACCCCATATCACCGATGAGATCAAAAGCCATATCTATGGTTTTGA
>CALUVF010000102.1 GCA_944324155.1 uncultured Erysipelotrichaceae bacterium | reverse complement strand
ATAGCAGTTTGGCTTTTGACGCGGTCTTATTCTTGACGATTTTCTTGATTACTATGATCGTTTCAGCAGGCATTTTAAATATTGCCTTAAAAAAGAATACGTAGGTAAATATTATGATTTTAGAAGCTCGCAATATATCATACTATTATCTTGACGGCAATAAACAAAAGATCGTGCTAGACAATGTCAGTGCCAGTTTTTCACGCGGCGTTTTCTACACGATTTTAGGCGAAAGCGGTAGCGGTAAAACAACTTTCTTGAATCTCCTTGGGGGATTGAAAGAATGCCAAAGCGGGCAAATCCTTTATAACCATCAAGATCTCAAAGAATTAGACATTCTGAAATATCGCCGTCAATGTGTGAGCTTTGTATTTCAAGACTTCAATCTCATCTCGTATATGACGGCTCTTGAAAATGTTTTACTGGCGATGAATATTTCTTCGATCGAAGAAAAAGATGAAAAAAAGATGGCTTTGGCACTATTAAAAATGGTAAAGATCGAAAAAGACGAAGCTTTTCGACGTGTCGATCGCTTAAGTGGCGGCGAAAGACAAAGAGTAGCGATTGCTAGAGCCTTATCGACCAAAGCCAAGATCATCTTGGCAGATGAGCCGACTGGCAATCTTGACGAAGACAATTCGCTTCTCATCTTTAAACTGCTCGGACTCATCGCAAGACAATTTGACCGTTGCGTTATATGTGTAACCCATTCTAGCAAGCTGGCTACTTTATCTGACGTCACATTACATTTAAGTTCTAATCAAAAAGGGTTCATCAAAAAATGAGCATACTAAGGCGCATCTTTTTAAGTCTTACAAGACGGCCAAGTCGCACGCTATCATTACTTTTGATCACCGCTTTGATACTGATCGTTTTTTTCTCTTCGATTTTTATCGCATATTCATGTCATTTTATCAAAGACAACATCGCCGATAATTTAGGGCAAAACTATCTTCTTACCTATAATGACGGGAGGCATAATATCAAAAACGTCACTGGCGTGATCAAGAAGCTGAACGCTTATTTAGATAGTGGTAATCTAGCCTTTTTAGAAGTTAATTATTCAAAAGAAGCGAAGTTAGATGATGGCACAGATGTATTGCTTTATGGCGTAAACAGTCAAGAGATGTATGATGTTTTAAATAACGATATCAGTATCGTAAGCGGACGCACGTTTAAACATGACGAAATCGAAAACGGATCACAAGTTGCGATCATTCCATCGTCTTTAAAAACTAAATTAAGTGATACTTCAAAAGTCATCATAAATGGCGAAAGCTTTATAGTTATCGGGGAATACGTACCTTATGTCAATCGTCTAAATGGCAAACATTTTATTTATGTCCCACAAAAGATCCTCGACGTAGAAGAAAACGACTTTCCCCTGCACATAAAACTTAAGGCGGCCACACAAGGCGATAACGCCCTGATTAGAATATATCTTGAAAATACAATTCTTGTAACGAGCGAAGAATATGATTTTGATTTTAGCGATGAAACTTATGCCCGTATAGAAGATGACGTTAATTCGCTTTTGCGCATCGCTGGCATTATCACCATTTCAAGCTTTGCGATCGGCGCTTTTATCATCAATTTCATCACATTGATAATGGCTAAGGAAAGAAGACAAGAATTTATCATGCTGATGAAAATGGGCGAAAAAAGAATGAAGATCATCTTCACCAACTTCTTAGAAAACTTGATCGTCTTATTTTTGGCTACCTGTATTGCTTTAGTCATAGCTTTGGGAATAGGGAAAATGTATCATGACAAACTGGTCCAAACAGCCATGGCCCAAAATGCTTTCAGTCAAAGCTATAAAACAAAAGAAATGTACGATTTTAGATTAAATGCCGATCAATTTGCACGTATTGGAACTGGTTTTAGTTTGATCGTCATCGTTTCTTTAAGTGCGCAAAGTATCTATGTCGCACGTCTAAAGTCGGATTAGTCAATACTCGATCGACACCAAATAAAGACCACCGGGCGCTACATTTAAGCGCTCTTTTTCTTTATTTGGGGCAGCAAGGCTCTTTTTGATATCTTCGATCGTTTTTTTATTGCGCCCAACATCGATTAAAGCTCCGATCAAAAGGCGTACCATGTTTTTTAAAAAACCGTTGCCTCTTATTTCAAAGATCAAAAGCTTGCCCTTTTGAATCATCCTAAAATCATAGATCTCGCGCACCTGATCTTTTACATCGCTATAAGGCGTCGTATTAAAAGAGGCAAAATCGTGTTTGCCGATAAATAACTTCATACAATCTTCTATCTTATCAAGATCGAGATCATAGTGGATCTCAAGAGCCCGATCCTTTAAAAAAGGATCACTTTCGCCGGTATTGATGATATAGCGATAGGTCTTGGCCTTTACTAAAAAACGCGCATGAAAATTCTTGTCGACAATCTCAACTTTGTTGATGTGCATATCATCGGGCAAAAAATGATTTAAAGCGCCCTTTAAACGATAGGTATCATACTCTGTGGCATCAAAGTGAAAGACCTGAGCTAAGGCATGGACCCCAGCGTCCGTTCTTGAAGCCATTATGATGCGGATCTTTTCCTTAAAGATCACTTCTAAGCTTTTTTCGATCACATCTTGGATCGCCAAAGCGTTGATCTGAGATTGGAAACCGGCATACCTTGTGCCAATATAGGCGATCTCACATTTATATCTCATAAAAAGATTGCCAAAGCGATCATCATCGCCAAAACCAAAAGCGCGCCTAAAACCAAAACGACATCTTGATAGGTGTATTTTAACTGCTTGTAGCGCGTGCGGTGCTTGCCAGGGACATAGCCTCTGGCTTCCATGGCATTGGCGAGTTCGTCAGCCCTTTGAAAGGCCACCGAAAAAAGTGGCACGATCAAGGAGACGATCGCCATGACCTTTTCTTTTAATTTGCCCTCTTCAAAATCCACGCCCCGTGATTTTTGCGAGTTCATGATACGCATCGTCTCTTCGATGATCGTTGGGATAAAGCGCAAGGCGATCGAGATGATCATAGCAATCTCATGCGAAGGGAGACCAATTTTTGTGAAAGGCGTCAAAACATATTCAATGCCCAATGTGAGCTCTAAAGGTTTGGTCGTAAAGGTCAAAAGCGTCGTGATCATGATCATGAGGACAAGACGCGTTGCGATATAAAAAGTTTGGATCAAGGC
>CALUVF010000101.1 GCA_944324155.1 uncultured Erysipelotrichaceae bacterium | reverse complement strand
TGCTTCTCTTGTTGATGCCATTATGCCTTACCTCCTAATTCTTCCATGGCCTTAGCGAACTCTTCATCATTAGGAGCTTTGCCATGCCAACCGTAATCATTTTCCATAAACGAAACGCCCTTGCCCTTGATCGTATGGGCAATGATGATCGAAGGACGCCCCTTTTCTTCTTTTGCCGTTTCAAAGGCTTTTTCAATGTCCTTAAAGTCATGACCGTCACATTCGATGACCTTTAAGCCAAAGGCCTCAAACTTCTCCTTAAAGGGTTCAGGCCCGGCGACCGTACTGATATCGCCATCGATCTGCAAATGATTGTAGTCAAGGATCAAGCAGAGATTATCGAGCTTATTGTGTGAAGCGGACATCAAATCCTCATAGACCTGGCCTTCTTCGCACTCGCCATCACCTAAAAGACAATAGACGCGGTCTTTAGAGGCATCGATCTTATTGGCCAAGGCCATACCGACTGCACTTGATATCCCCTGTCCCAAAGAACCGGTCGACATATCAACACCTGCTACATAATTCATATTGGGGTGACCCTGTAATTTAGAATATACCTGGCGAAAACCGCTTAATTCCTTCTCATTCAAGAGCCCCTTTTCAACTAGTGCAGCATAGAGTACGGGCGAAGCGTGGCCCTTAGACAAGACAAAGCGATCGCGCTTATAGGATTTGACATTATCTTCACTAATATTCATTTCCTTTAAAAACAGATAACAGACGATATCGCAGGCACTCAAAGACCCGCCCGGGTGACCGCTTTGAGCTTCATAAACCATTTTAACGATATTGCGGCGCATATTGCGCGCTCTTTCTTTTAGATCCATAAACTCACCTCTTTAGCTCATGATACCATATCTTGGGCTTTAAGGCATCTAGGAATTTAGCTATAATTTAAAAAGAAACGGAGGACACTATGAACAAGCTCAAACTGATCGCTTTTGACATCGACGGAACCCTTTTACCGGTCGGCGAAAATAAACTGAAACCTGAATTGATCAAGGCCCTAAAGAAAGTCCAGGAAAAAGGAATCAAGACGATCGTGGCGAGTGGGCGCTGCTCGTATTTGATCCCCTCATATATCTTAGAAGCCTTAAAGGCCGACTTTTACATCACGATCAACGGGGCTTTGGTCTGTGATAAAGACCTTAAAACGATCGATATGCACCCCTTTTCTTTAGATGAGATGCAAAGAATCACAGAGGTCGCCCTAAAATATGATCTTCCCATGGCTTATAAATTTGAAAAGCACATTGCCGTTTATAACCGCTTTGAAGACTATTTTAAAAACTACACGAGCGGCGTAGGCATCTCGCAATCTAAAAAAGAGATCCAAAAGATCATCGTCGATCACTCTAAGGACCACGACTATCACACTATGTTTAATACCCTGCCCCTTGGCGCCTACTTTATCGGCGATGCCAAGATCTTAGAAAAGGCCAAGAAGGATCTTGATTTTGTAGAGTGTCTTCAAACAGTCTTTGGCAACTCCTTTGAATGTGCCAAAAAAGGAGTCTCAAAAGCTTTGGGGCTTAAAGATGTCGCCAGCTTTTTAAAGATCGATCTAAAGGAAACAATGGCCTTTGGTGATGGTGAAAACGATATCGCGATGCTTAAGGCGGCGGGTCTTGGCATAGCGATGGGCCAGGCCAGTGAGGCAGTTAAAAATAGTGCTGATTATGTTACCGCAACTTGCAAGGAAGATGGCGTCATTAAGGCTTTAAAAGATTTGGAGGTAATCGCATGAGATATTTGATCGCATCAGATCTGCATGGCGCTTTATCAAGTGCCGAAAAGATCGTCGCACTTGATAAAAAATATGACTTTGAAAAGATCATACTTTTAGGGGATATCAATTACCATGGGCCGCGCAATGATCTACCCTTAGATTATGCGCCCAAAAAAGTTATCCCTTTACTTAACAGCTTAGCAAATAAGATCATTGCCGTGCGCGGGAATTGTGATGCCGAGGTCGATCAGATGGTCTATGATTTTGACCTTTTATCTGCCATTAAAGACTATCGCCTTTTAGATCGCCGCGTCATATTAACGCATGGCCATATCTATCATGAAGACGACTTTGACCTAGATGAAAAAGCCATCTTTATGTACGGCCACACCCATATCCCCGTGCTTGAAAAAAAGCGATCGCTTATCTTAAATCCCGGCTCACTGACGCTTCCTAAAGGCGGACATCAGAAAACCTATGCCCTTTTAGATGAAAAAGGCGTCAGAATCATGAGCTTTGACGATGAGGAATATATGAGCTATGACTTCTAAGATCGCTCCGCTTAAAGAATTATTAAGCGATCTCAGGAAAAAAGATCTCTATCGGATCGCCGATTACTACGATTTCAAGATCCCCTCAAGCCTAAAGAAAAGGGAAGCTTTAGAATACCTGACAAGCGGTATGAAGAGCCATCTTTTAAAGCTTTTAGAATTTTTAAACGAAGACGAGCTTTTAGCTGTCATAAGCGCCTTAGATCTAAAGGGGCGCTATGATGATAAGCTTCCTCTTTCGATCAAAGAGACCCTCCCGCTTTTTGGCCTGGTGAGCTTTGACTATAAAAATAGAGCTTATATCCCTTTAGAACTTCATGCAGAACTAGAAACTATCCTCAATAATAAACAAGAAGAGTTTTTAAACAAGGCCAAGAAAAATCAAGCCTACTTTAAGTTTATAGGCGGGCTTATCAATATCTATGGGATCTTGTCAAAACATGAGATCATCTATCTTTTTGAATATTACTATCAAAAGAAAGACCCGAATTTTATAGAATATCTTTCTAAGCTCCTTCAATTTGAAAGGCCCTTTTACTTTCGCACCGCTAATTTTGAAGAAGAGATCTATTTAGTCTATGGACCGCTTTTTAAAATGGGCGACGAAGAAAAGATCGTTGCCATCATCGATCATCAAGAGGTCATCAAAAGAAACTATCTGGCCCTAGAAAAGGTCTTATCCTATAGCGACATGACCTATAGCGAAAACGAGGAAAAGTATCAAAAGCTGAAAACATATCTTAAAAGAAGCGAATTAAGTGATGAAATGATCGCCGATGTGATATCGACTTTAAAAATCGGCCTTCGCATGGGTATGGCAGAATTCGGACTGCCTTTAGAATTTATGAGCTATTATGGTGAAAATGCAGACATGGGGCTTATCGAGGCGATCTTAAAGATCACGATCGATATCTTCAATAATACTCGCATCTTTTTAAACAACGGCTCAACACCTCAAGAGCTGTCGGTATTAAAAAATACTAAAAATTATGAACTGTTATCATAAAGGAGCGCTATGAAGAAAATACTTTTTATCGATATTGACGGGACCCTTATAAATTATGAAGCCCAAACGCCACCCAGCGCTAAAGAAGCGCTAAGAAAAGCTAAAGAAAATGATCATCTCATCTTTTTGTGTACGGGCTGTTCAAAATTTGAGGTAGCTTTAAGGGACCTGCCCTTAGTTGATGGCATGATCTTGGCCAATGGCGCCTATATCGAATACCAGGATAAGGTCATCTATCATAAGCCTTTAGATCAAGAAACGGTCAGGGGCGTGATCAATTGGTGCAAGGAAAATAAGCTGGGCTTATATCTTGAATGCAACGATGGCATGTATTGCGATGAAATGATGCTTAAAAAAGGCGTGGAGGCAATGTATAAGTACGCCCTTGGAAAAGGCAAGGACGCCGAAAGTGCCAAGGGGAGTGCCAGCACTTTTTTAAAAGACATGATCTTAGAAGATGAAGAAGCTTTAGCCTCACATACCGTCAATAAGATCAGCTTTATCCTTTCGACATATGACGACTTTTTAAAAGCCAGAGAACTCTTTAAAGACTATGAGGTAAATACGTGGGGTGGCAAGGGTGAATTAGCTCTTTTTGGCGACATCTCGCCCCATGGCATCAATAAGGGTGAAGCCGTCAAAAAAGTTTTGACATATTTAAACCTCAAGAAAGAAGATGCCATTGCCTTTGGCGATGCCAAGGTCGATCTTTTGATGTTTAAGGAATGCGGCTATAAGGTCGCCATGGGAAATGGCGGAATAGAGATAAAAGAAGCTGCTGACTTCATCACTAAAGATGTCGATGATGACGGCCTTTATCA
>CALUVF010000100.1 GCA_944324155.1 uncultured Erysipelotrichaceae bacterium | reverse complement strand
GGCATGAAAAGGTCTCTTCTCTTTTATTCAAGCTAGCACTTCCTGCGATCTTGTCACAGGTCGTCAATGCCCTTTACAACATGGTCGACCGCATGTATATCGGCCATATCCCAAACGAGGGAGCCAGTGCCTTAACGGGACTGGGGGTAGCCTTTCCTTTGATCATGCTGATATCAGCCTTTGCCTATTTATTCGGTATGGGCGGAGCGCCCCTGGCATCGATCGCTATGGGCAAGGGTAAACAAGATGAAGCCGAAAACATTTTAGGCAATTGCTTTATACTGCTTTTGGCATCAGCGATCGTTTTGACCATCACTACCTTGGTCTTTAATGAACAACTGCTCTATCTTTTTGGTGCCAGTGCCAATACGATCACCTACGCTAAAGACTATATGGAGATCTATGCCTTAGGCACCATCTTTGTAGTGCTCACCTTAGGTTTAAACAACTTCATCTCGGCCCAGGGCTTTTCTATGATCTCGATGTTTACGGTGTGCATCGGCGCCCTTTCAAACATCATCTTAGACCCCATATTCATCTATCTTTTTGATATGGGTGTGAGGGGAGCGGCCTTAGCCACGATCATCTCGCAAGCCTTAAGCGCCTTTTTTGCCCTGTGGTTTTTACTTAGTAAGCACACGACCCTCAAACTTAAAAAGGCCTATTTTAAATTGAGATCCTCCCTAGTATTTTCATCGATCGCCCTTGGCATCGCCCCTTTTATCATGCAGGCTACTGAAAGCGCCCTAGTTTTATGCTTTAATTCCTCGCTTTTAAAATACGGTGGCGATATAGCTGTTGGGGCGATGACGATTCTTTCAAGCCTTATGCAGTTTACGCTTTTGCCTTTGCAAGGCTTGACACAGGGCAGCCAGCCCATTATTTCCTTTAACTATGGTGCTAAAAACGCTTCGCGCGTCAAGGAATGTTTTAAGTTCGTGCTCATGACATGTCTTGGCTATACATTTTTAGCTTGGCTTTTGATTATCTTTGCACCGAATATCCCCATCAGCATCTTTACAAGCGACAGCGCCTTAAGTTCATATACGGTCTGGGCCATTCGCATCTATATGGCCGGTGTCTTTTTAATGGGCGCACAGATCGCCTGCCAGCAGACCTTCGTGGCCTTTGGCAACTCCAAAATATCAGCCTTTTTGGCAGCTTTTCGAAAGATTATTTTATTGATCCCGCTTATCTATATCCTGCCTAATTTCTTTGAAGATAAGGTCATGGCGATCTTTTTGGCCGAACCCCTTGCCGATACCTTGGCCGTCCTTGTGACCGTGACCTTATTTGCGAAGAGCTTTAAAGAACTTTTAAAAGAAATGGAATCCTAAAAATAAGCTTTGCGGAAACTGATCAGGCAATAAGCACCTACCAAAAGTCCAGCCAATTCGGCAGCAGGAAGAGCGAGCCAAAGCCCCGTTGTGCCCCATAAGACCGGCATAAAGATCAAAGCGATGACCTGACATAAAAAGGTCCTGATAAAGGAGATAAGGGCCGAGATCTTGCCGTTTGATAAAGCTGTAAATAATGATGAGGCATAGATCGCCACACCCATAAAGATAAAGGCCAAGGCATATAATGGGAAGCCGCTTTCGGCAATATTAAAGACATTAGAACCCCTTTCACAAAAGACACCGATCACAAAGTCGCTCGCAAGAAGGCCGATCACATATGATAAAAGCGACACCACTAAGACAAAGACCATGTTGTGGTGGTGGATCTTTTTTAGTTCGATAGTATTGTCTTCCCCATACTTATAGGAAATGATCGGCGCTACCCCGCTGGCATAGCCAAAAAGAATGGCATTTAGGACAAATTGGAAATACATGACGATGGTGATGGCCGCTACGCCATCTTCACCATAGAAATGCATAAAGTTGATATTAAAAAGATAAGTCGAGACCGCCAAGGCGATATTGGTGACCATTTCGCTTGACCCGTTAAAGCAGGCCTCACCTAAATCCTTCGCGTCAAATAAGGGCTTAGAAAAATGTAAGACGATCTTTTTGTTATAGAAGAAGTAGAAAAGACCGATAAAGGCGGGGACGAGATAGCCGATCCCAGTAGCCAGAGCCGCTCCTTTGATCCCTAAAGAAAGCGGGACCATAAAGACATAGTCCAAGATGACGTTAGTCACACCACCTAAAATGATCGCCGTGAGCCCGATATGGGGCTTGCCGGCCGTAACAAAGAAGGTCTGAAAACTGACCTCGATAAAATAAAAGGGGGCAAAATATAAAAGGGTGCCAAGATAGTCCATGCCCATGCCCAAAAGCTCTTCGCCGCTTCCCAAGGCCAAGACGATATTTCTTAAAAAGAGCAGGCCGACGACCATAAAAACAAATCCAATGAGGGCCTCCATGATCACAAGGAAAGTAAAGGTACCCTTGGCTTCTTCGTTTTTCCCTTCGCCCATGCGGCGCGCAATGATGGCACTGCCACCCGCTGCGATCATGATGCCCATACCAAGTTCTAAGTTGATGGCAGGATAGACGATATTGACGGCTGAAAGGGCCGAAGTTGAGACATAATTAGAAATAAAGATCGCATCGACGATCGAATATAGCGAAAGACACAACATCATGACCATATTGGGCAAAGCGAAGCGCAACAGCCCTAGGGCACTAAAGTTCTTGCCAAGAGGATTTTTTACCATATAATATCTGAAACATTCCTTTCTAAAAACATATATTTAAATTCACAATAGTTTTGATAATTCGCATCTCTATTTACGATCATAAAGGGTAGCCCTTCAATAAAGCCTGTCCTTTTATCTAATGGAAGGTCATGAAAGACCTCATTTAAAAGGGTGATATAAGAGGCATCATAGCCTTCAAAGATCAATTTTGGACTATGGACGAGACGATAAAAGGCTTTATAGCTCTCTAGGCTAGAAAACTTGCTGTATTCACTAAGCAGAAGATCGCTAAAATAGCGAAGGTATAATATCTCTTTATTCAAACGAAGTTTTACTTCTCCACATAGACCATTTCCTAAAGAAGAGCTCTCTTTTGTGCTAAGATTCATAAAATCTCCTAAAGCCAAGACCACAAAGATCAGATCGGGATATAAATACCTAAATGTGTAATAGAGATCATGATCGATCTTAGCCTTTGATATGGCCTCTTTAAACATTAAAAGCCTTGGTTTGACCAATGTATAGTGCTCATAATCGCCCAATATATCTTCAAGTGCTAAAGCCAAGCTTTTAAGGTCGCGATCATCACCACTTATATAAACCCCTGCTAAATTTTCAGTATTTAAAACCTCTAACACTGTTGCATATCCCTTTCTTTTCATGAGGGATTTTACCAAATTTAATTTAAAAATGCCAACTTGGCCCAAAAAAAGACGCCCTTAAGCGCCTTATAACTCTTCAATGATCTTTAAGATATCGAGGGGTTCTTTAGCGATGTAATCTGCCCCGTTTAAAAGAAGCTCCTTTTCATCGCGAAAGCCCCACAAGACCCCGATCGATCTTAGGTTAGCGTTTTTAGCAGTCAGCATATCGGTCTTAGAGTCACCGACATAGAGGACCTCTTCTTCTTTTGCCCCCATCGCTTCAATGATCTGTCTTGCCCCAAGCGGATCGGGTTTTTTGGGTTGGTCTTTTTGGCCGACGACCTTGATGAAGTGAATGTCTTTTAAATAAGCCTCTAAAAGTGAAACTGTGTAATCTTCACGCTTATTGGAATTGACTCCCAGCTTAATACCTCTTTTTTCAAGTTCCTTTAAAAGTTCAACGATACCATCATATGGCAAGGAAGAATTCATGTAGTTGAGATTGTAGTAATAAAGAAACTTCTCTAGACCCTCTAATTGCTTATTCTCGCTGGCGCTAGAAGGTAAGGCCTTATAGATCAGATCATTAAAACCATTACCGACCATAAGGCGGTATTCATCTATGCTGTGGGTCTTAAAACCATAGTCTTCTAACATGGCGTTGACACTATCACCAATATCTTTAATGGTGTTTAAAAGCGTGCCATCGAGATCAAATATCAAACCTTTAATCATATTACCTCACTTTAAAGCCCCTTCAAAGGGGCTTTAGATCATTCCTCTTTTAAATCTTTCGCGACCCCGGCGAGCTTTTCATTGAGCTCGGTCTCGATCTTTCTGAGCTCAATCTGGGCCTCGGCGCGCTTGCTGCGGCCTTCTTCTTGGATCCGCTTGACCTCATCTAAGGTCTCGATGAGACGAGCGTTGGTATTTTTAAGAGTCTCGATATCAACAATGCCTCTTTCGGTCTCCTTGGCAGTATTGACCGTCGCAGTTTTAAGCATCTCGGCATTTTGTTCAAGCATCTTGTTGGTCATCTCGGTAACTTCGTTTTGAGCCTTGATAGCTTCTTGTGAGTGTGAGATGCCCATCGCAATGACCATCTGCGACTTCCAAAGCGGGATCGTATTGACTAGGGTCGACTGGATCTTTTCGACCATCAAGGTATCGTTATTTTGGACAAGTCGGATCTGTGGGGCCATCTGAATCGCAACGACTCTGGTGAGTTCAAGGTCGTGGATCTTCTTTTCAAAGCGGTTGATCGCATTTTCAAGATCCGAGGCCGCCTGGGCATCTTCGGGAAGTCCGGAAGCCTGCGCTTTTTCCTTTAAAGCTGGCAAGTCGTTATTCTTGACATCTTCTAGTTTTTTCTTACCGGCTAAGATATACATCGACAACTCTTTAAAGTTGATGAGATTTTTTTCATATAATTGATCCAAAACGGCAATGTCCTTCATAAGAGTGATCTGATGATTCTCTAAAGCCTTTGAGATCTTATCGACATTAGTAGCCGCCTTATCATAGCGGGTCTTTAAGTTAGTGACCTTGTTGGCGCTCTTTTTAAAGAAGCCTAAGATCCCGCTGTCTTTTTCTTCGATCTCAAAACCCTTTAATTCCCCGATCAATTCTGAAAGCATGTCACCAATATCCCCTAGATCCTTGGTGCGGATATTCTTAAGGGCATTCTCAGAAAAATCGGCAACCTTATTTTGGGCAGCACTGCCGTATTCTAAGATCGTATTGGTCTCCATGACGTCGATCTTTTCGGCAAAGTCATCGACCATCTTTCTTTCCGCTGGCGACAACTTGGTCTCTTCGACGCTCATGAGATCTTCTTCTTGGGATACTTCTTCTTTTACCTCTTCAGTTTCATTATTTAAGGTAAGTTTAATTTCTTGACTTTCTTTTTCGCTCATATTCCACCTCTTAAATTAACTATCACCATTCTATCACAAGTTTAAGGCTTTCAATACTATCTTCTTGCCCTTACCATCATCAAGGCATGGCCCAAGAGATTTTGACCTTTCCATGCCTTTGGATCAAATCTTTTAGGGTCACTCATCTTTAGTACGATGCCCCAGATCGTATCTTTTAAAGACAATGCTTAGTATGGCCTCTTTTTTATTTTTTTTGGTATACTGATAGGGTAAATATTAAGGGAGATAAATTATGGGTCTATTTAAACATGATGCCAGAGTTATTAAGTTTGACGTCTTGCGCAAGGTCGCTGACCTAACTTACGATAACGATGGTGAAATAAGTGAAGAAGAATTAAACAATTACTATAAGGATCTCATACCCGGCACCAAGGCCAATTATCGCTGTTGCGTGTATAAGGAAAGAGAGATCTTAAGACAAAGAGGACGCTTGGTACGCGGGATGATGGCCAATGATGTCGAGACCAACAATCCGCGTCAGATCGTCCAGGTCATTGAAGCGGCTTGTGATGGCTGTACGATCAAAAAGATCATGGTGACAGACAATTGTCGTAAGTGTCTGGCTAAGGCCTGCATGGGTTCTTGTAACTTTGGAGCGATTACGATGGGTGAAAACCGTGCCGTCATCGATTATGACAAGTGTAAAGAGTGTGGGGCTTGTGCCCGCAATTGTCCATATCATGCGATCGTCGTGACTGAAAGGCCCTGTAAAGCAGCCTGTCCGGTCGATGCGATCACTTGGCGTGATGACAATATCGCCATCATCGATGAAAACAAGTGCATTAACTGCGGACGCTGTGTAGCAGCTTGTCCGTTTGGAGCGATCGAAGATATCTCTTGGATTGTACCGGTCATCAAAGATATCAAGGCAGGCAAGAAGATGATCGCCATGGTCGCGCCAGCCATTCAGGGACAATTTGAAGGCGTCTCTTTAAGACAGATCAAAGAAGGTATCTTAAAACTAGGTTTCAGCGATGTCGTCGAAGTAGCTTTAGGTGCTGATGTCGTCGCCAAGAATGAATATGAAGAGCTCAAAAAACATAAGGCTGAAGGTAAACCTTTGACCACCTCGTGTTGCCCAGGTTTTGTCAATATGGCCAAGATCCACTTCCCCAAGGTCTATCAAAATAACGTCTCGACGATGGTCTCCCCAATGATGGCTAGGGCAGCAATGATCAAGGAAAAGGATCCCGATGCCGAGATCGTCTTTATCGGACCCTGCCTTGCCAAGAAGCAGGAAGCCATGGAAAAGCACACCAACGTCGACTATGTCCTGACTTTTGAAGAGTTGGCAGCCATGTTTATCTCGCGCCACATCTACCTAAAAGAAGTCGAACAGACCAAAGATGATGCCAAGTGGGAAGCTTCACCCTATGGCCGCAACTTCGCTCAGGGCGGCGGTGTCTCAAAGGCCGTCATCGAAGCAGCCAAAGAGGCTGGTGATGAGGGTTTGACCTCCTACTATGCTGATGGCGCAATGGATTGCAAGAAACAGCTACTTTTAATGAATATCGGACGTTTTAATTTCGATATCCTTGAAGGTATGTGCTGTGATGGCGGTTGTATC
>CALUVF010000099.1 GCA_944324155.1 uncultured Erysipelotrichaceae bacterium | reverse complement strand
ATTGCCTATGGTTTAGTCGCCTATCAGATGGCTTATCTAAAGGCCAATTATTCGCTATATTTCTATAAGGCTCTTTTAAACGGTGTCCTGTCTTCGACTTCCAAGACCTATGAATATCTAAGCGAGTGCCTGGCCAGAGGGATTAAATTATCATTAGTCGACATCAATCTGTCGCGCGAGCGCTATACGATAATCGATGCCCGCCTCTTTATGCCTTTTGGCATCGTTAAAAATTTAGGGCAGGTAAGTGCCTTAAAGATTGTGGAAGAAAGGGAAAAAGGGGCTTTTAGTTCATTTGAAGACGCTATTTACCGCCTCAAATCAAAGATCGATAAGCCACTTTTAGAAAGTCTTATCGATGTCGGGGCTTTTGACTCTTTTGGTTTGAACCGCGCAAGCTTACGCTATAATCTACCCTATCTTTTAAAGGGTGACGCCAATATGCAGGGTTTTGATAAGATCAGCTTAAAAGAAGTGAGCGATGATCTAAATACCAATATCCAAAAGGAGAAAGAGGCCTTAGGCTTTAACTATTTCTTCAATCCTTTGTTAATCTATAAAAAGCGTTATAATATCGCGACCCTTCCCTTGTCGCTTTTAAAAAGCGGCGAGGTCGAAGGTTTTGGAAAGGTGGAGCGCGTCAAAGAATACACTACGAAGACTGGTGAAAAAATGGCCTTTATCACCATCAAAGATGATAGCGGTCAGCTTGATTTAAGTATCAGTCCTAGGTTATATTTAAAGTTAAGAAATGATCTCTTTAAGGCTTTACACAAGTTTGCACTGTTTAAGGGACGCATCTATAAAGAGGGTGCGTGCTCGGTTTCGAGTTTTGAAATAAAGGAGTAGTTATGGCAAAGATCTTAATTGTCGATGATGAAGAAAGAATCCGTGAGGTCGTTAAGGAATACGCCAAGATGGAAGGCTATGAATGCCTAGAAGCTGATGATGGGCTGACGGCCTTAGAAATGGTCCAAAAAGAGGACTTTGATTTGATCATCTTAGACATCATGATGAATAAGTTAGATGGCTTTAAAACCTGTCAAAAGATCAAGGCCGAAAAAGATGTGCCTATTATCATGCTCAGTGCGCGCTTTGAAGAACACGACAAGCTCTATAGTTTTGAGATCGGGGTCGATGACTATGTCACCAAGCCCTTCTCGCCGCGTGAACTCATGGCGCGCGCAAAAGTGGTGATTGAAAGACATCAGAAAAATCAAAAGGAAGCCATCAAGGTCGGCGATCTTTTGATCGACATCAAGGGCCATGACGTACGCTTAAAAGGGGCCAAGCTCAATTTGACTCCCAAAGAAGTCGACCTTTTAATCTTTCTTTCGACCCATGCCAATACCGCCTTTTCCCGCGAACAGCTTTTAGAAGCCGTCTGGCGTTATGACTACATGGGCGATGAGCGCACGGTCGACACCCACATTAAGATGCTGCGCCATAATTTAGGTGAATATCGCGACCACATCGTGACCGTTCGAGGCATGGGGTATAAGTTTGAAGATTAATTTTGGGTCGATCCGCTTTAACATCTGGTTATACTTTTGTCTTTTTTCGCTGGTTATCCTAGTGCTTTTCGGCCTGCTTCAAGGGGTCTTGATCCGCCCTTATTACCGCAACAGCCGTCTAGATACGATTGTGGAAGTGGCTGCTAATTTAGAACGCCTTTTACTAGATGATGACAGCGCCCAAGCTGATAATGTTGAAAAAGCGCTCGATGTGATCGTTGATAATGGTCTTTGTGTCTCGATCATCAATGCCAAAGGCGAAGAGGTCTATGCCAACGATGCCTTAGGCAATACCTGCATCTTTTATTCGACCGTTGAAATAGATGGTGAAAGCTTTGATCTTAGAAGAGATAAAGCTTCGCTCAATAGTTTGGTATCGCAAAAAGATCCGCTCTCTTTAAGTGTTTTATCGCCCGTTTCTAAAAATGAGATGTTGCTTTATGGAGAAAGGATAAACTCGAAGTTTGGTAGCTATTATCTGTATATCAATTCACCCTTAGAGCCGATCGAATCGGTCGTCAATTTTATTTTCAACCAATTCTTATACATCGCCCTTTTTGTCCTTGGTGTTGGGATCGTCATTTCTCTATTTGTATCAAGGCGTATCACCTATCCCATCATCAAGATTAAAAAGGAAGCTGATAAACTAACTAATGGCAATTATGATGCCGATTTTAAGGTAAACTCCTATTCTGAGATCAACGAATTAGCCCAGACCCTAAATGATGCCACCAAACAGTTATCGCAAACTGATGAGTTAAGGAATGATCTCATCGCCAATGTATCACATGACATCAAGACCCCTTTGACGATGATCAAGGCCTATAGCGAGATGATCAAGGATATTTCAGGCGATGATCCTCAAAAACGCAACGAGCATTTAGATGTCATTATCGAAGAAGTCAATTATCTCGATAAACTGGTCGCTGATATGGCTTCTCTTTCCAAGATGCAGGCCGGGGTCGATACGCTTAAGAAGACTAATTTTGATCTCAAAGCTGCGGTTTTAGAGATCACAAAATTATATGATGGCTTATTTAAAGAACATTCGATCAATCTCAAATTAGATCTTGAACGCGTTTTTGTCTATGGCGATGAATTAAAGCTCAAGCAGGTCATCGCCAACTTCATCTCCAATGCGATTAAGTATTCAAAAGACGGCACTAATATCACGCTTTTGTTGAGGCAAGATGAAGATGTCGTCCATTTTGAGGTCTCTGATGAGGGTGAAGGGATCGATGAAGAAGATCTGCCCTATGTTTGGGACCGCTATTATAAAAAAGACCGCCGCTTCCATCGCGAGGTGGCCTCATCAGGCTTAGGTTTAGCCATCGCCAAGACGATCTTAGAGGCCCATGGAGCCAAGTACGGTGTCATCTCTAAAAAGGGTGAGGGTTCGACTTTCTATTTTGAAATATCAAAGGATTATGAAAATGAGACAGACTGATTATTTGCCTTTTATCAAAAGACCCATCATTCAAGATGCGCATATCTACCACGCCAATTCTGATACCGCCTTATTAGGGAATAGCCTCGATTTTAAAAAAGGCCTTTCGGTTTTGGATATCGGCACCAACACCGGGGCCCTTCTTATATATGCATCTAAGCTTAGGCCCAAAGATCTCGTGGGGATCGATGTCAATGAAGAAGCCTTAAAGCTCGCTTTAGAAAACCTAAAGCTAAATGGCATAGCGGCAAAACTTTTGCATAGTTCTTTAAACGATTTTAAGCACGAGCCCTTTGATGTCATAGTTGTTAACCCGCCTTTTTTGCAAAGCGATGCGCGCCGTCAAAGATTTAAGGAAGCGATGGATCAGACGATGCTTCCTTTAGATGATCTTTTTAGAGGCTTTAAACGCCTTATTAAAGATAATGGCACGATCTATATGATCTATGCCGCAGAATATTTAGAAGATATCATGATAAAGGCCCATGAAGCTAAGTTTAAGATCATGAGCATCAGGCCCGTGTATGATGTCAATAAAAATGAGGCCACAAGAGTTATCTTAAAGCTTAAAAAAGGCCACCACACCAAGACCAAGGTCCTAAAACCTTATTTGATCAAAAAAGGTGAGATCTTAGCTGATATATAGCCTTTTCATCTTGCAATATCAGCGATTATAGCGTATTATATTTGAGCACGTGGGAGGAGTGCAACTACTCCACTTACCACGTAAGCCAAAAGGAGGAAACAAAAATGGCTAAGAAAGTTGCAAAAGTTTGTAAACTTCAATTTGAAGCCGGTGGCGCAAGACCTGGTCCCGCCCTTGCTTCGGCAGGTATCAACATGCCTCAATTCTGTACTGCCTTTAACGATGCGACCAAGGATCGTAAAGGTGACATCGTTCCAGTAATCATTACTGCTTATGAAGACAAGTCTTTCGATTTTGTCTTAAAGACGACTCCTGCAGCAATCCTTTTAAAGAAGGCTGCCGGCATCTCTAAGGCTTCTGGAAATCCTAAGGCCAATAAGGTCGGCAAGATCACTAAGAGCCAATTAAAGGAAATTGCTGAATACAAGATGCCAGACTTAAACGCTAACGACGTTGAAGCCGCTATGCGTATTATCGAAGGAACAGCCCGCAACATGGGTATTGTTGTAGAAGGAGAATAAGCGATGCCAAAGCACGGAAAGAATTATAGAAACGCTCTTGCCAAGATCGAAAAGGGCAAGCAATATCCCGTTTTAGACGCTGTTAAGTTAGTCAAGGAAACATCGACAGCCAAGTTTGACGCTTCAATCGAAGTATCGTTCCACCTAAATGTCGATCCTCGCCATGCCGATCAACAGATCCGTGGTGCAATGGTCCTTCCAAATGGTACAGGTCGTACTCAAAAGGTTCTGGTCGTTACACAAGGCGCGAAGGAAGAAGAAGCTAAGAATGCCGGTGCTGACTTCGTTGGTGGCAAGGACATCTTAGAAGAAATCAAAAAGGGCTGGTTTGAATTTGACGTTATCGTCGCTACCCCAGATATGATGGGCGAACTTGGTAAGCTTGGTAAGATCTTAGGTCCAAAGGGCCTTATGCCAAATCCTAAGACTGGTACCGTCACTATGAATATCGCCAATGCGGTTGAAGAGATCAAGAAAGGTAAGATCGAATACCGTGTCGATAAAGAAGGTAATATCAACTGCCTGATCGGTAAATCTTCATTCACTGATGAAGCTTTAGCTGAAAACTTCAAGGCTTTATATGGGGCAATCGCCAAGGCTCGTCCAGCAGCCGTCAAGGGTAATTACATCTTAAATATGGTCATGTCTTCAACGATGGGACCTGGTGTAAAAGTTTTAGCTGAATAAGAAAAAATGGTGTGTCATAGGGCACACCATTTAATATGAGCGGATAAAGAAGGCGTAAGCACATTTAGCATCTTTCAAGCTATCTTTTGAAGGAAGTTCATTGCTGAATTCAAGCTGCGCTTTTTTTGCGTCATCGCCAACATAGATCAGGGCCAAAGGCAATTTATTGCCGCTTTGAACACCAAAACTCGTACCGCTAGTCACAAGACGTATGTCGTCATTCTCGCTATAGTTGCCCGCCAGTTTGAATTCCCTATGTTCATCATTAAACGAGAAGTCAACGATCAGCTCCTCTTTTTCGTATTTGAGATTAGCCTCATAATCAAATGTATTTAAAAAGCTGGGGAGCTCAGCAAAACGGATCTCGTCTGTCTTTTCAAAATTCCCGTCGTCCTTAAGCTCAAATAGTTCGATCACCGATTCTTCCAATTCTGTATCACTGGCAATCTGATATCCAAATGAGGCCCCATCGATCAGGCCGATCTGATAAGTTTGATCAAAGTCCTGAAAATAATAGCGCAAGGAATTCGTCGTTTCTTGCGCCAGGCTTAAATCAAGGCGATAAGCCAAAGCTCCTTCTTCGATCTTTGCATCAGCGGATGCATCAAGGTTAATTAGATATTCAAAATCATCGCTCAATACAAGACGCAAAAAAGCCTTGTTATGATCATCCAGTTCTTCGATCGTATATAGGTCATAGCGCAATAAGCTATTGTTTGGATCATGTTCGTCAAGAAGATCAAAGTTTACCAGCATATCAAATGCGCCATTGTCGGTATCTTGGTGATTGGCTTTAAAAGCTAGGGAGGGACTATAGCACAGTTCATCTTGATAGTAACTGGTTCTAAGCCCAAAAGCCAGCTGGATAATATCGCCGTTATAGAGATATGGCATAGCACTAAAGGTATCGCTTTTAAAGACGTAGGTGTTTAGATAATGATCATATTCATAAAGGCCAGCCTTTATTTCTAATCCATCACTGCCTTCATATAGGACATTGGTCCCAAGCAAACTCTCATAGGCATAAAAAATGTCAGTAACACCACTTGATAAATGTTCGTATTGCGGTTTTAGGGAAGAGCTTTCTTTTTCGTTACAGGAAACAAGCATCAAGGCCAAAAACAGGACGATTATGATCTTTTTCATATGTTTTCTCCTTTTTTCTTAATTATAGCATCGAAGAGGGTGAAAGGAGAGTAAATGCCCGTCTTTAGACTATAACACCATAATTTTTTAAGGTCATTTCAGATCATGAAATCATATAGAGCCCTTTATCATGGGCTTTTTTAATGGTTGAGAAAACTTGACAAATTTTATTTTTAGTCTTTTATAAATGGTGCTATGGTGTTATAATAAAAAGGGTGATATTTATGGCATACTTTCTTAAAAGATCTAACTTAAAAAAGGGATTATACT
>CALUVF010000098.1 GCA_944324155.1 uncultured Erysipelotrichaceae bacterium | reverse complement strand
GCCATATTCTGGGTAGTTATATTAGGGTTTTGTAATATCAGATCAAGCACTTTCTTTTCAGTTCTGGAAAGCTCGGACGGCCTTGCGCTCTTTCTTAAAAACTCAAAACGGAAGCCATTAGGCGTCTCGCTATAACGATATCCTACATCAGCCTCTTTTAAAGATGCGAATGTCCTCGCAAAACCGGTAGACATTTGTTCGATCGCTCCGCTTCGATATAACGCTTGACTAATTTTGATGTTTAAAGGAATAGGCGCTATATTTTGAGATGCAAATTTCTCTGGTGTATATAAACTTGGAAAATGTCCTGGCGAATAGATTGAAAAACGATCTTTATAGATGTCTATCTCAAAATCGGTATTAGAGTTATATTCGCCATGGCTAAAGGCATTGACGACGATCTCTCTTAAAGCTAAAAGCGGTACTTCGGGCGTATCGATCCGCCTAATAGAGCCATCAAAATCAGCTCGCCAATTCATGCCTTGTTTTAGATAATCCAAAGAACGATCAATACACTCAAAGACATTTCCGCTAAATATCTTGTTGTCAAGTATCGTCAAACGATTCTCACTGGCAAAAGTCGCCAGTTTCAAAATCAGAGGCTTTCTTTTTGAAAACAAGACATTCCCGGCATTATTTAAAAATTGATTATTAAAAAGAAGACCTATTTTCCCAAGAAAATCAGACGCATTTTCTAATTTACAATCGATCCTACCATTTTCTTTACACTCTTCATAATACCTGTTCACGAGCTCTTGATCGACATCTTCTATAGGTGCAAATGAGTTAGCGTTTTCCCAGTATGAATAATCATCACTTATTCGACGATAGTAGTCTCTTAATATATCATTATCCATGATCCGATCTTCGTCGTGAAAGCGCAGATAATAGCGACTGAATGCTGAATACGGCACCTTATCACCATAAAAACTTACTTCAATAAAAGCTTTACCATTATCCAATTGCTTTGTTTGTACCTCATAAATGAAACCTGGTTTGATATTATTGGCGATAGCTTGAGAAAGTCTGTTTAAGGTGTCCTCTTTGATTTCTTGCCCTATAACTTCGCCGTTATTCTTAACACCAAAATACAGCGTCCCCTTATGATGCTTGTTTAAGATCGCTGCTATAGATATCAGTCCTTCTTTGATCTCGGAAGTGCTCCTTTTAAATTCGATACTTTCGTTTTCTTTCCCAATGTTCATTAATTTCGCCTCTTCATCATTGTATCACATCTATGCCATTTATTTGTCATATATTTATGACAAAAATAATGTCATAAATATCGTAGACCCCCTTCGTCTATATTGTTGTCTTATGCATCAAAGATTCCCAAAATAAAAGCCGTTTTAGAGCTTATTCTTCTTAGCTGTCAAAATACATACATAACAAGACATTGAACACTAAATGGTTAATTTTTCAATGCACGTTGCAATCAGTTTAAACTTTCCTTTTATGCTAATATTGCATATAATATTAGTACAAAAGGAAGGTAAAAAATGAGTCAATTTCAACAATTAGATAAACTGATGGAAAGCCAAAACGGCATGCTTCGTACAAGACAAGCTCTTGAAGCGGGAATTTCAAAGCCTGTTTTTTATCAGTTCGTACGCTTTCGTGATTTAGAACAAGCGTCACATGGCATATATATTTCGAAAGACAGCTGGGTGGATACAATGTATCTGTTACACCTTCGTTGCCCACAGGCCATTTTTTCTCATGAGGTAGCATTATACTTTCATGATCTGACAGACCGGGAACCATTAAAATATTCCGTTACGGTCAAAACAGGTTACAATCCTACGAAGCTCAAAGCTGATGGAATTCAGGTCTATACCATCAAAGAAGAACTTTATGAAATCGGTTTGACAAGTGCACAAACTCCATTCGGCCATGAAGTACCAGCATATGATAAAGAGCGAACAATCTGTGATATATTGCGCAGCAGAAACCGTATTGAAACACAAACATTTCAAGATGCACTAAAATCTTATGTACGAAGAAAAGATAAAGATCTGCGACGACTCTTGCAATATGCCAAATTATTTCGAGTTGAAATTATTTTGAACAATTATTTAAAGGTGCTACTATGATAAAAACTTCTAGACAACTAAAGGATTTAATACGCAATTTATCGAAGAAAAACGCTGCTGATGCACAAGTTTTGATGCGTTACTACATGATGGAACGATTTTTAGAGCGCGTTTCCTTGTCGCCTTATCATGACAGGTTTATACTCAAGGGTGGAATGCTAGTAGCAGCCTTAGTTGGCTTAAAGGCCCGCTCAACGATGGATCTGGATACTACAGTCAAAGGGCTCGGAGTCAATATTGAAGATATAAGGAAAATCATAGAGGGTATTATCGCCACTCCTATTAACGACGGGGTTATTTTTCAGATAAAGAGTATTGCGACGATCATGGACGAAGCAGAATATCCTGGTATTCGAGTAACAATGACCACTTTTTTCGACGGCGTTCGCACACCATTAAAAATTGATATTTCAACTGGTGATGCCATCACACCAAAAGAAGTAAATTACAGTTACAAACTTATGCTTGAAAATCGATACATTGACATCTTGACTTGTAACCTTGAGACCGTACTTGCAGAAAAGTTAGAAACGATCATCACTAGAACTGTGGCTAACTCCCGTATGAGAGATTTTTATGATGTCGTCCTGTTACAACAACTTTATGGCAGCTCTTTAGATTCCCATATTCTTCATGATGCCCTATTGGCGACAGCACAAAAGCGTGGCAGCACACAATATCTATCAGAAGCTGAAAATGTTTTTGACGAAATTGAAAACAGCGCTGTCATGCAAAACCTTTGGAAAACCTACCAAACAAAATTTCCTTATGCCACTGGGATTGATTGGAATACTGTAATGTTTGCTGTAAGGCGATTGTTTGCTCGCTATAGTAAAAATGTATAAAGTCAACAGTATTGAATTCGTGAGAAAACACACATTTTTTAATTTGTTTCTTCCAAAATAAAAGCCCCTTTTTGGAGCTTATTCATCTTGGCTGTCAAAGATATTGGCATACTGCAAGATCTTGTATTCAGCTATAAGTTTTTCATAGGGGCTTTCTTCTTCGTAAGTATAGAAGTTTCCTTCCTTGTCAAAGTATCCGCCTAAAGATAAAGACGAGAGCGATTCTTGGACCTTGTTGAGGAAATTGCCATAGTCATTGGTTTCAATACCAGCTAAGCCAAATACCTTCTGCATCAGGAAATTGATCGAGGTGTCCTCAAATTCGACATCTGGAAGCTCAAAGTTAGCCCAGATGACATAAGGGACGCGATATTTGTTGATGACTTCTTCGGCATTATTGGTGTCTTCAACGCCCATCGCCAGATTGACGAACTCATCTTCGACCCATGGCTGGTGGTCACCATACATGATAACGATCGTCGGTTCATCAACCTTAGAAAAATAGTCGACGACCTTCATAAAGGCTTCATCTGTCTCGTTGATATAGCTTAAATAGAACTCGGCCTTGGGGAATTCTCCCTCATGTCCTAAGACCTCTACATCATGTCTTTCAAAAGTATCATAGCCTCCGTGATTCTGCATCGTGACATTGAATAAGAACAGCGGGCTATCTTCGTCTCTATTTTCATAGAGGTAGAAAAGCTCATCGTAATTCACGCTGTCAATACAGAAGTCCTGGTTTCCATAAACCGACGTTGTGTGCATATTCTCAATAGAAATAAAGTCATCAAAACCGATGAGACTATAGACCTTATTGCGGTTCCAACCGTTTCCATAATAGGGGTGGAAAGCTAAAGTGTCATAGCCTAATTCTTTTAAATGCCAGACAAAAGAAGGGGTTTCAGATTTAATGTATTGTTGGTAGGGGACAGCGCCCGATGAAAGGAAGGTCTGGGTGTTGCCACTTAAAAACTCATATTCGATCTGTGAGGTCCCTCCCCCGATGACCGAGGAGTAGGCATGGCCAAAGATGGCATTATCAAGGCCTTTAATATTTTCCATAACAGGCTCGCTTAAAGTAATGTTTCCGTATTCTTCAAAATCCGTCCATGACTCATTCATGATGGCGATAATGTTGGGTTTATCAGGGGCATCGGGATTTTCAATGATCACATGCGATGTCTCATCATCTAAGATCGCCTTAGCGGCTTCCTTAGAATAACCCTCGGGCTCTTCTGCCTTCATAAACTGCATATTAAGCAAAAATTCAGCCACGATCCCATGATCCCGATAGGCATTGCCCTGCTTCCAGGCATAATATGAGACCCCCATGGCCTCAAGCTTGGTGGGGCTTGTGACAAATGAGACCACGATCACAAGACAAAGCGCAAAAGAGATCCTGGGGTAGAGGCTTCTTTTAGTCAAGATATGGCGCTTGGGCAAGATCTTAAAAGTGATCAAAAGATAAGCGATAAACAATAAACTCGATAAAACGATATGGCTGTTTAAAAAGAAATGGTAGCCACCTGCCACATTTAAGGCTGTCTTGATCGAAGCGATATCCCAAGGCAAGATCGGTGATCCCCTAAAGGCATATATATAGGTATTGGCCAAAGAAAAGCCAAAACTCAAAAGGCCACAAATCAAAACACTGCTTTTGATGTGGTTGGTTATAATCAAAAGAATATATAAAAAAGCTGCGATGATACAGTAATTCGCAAAGACCTCGCCAAAGCGGTAGCCTAAAAGATTGGCTCCAAAGGCATATTGGCCCAAAACGAAGAACACAAAAGGCGCCAGAAACAAGGTGGCGATCTCTTCATATTTAAGGCTCATCAATCTAGAAAAATGTTTGATCTTCTTTTTCATGTGCCTTATTATAGGGCAAAATGTTAAGAAATGGTTAAATTTTAGAATAAATTAAGCTTTTTATGCTATGGTTTTAGATAAATGAAACTAAGGATCTATAAAAGTGCCTATTTAAAAGAAATGGCCAAGCTCTATCAAGATACGATCTTAGCGATCAGCTCGGGCTTCTATTCTTTAGAAGAACGCGAGGCTTGGGCAAAGAGCGATCTTATTGCCTATGATGAACGCTTTAAAGAATCTTATACACTCGTTGCCTTTGAGGATCAAAAGATCGTCGGTTTTGGCAATATCCATAGCTCTGGCTATCTAGACATGCTATATGTTTGTGAGCTACCCAAGGCTAAAGCTCTTGGGCTTCTTGCTTCATTGACTTATGTCTTATAAAGATAGGATAAAATCCTATCATTACAGAGGACTTCATCTCCACAAGACTATTTGTTCTACGCTCCA
>CALUVF010000097.1 GCA_944324155.1 uncultured Erysipelotrichaceae bacterium | reverse complement strand
CTCATCGCTCGTTCTTTTAAACCAGGTCGTCAAACGATAGGAGGCGACAAGTTTTTCTTCATCATAGAGACCTAACGTTATATTGGTATTTCCAATATCTACTACCAATAACATTTCTTATTCCACCCCCATCAAACGTCTAATTATTTCAAAGGCGAGTTCACTTTTTGATCCTAAAGGAAGTTTCTCGTCCTTCTTTTCATCGATGAGTGTCACTACATTGGTATCACCCCTAAAACCGGCACCTTCTTCTTTTAAATTATTAAGGACCAATAGATCGCAATGCTTGCGCTTGAACTTATCCCTGGCCAGCTTCAGGTCATCTCTAGCAGTCTCCATGGCAAAGCCACAAAGCTTTTGATTGCCTTTGTGTTTTCCAAGATACTCTAAGATATCCACGGTCTTTTCAAGCTCCAAATGAAGCTCGCCACCCTTTTTGATTTTTTCATCGCTATAAGTTTTAACCTTATAATCACTGACGGCCGCACACATCACAAAGCCATCAGCCTTTTCAAAATTAGCCTTAGAAAGCTCAAAGAGATCATCGACGCTTTCAAAATAGGCGACCTTTATGCCATAGGGCAAGACCAAATTGGTATCCTTATTGATCAATAAAGTGACATCGGCCCCTAAATATTTCGCCGCTCGTGCCAGGCTTACCCCCATTTTCCCGCTCGAATAATTGGTGATAAAACGCACCGGATCGATCTTTTCTTTGGTCGCTCCGGCCGTCACTACGATCTTTTTATGGGCCAAAGGTTTAGGATATAGTTCACTTACGATCGCATCTTCTAAATCATCTAAAGAGGCCAGATGACCTTTGCCGACATCGCCACAGGCCAAATGTCCGACCGCTGGCTCGATGATCTTCATGCCATATTTTTGACAAAGCTTGAGATTATCCTTGGTAATGGGGTTTTCATACATCTTGGTATTCATTGCCGGGGCAATGATTTTAGGACAATCACAAGCCAGAAAGGTCGTTGTCAGCATGTCATCTGAGATCCCGTGAGCCACTTTGGCAATCACGTTGGCGGTAGCTGGGACGATCGCAAAGACCTCGGCCTTTTGGGCCAGGGAGATGTGTTTTACATCGTAGTTGATATTTTTATCAAAAGTCAAGACGCTCGTCTTGTGTTTAGTTAAAGCGCTGAAAGCTTCCGGTGATACAAAATTTGTGGCATTTTCGCTCATGATCACCTCGACATCTAAACCTCTTTTCAAAAGCCGCGAGACGAGATCCAAGCTCTTATAAGCCGCAATAGAAGAGGTCACACCTAAGATCACACTCATAATAAAATTCTCCTTTTTTCAAATACACGATAAATAAGCGGGCAAATGATCGCTGCGATCACACTTTCGGCCAAACCACTTGTAAAGACCACCCCAAGGATCGCATATACAAGCATATCCGCCCCAACACCAAGCGCCAGGGCATAACTTTTCGCAAAAAAGAGATAGGCCAGCCCCATGACTAATAACGTATGCAAGAAAGTAGCACTAAAACAGGCGATCAGACCGCGATATTTATTTTTTAAATGCACCATGACAAAGTGTGGCCAAAGCCCCAAAAAGATGCGTGGCACAAAGACAATCACAAGACTTAAAAAGTTCCCACTGGTCTCACCTAAAGAGAAAAAAGGCGAAAATAGAAAGGACGTGGCGTTAGGCTCAAAGGTATTCTTTAAAAGCGAGCTAAAACCAAAGACGAAACCCAAAAAGGCGCCCTCTTTATATCCTAAGATCAGGCTTGATAAGATCACAGGAATGTGCAGAGTCGTCGCATTAATAAAGCCCAAGGGGATGTAGCCTAAAAACGGCACTACACTGAATAAGATCTCAAGGGCCACGAAAATTGTCAAGTAAGTTAAACGCTTTACTTTTTGATTCATAAATCTCCTGACTATCGCTTCTAAAGGCGAATGCAATGTCTTTTTATTTACTTTTATATTATACCTATGAAAATTATTTCATGGAAATTAAAATTTATTTCATTTTTTCTTGCAAAAGATTTCATTATGGTTATAATAAGGTCCATAGATGAAAGCGATCTATATAAAAACTGTGTTTCATTTTTTCCCTTTGTATATATCCTTTTTCCCTAATCGTTTTCATCACTTAAGCGCAATCTGCGCTTTTTTATTTTAGAAGCTTTTCTAGGGCTTCAAGATACAACTTATAAAGCGCTTGCGAGGCATCGTGCTTTAAAGGTTCAAAAACATCATAATCCATTTCCTTAAAGTCTTGCATTTTATAAAAACCAACAGCTAGGCCCGCTAAACGTGCCGCCCCTAAAGCCGTTGCCTCTTTGAAACTTTGGCGGATCACCCGCATATTCAATAAAGAGCTTTGAAAAGCACACAGGTATTCATTAGCGCTAGCTCCGCCATCGACCTTTAAGCTTTTTATCGTGATCCCACTGTCCTTTTGCATCGCCTCGATGAGGTCACGGCTTAAAAAGGCCATAGATTCCAAAGAAGCCTTGATGATGTTTTCACGTTTGACCCCGCGCGTCAGATTAAAGATCGCACCTCTGACATCTTTGCGCCAATATGGGGCGCCAAGACCAGTAAAGGCTGGAATGATAATGACTTTTTCGTCATTTTTGACGCTTTGAGCGATCTTGGAAGACTCCTTTACATCATCTAAGATCCCTAGATCATCTCTTAACCACTGCATCAAAGACCCTGAGACAAAGATCGAACCCTCTAAAGCGTAGTCGACGCGATCCTTTATTTTCCAGGCAATAGTTGAGATAAGACCGTTATTTGAATAAATAGCCTCTTCGCCGGTATTCATAAGGACAAATCCTCCCGTTCCATAGGTATTTTTGATATCGCCTTTCTTAAAACAGCCTTGGCCAAAAAGGGCAGCCTGCTGGTCGCCGATCATGCAGGTAATGGGAAGGGCCTTGCCAAAGAAGAATTTTGGATCGACATAGCCGATCACCTCGCTGTTTGATACTATCTCTGGCAAACGCCATTTTTCGATCTCAAACAGCTTTAATAATTCATCATCCCATCTAAGATCATGAATATTAAACAAAAGAGTGCGCGAGGCATTGGTCACATCACTTTTAAAGATCTTGCCATCACTTAAACGAAAAGCCAGCCAAGTGTCGACCGTTCCAAATACGGCATTGGGATTTTCCTTGATGCCCTCTACTTCTTCTAAGATAAAGCGCATCTTGGAAGCGCTGAAATATGGATCTAACAAAAGACCGCTCTTTTCTTTGATCAGCTTGGCATCGTGGTCGTTTTTATAGCGATCGATAATGGTGCTGGTCTGTCTGGATTGCCATACGATGGCATTATATAAGGGCTCTTTGCTTAGGCGGTCAAAAACGATCGTCGTCTCCCTTTGATTGGAGATACCCATCGCCACGACATCATTTGGGTCAATGTCATTGTTGATGATGAGATCATACATCACTGCCAAAGAGGAGTGCCAGATATCCTGGGCTTCCATCTCGACCCAGCCCTCATGCGGGAAATAATTGGGGATCTCTTTTTGCGAAAAGGCCACCATTTTTTGATCCTTATCAAAGAGGATTGCCCTCGTGGAGGTCGTACCTTGATCTAAAGCTAAAATATACTTGCCCATTTTTACTCCTTCTCTAACTTTCTTTGCATCGCCTTATAAAGGCTTTCGTATTCACTGATAAAGGCCCGCGAAGACAGCCGTGCAGCACCTTTTGTAAAGATGGCGTTTTGAATAGGCCCATCAGAAGTCACGACGATAAAGCGATAATCGGCACTTTTTTGGGAAACCGCTCTTTCAATATAGGTATCAGCTTTTTCGCCGTTTTTGGTAAAGATGACCTTAAAGTCTTCACCGCTTTTGATATCTTTGGTGTTTAGTGTCATATAGGCATCAAAGACGACCCACATCTTGACGCCCTTTAAGACCTTATATGTATATAATAACTCTAAAAGCTCGTCTCTGGCATTAGCTAAATTAGTTCTATCAATATTAGAGGCATAGAGCACATTATAGGCATCGATGATATAGATAGTGTCGAGGATCTTGATTTTGCCTTTATATTTATTGTCGTTATTTTCCTTTTTCTTGACATATTCGTTTTTAGAAGCGGGATAAGCTTTCCCAAAAGCCTCTTTGGCCTCTTTATCCGATATGCGCCAAATGCTTTCACGATAGATCTTTTTTTGATGCAACTCTTCGATTGTCTCTTTTAGATCCATCTCACGCTT
>CALUVF010000096.1 GCA_944324155.1 uncultured Erysipelotrichaceae bacterium | reverse complement strand
CTAAGGTCGCTTTCTTTTTGTTCGATATAAGTTAAAAAATCGATTTCATGGTTTTTAAGGTAATCTAAGAAAAAAAAAAAATGATTGAGGTCATATACTTCCCTATTGTCGTCAAGATCGGGATATTCCTTTATATGGATCGCTCCTCCTCCTAAGGATTCGATATGCCAGCAGATTTTTTCGTCGCCTCTTAGTCCTTCGATCTTTAAGAGATTATACTTGATGTTTTCATCTAGGATAAAATTAAAAGTGACGTTTTCACCTAGTACTTCTTTTAAGATGCGATCGGTCTTATGTCCCTTACCCGTTAAAGCCAAGGAGCCGTATAGATCGACGATGTAGTGCTCAAAGGGTCCGTTGACCTTTAAAAAGATCTTGGCGGCCCGCATTGGAGCGATGGTGTGTGATGAGCTTGGACCGTTGCCGATCCGATAGATATCTTTAATTGCTTGCATATACTAACCTCAATAAATACATTTCTAAATAATAATAATTTTCAAAGACATTCGAAGTTTTTATAGTCTTATCAAGATCGCTTAGATCTTTTAAAAGTTCTAGAAGATCTCTATTTTTAAGATGAGCGATGTTTTTTAGACACATCGTGATGCGATAGGGTTTAGCTTTTAAGGTCGAAGCGATCGTGTCGACATCATAGTGTTCATCAAAGCGCAATATCTTAACGATATTTAAAAAACGAAACTGAGCCGCTAAGACCGATATGAGATAAAAAGCACTTATCCCTCTTTTTTTAAAATCCGCTAAGATCTTTAAGGCCCGATCTATTTGTGAGTCAAAAATCGCATTGGTCAGACTGAATATATCTTCTTCTAATGGTGCCATGACCATCTCTTTAGCGACTTTTAAGTCAATGTCTTTTTTATAGGTCAAAAGGATATCGAGATTGTTTGAGAAAGACCAACTGTCATTTTTTAAGACATCAAACAAATAATCTAGCGCCTTGTCTTCAATCTTTTGCCCATTCTTTTTTAAAGTCTCAGCGATCATTCCTTTAGAGATCCTTTTATTCAGCTCAAATTCCATAAACATGGCATGACTCAAGATAAATTTTGTGATACTGAGTCTTTTATCTAAAGGATCATTTTTTAAATTAAAGATAAGATCAGAAAAAGGTGACGGATTTTTAAAATACGTCTTGATCAAAGTGATGTCGCTTTCTTTTAAGGACTTAAAGGGATTGCCATTTACTTGAACGATCTTATAGGCACTAAAAAAAGGAAGTTCACTAGCATCTTCAAATACGGCCTCAAAGTTTAAACCATCACTTGCATCATAGCGATGGACATCTTCTTTTAAGATATCATGTTCCTTGATGAGCGCAGTGATCTTATGACTAATCGCTAGCTCATCATCTCCATAAAATAGATATATCACCTCACAATTATATCAAAACTGTGACGGCTTTGGATAAAAATCCATGGCAGAAAAGAATGATAAAAGCTTATCGTCCCATCATCTTTAGTGATATAGTTTTTGATATCGTAGCGCTTTAAACGCTGCAATACCTCTATAGACGGATGATTATATGCACCACTGGTGGATGCGATCGCCACTAAAGGGTTAAGATGTGACAAGAGATATTCACTGCTTGAAGTATTTGAGCCATGGTGCCCTAATTTTAAGACATCAGCATTTAGATCATAGGACCTTAAGATCTTACTTTCGACTTTAGCTGATATATCAGCACAAAACAAATAGCTGAAGCCCTCGATATTTAAATAATAGACCAAAGAATTATCATTGCGGTTATCAAAGCTATGCGAATTTAAGCTATAGAGTGTAAGCTCCTTGGTACTTATGTCTTCATGATCAAAGTGTATCTGGTCGATCATAAACTCTTGACTTAAACTTTTAACATTGCCGACATGATCGAGATCAAGATGTGTAATGATCAAATGATCGATCTTATAGACCCCTTTTTCTTTCAGGTTCTTTAAAAGACGATTGGCATTATATGGACTGCCGGTATCGATTAAGATATTTTCTTTTTGAAAAGGAGTCTGAATAAGTATGGCATCACCTTGCCCAACATCAAGAAAACTGATGCTTAAAAAAGGCGCGTTTATTCCTGAAACTAGGATCATTGAAACTAAACCCACTTTTATATATGCACCAAAACTTAAATAATGATTTAAAATAGCGAAGATAATTAGACCAATAAGAGTGATCTGTCCTCTGATTTCATAAGATAATATCTCATTTAAAAACGCCAATGCATTAACATACACTTCTACGATCCGGGAATTTTCAAAAAAACTCAATAGTAAACCCAAAAAACCTAAAACATAGGATATAAAGACGATATATTTAAAAAAGATGAGATTGATAGGGCTAAAAGCTCCGAAAAAGAAAGATTGTAAGATCGCTAAGATTGCCTGAAAATTAGAACTTTTAAAAATAAGCAAGAGAAACCTTAAAAGAAAAGGAAAGATAAATGATAAGCTATTTACCTTAAAGGGATCAAAAAACATCATTATCAAAGCACTATAGGCAAGGGCATCAGATCTTAAAAAACGTCCTTTAAAAAATAAGATCACAAATACTCTTATTAGTGTATAGCTAAAGCCTTCTAAAAGCCCAAAGGGCACGCAGGCTATTATAAGCATGTATTCCTTGTCTTTAAGTCGTTTTAAGACTTTATATAAGAAATCGATGACAAGGTATTTTGATAAGCCCAGTTCATAATCAAAACCCAGTAATAAATCATCGGGATAGATATTTAAAACAAGGGCTTTTAAAAGACTTTTGAATTTAAAAGATTTTAGATTATCTAAATGTTCATACAAAAAATTTGAAGTGTTTGAAAAATGATAGACGATTTCATATTCATCGCCCTTAAAATTGCCCTCTTCATAGCTGACATCGTCAAGCTTTATTAAATCGCCTATTTTTAGACATTCATCATAGATCCTGACTTCTTTTAGAATATTGGTCGCCTTAACACCATTATTATTAATTTGAAAAACATAATAATAATTAAAAGGAACAAAGGAAAGCGTGACCCTTAAAAATATTAAACCCAACATCAAACCAAGTGCTAAATACTCTTTTCTCTTTCTTAAAAGAAAAGGCATCAAAATTAGGGGCCAAGCAGTTTTGAAGATGATGACAAGCGCTATGATCAAAACATTTTTGAGATTGATCTCAAAGTGCGATCTCATCTTTGATATCATCAAATTTCTTCTTTCCGATCCCCTTTACTTCCATGAGTTCCTCTAAACTTTTAAAGCCCCCATTGGCTTTTCGATATTCAATTATGGCTAAGGCAGTCTTTTCACCGATCCCTTTAAGAGAATCAAGCTCTTCTAAGCTTGCGGCATTGATCGAAAGGCGCTCTTTTCTTTTGGCTATGGTGATGACCATCTCGGGTGTTAATAATTCATTGCGATTGATAGTGCTAAGGTCAGCACTATCTAAAAGAACCACATCCTTTAAAAGATCATCGATTGTCATGCCACTTCTTACTTCAAAGACCCCTTTATTTGAAACTTCACCTTTTACTTCGACCTTAAAGGATTTTCTTTCTTGTGGTTTTATTATTTCGGGCTGATATAGTCCCATAGACAAGATTAAAGACATAAACACCAGCACTAAAACCAGTTTTAATTTAATATAACTCGACCAGGAAATCATAGCTCTTATCACCTTTATAGACTTTTAAGGGATATGTACCCTTTTTGGAAAAATTGACTGCACCATAATCGATCGTGGTATAGGAATCGATCTTTATATAGTTTGGTATGATTTTTAAAAGATCACTGGCATTACTTTTAAAGGGCAAAGATATTTTTGAACTATCTGATGTTTTATTATTTGGAATTGTGTTTTCATTTATTGGTCTGGTACTTTCCTTATAAATAATTTTTTCTTTAATCAGTGTCTTCGTTTCTTTTTCTTTTACTTTGATCTTTAAAGAAGATGTATTAAAACTTCCTTCATTGTCAACTTTCAGCAAATAGTCAAACTCCCCACATTCGTGTATATCAAATTGGCTTTTAAAACTTAAGCTGTAAGAGCTGCGCGAAAGGATCTTAAAATTATCAAGGGGATCAAAGTAAGGATTGTCTTTTTCAACGCATATACTCCTATTTTTAGCAATAATAAGCGGTTTTAAATGATCGACATAAGGTAATTCCAAAGCCTTGGTATTAATTTTTAAAAGATTAAAAAAGGCAAGCGCAATAAATAATAATAAAAAGAGTAAAACATAGAGGCGACGCATAAAAAAACAGGCTCCTTTCAACCTGTTTATTGCATGAAAATAATCGAAATCCTAAAAATTATTTAACTGAAAGGATCTTGACCTTATAAGGTTCATCGACATTGACCGTGCAAATCGAGCCGACTTTCTTATCTAGGATCGCTTCAGCCAAGGGTGTGACATTAGATAATTTACCGTTCAAGGGGTCAGCTTCGATCGTACCGACGATGGTATAGACTGCTTTAGTATGCATTTCAAGATCTTCGATCTCAACCGTCGATCCAACGCGCACATACTTGTCAGAGCGGCTGTCTTTAATGATCTCGGCATTAGCGATCATGTGCTCCAATTCTTTAATACGAGCTTCGACATGGGCTTGACGATCTCTGGCGGCATCATAGTCAGCGTTTTCAGAAAGGTCGCCTTGAGCACGGGCTTGTTTTAATTCTTCTTTAACTTCTTCTCTTGTTACATGGATAAGTGTATCTAATTCCGTCTTAAGATCCGCAAGACCTTCTTCGGTAACTAAAAATTTTTCTTCTGTCATAAGATCCTCCTAAATAGCTAAAAAATTATATCATATTTTGCGAGATGATACTACCGATTTTTGTCACCAACAAGTCGATCGCCACGTAGTTTTTACCACCTTCTGGGATAATGAGATCGGCGTATTTTTTAGAAGGTTCGATAAACTGTTCGTGCATGATCCTGACAGTTGTCAGATATTGTTCAACCACGCTGTCAAGTGTTCTTTGGCGTTCTTTGACATCGCGCAAAAGACGACGGATAAAGCGCACGTCACTGGGGGTATCGACAAAGACCTTGATATCTAAAAGATTGCGGATATCTTGATTGTCCAAGACAAATAAACCCTCTAAGATAATGACGTCCGAGGCATGGACTGATTCAGTCTTTTTAAAACGCGTATGGTTGACATAGTCATAGGTGGGTTTTTCAATATCCTTACCATTTATCAGATCGTTTAATTGCCTCATGAGCAGATCGTGATCAAAGGCAAAGGGGTGATCATAATTGGTCTTGACCCTTTCTTCCATCGTCAGATGATCTTGGTTTTTGTAATAGTCGTCTTCGCGAATGATGACTACGGAATTGGTCTTTTCAAATGTGTCGAAAAGTGTTCTTGCGATCGACGTCTTGCCCGAAGCACTGCCTCCAGCGATTCCGATAATGATAGGTTTTTTCATAAAGTACCCCTTTTTAATAACAGGTCAGATAACGGGCTACATTAGCCTCGTGTTCAGCATAGGTCTCACTGTAATAGATCTCGCCATCACCACAGATATTAGCCATAAAGTATAGATAATCACTCTCTGTAGGTGCAAGAACGGCTTCTAAAGCCACAGCCCCAGGATTTAGAATCGGTCCGGGCGTAAGACCGGGATTGACATAGGTGTTATATGGTGAGTCATAATTAGCGTTATATTCACATTCCAGCCAATTGTCATCATCATCAAGGTCTAATGCATAACAAACTGTGGCCGAACTTTGTAAATCCATGCCGATCGCTATGCGGTTTAAAAAGACGCCGGCAATCAGTTTCATCGACTCTTCACTGTTGCCCTCAAATTGAACGATCGAGGCCAAAGTAAAGATCTCGTGAGTCGATAAGCTTGATTTTTCAAATTCATCTAAGTGTTCATTATAAAAGCTTAAAGTGTGGTCCAAAAAGGTCTTGGTCACATCTTCAGCTGTAGTCTCTCGATAAAATTCATAAGTATCTGGGAAGAGATAACCTTCTAAATAGAAACGCACATCTTCATTAAACATCTCTTCACTTAAAAAAGGATAGTCATTCATTAATGAACGCACATAATCTTCATCATGCCACAAATTTAAAAGCTCGTCACTGGAGACATTGGTGTTGGCTTCGATCTTGTGAGCGTAGCTCTTTAACCATTCACCTTCATAAAAAGTGATCGAGACGGTATCATAAAGCACATTTTCCTGTTTAGAGAGATGATCGACAATCTCATTAAAGCTCCAAGCCTTATTTACTTCAAAGTTTCCAGCCACAAAATCGACCTTATGGAATAAACGCATATAGTAATAGCTTAAGGGTGATTCGTGTATGATCCCTTCATCTTGCAGGTTTGTGATGACTTGCTTAGACCCTTGCCCGCTTTCGATCGTAAAGTCAACGATCTCATCTTGCGGTGACATGGGCGAAAGGATCGTGCTTACATAAAAAACTAAGCCTCCCACACAAAGCAATAATAAAACTGCCACAGCAATAATTAATTTAGTCAGTTTCTTCATCTTCTAAAGCCCCTAAAATTTCTTCCGCGATCGCAAGTTCAGAGACATCTTCGACTGCTTCAAGGTTCCCATTTTCATCATAACGGAATAAAAAGGCCTCCTCTTCGTTTGATTCAACCAAAACATATGAGATGTCATCATGCTCATAGGTACAGATGATCTGCATCGCTACCTCTTGGCCGTCTTCTTGTTTAATATAAATCGTCTTATCCATTACTGCTCCTTTTTTGATCCAAATAGGTCTGTAATATTTCGGTGGCCGCCATCTGATCGACGCGCGACTTGCGCTTTTGAGCTGAGTCTTTTAAAAAAGCTGCAACATGATTGGCGATGACGCTCGTCAACCTTTCATCGACCATATGAACGATAAAACCAGCTTCTTCTAGACGCTCTTTAAAATCGAGACAATAGTTGGCGCTTTCGCCCATACTGCCATTCATGTGTAGAGGTAGTCCTAAGGCTACCTCTTTGATATTTTTAGCATTTAAATAATCTTTTATGTAGTCAAAGGCCGCATCAAAATCGCGGTCTTTAAAGCGATAGGTCTCCTTACCAAAAGCCAACTTCAAAGAACTGTCGCTCATGGCTATTCCTAGGGTCTTAGTGCCCAAATCAAGTCCGACGATCCGCATTATCAATGACTCAAATAAAAGCGGACGAGTTCTTCGATAATTTCGTAGCGCTCCACGGACTGGATCTTAGTGCGAGCACCTTTGTGAGAAGAGATGTAGGCGGGATCAGATGTGATCAAATAACCTGAGATCTGATTGATCGCATTATATCCCCTTTCTTCTAAGGAATCTTTGATATCGCCAAGAAGTTGTTTGATATCTTGTTTCTCAAAGTCTTCCTTTTTGAAAGCCATCGTTTTATCAAGGTTTTGTTGCATAAAAAACCTCCTTTATTTTTAGTAATTATAGCATTTAACTTGATCAATAGCTATGTTTTAAAAGTTATTTTTTACAAAATCTAGAGCTTTTTCCAGAAGTTCGATCTCATTTGTCGAACCTTGCGCCAAATCTGGACGGCCACCGCCCTTACCGCTTGTGACCTCATTGAGCTTTTTGATGAGCTCATTGGCCTTAAGGTCTAAAGACTTATCGCTGGCCACGACATAAGATAAACGCTCATCGCCTTTGTTGAAGACGACGATCACGGCTTTTGAGGCCTTGTTTAATAAAAGGGTCGCATAATCTTTTAGGCTAAAGTCGGAATGATCTAGTTTTTGAACGATCAGATCATAGCCCTCACGTTTTAATGGCTTAAGGATAGCACTTTGGGCAGAAAGGTTCATGAGTTCTTGACGATATGCACCTAATTTTTGATTAAGCGCATTATTATCGCTGATCAGAGCACTTAGACGATCTTTAAGAGCGCTATGACTTTTAAGCTTGAGCATCGCACTTAATTCATCTAACAATAAGCGCGAACTCAAAAGCTCCTCATAAGCACTGATCTTAGTGGTGCATTCGATACGCCTGATGCCCGAGCCAATCGACTCTTCAGATTTAATCACAAAAGTTCCAAGCTCTTCGGTATTAGAAACATGCGTCCCTCCACAGAATTCTTGAGAAACATCACCCATTGTGACAACTCTGACATAGTCGCCGTATTTTTCATCAAATAAGGCGATCGCCTGACGTTTTTTAGCTTCTTCGATCGGCAAGACCTCGACTTTAACTTCATATGCAGCATCGATCCATTCATTGACGAGATCTTGAACCTTTAAAAGCTCTTCATTAGTTACCTTTTCAAAATGTGTGAAATCAAAGCGGGCATAGTCATATGTAACGTAAGAGCCAGCCTGATTGATGTGGTTGCCCAAAACCTTGATCAGGGCACTTTGCAAAAGGTGCAAAGAGGAGTGATTGGCGCGGATATGGCGACGCTTGTCTTCATCAACTACGGTCTTTAAAGTATCCGAAACTTTTGCCGTACCCTTTAAAAGTTTGATATGATGCATAAATTCATGATGTGGCGCCTTTTGGACATCAACCACTAGAGCTTTAAAGTTCTCATTTTCTAAATAGCCAAAGTCCGGGCATTGGCCACCGCTTTCAGCATAAAAACTCGTCTTGTCTAAGATGATGTCACAGCCATCGACAACTTCTGAAATTGCCTTGCCATCTTTAAAAATTCCGGTAATCTTGGCATCAGTTGTCAGGCTATCGTATCCGACAAATTCAAAATCTTCATCAAATTCCAAAAGGTCAGCACTTTGATTATGCATTGACTCTTCCACATTGCGGTTAGCTCTAGAGCGCTCTTTTTGTTGTTGCATGCATTCTTCATAACCCTTAAGGTCACACTTAAGACCATGATCCTTAGCTACTTCCATAGTTATTTCTTTAGGGAAGCCATAAGTATCATATAGCTTAAAGATGATCTCACCATTTAAGATACCATCATGAGCTTCCTCAATGGCAGAAGATAAGAGTTTTTCACCATTATCAAGGGTCCTTAAGAAGAGCTCTTCTTCTTTTTTGATAAGGTTTTCAATGAAACTGACTTTTTCGATCAAATAGGGATAAAAGTCTTGCATATTTAAAGCAACCACTTTTACTAAGCGATACATAAAGGCTTCTTTTATCCCTAGCTCGCGTCCGAATCGTGAAGCTCTTCTTAAGACGCGGCGCAAGACATAGCCACGACCTTCATTAGAGAAGTTAGCACCATCAGCTAGGGCAAACGTAAGAGTACGGATATGATCGCCAATGACGCGATAAGCCATCTTCTTATCATTTTGGGAATATGGATATTTAGCATATTTTTCACATTCATGAATGATTGGCAAGAAAAGATCAGTGTCAAAATTGGTCTCGCCGTCTTGTATTAAAGCGACCAATCTTTCAAGCCCCATGCCGGTATCAATATTTTTCTGAGGCAATTCTTTAAAATCTTCGCGTTTTACCCCTTCTTTGGCATCATATTGTGAAAAGACGATATTCCAGACTTCGATGTAGCGATCGTTTTCCATCTCTTCAAAAAACATTTTTTCACCTAACTTCTCGGGGTCATACTTTTCCCCGCGGTCATAGAAGATCTCGGAATCTGGACCACAGGGCCCTTCTCCGATCTGCCAGAAGTTATCATCTGTTTTTAAAATATGAGAAGGATCGATGCCGATCTCTTTAGTCCAAATGCGATAGGCTTCGTCATCGTTTGTATAGACAGAAACATATAGACGCTTAGGATCAAAGCCGATCCATTCAGGTGATGTCAAAAAGCCCCAGGCGAATTTAAGGGCCTCTTCTTTAAAGTAATCGCCGATCGAAAAGTTTCCGAGCATTTCAAAAAAAGTATGATGACGAGCTGTTTTTCCAACGTTTTCAATATCATTGGTACGAATTGATTTTTGTGCATTGCAAATGCGGTTACAGCGTGGTTTCTCGCGCCCATCAAAATATTTTTTTAAAGCTGCCACCCCGGCATTGATCCAAAGCAAGCTGGGATCATTGACCGGTATGAGACTGGCGCTTTCTTCGACCATATGGCCGTTTTCTTTAAAATATTCAAGAAACATACTTCGAACTTGGTTGCCACTTAGCTGTTTCATTTGATTCTCCTCCTTAAAATACCTTGCTTATTCTATCACAAAGCACCCTCTTTAAGCATCATCTCTAATCCACTTTTGCGCTCTTTGACACTCTTTTTTAATGAATCCATAAAAAGCCTTTGATTTCCAAAGATATGCAGATGATAAGAAGCGCGCGAGATTGCTGTATAAAGTAAGGCTTTATTTAACATGTAATTGTTCTCTTTAGAATAGACCAAAATGACGATAGGATATTCGCTGCCTTGCGACTTGTGCACCGAGATGCAGTAAGCAAGGGCCAGATTTCCCCATTCATCTTTAGAGTATTCAACGATCTGATCATTAAAGCGGGCAACGATGAGCTCTTCGCCCTTGGTTTTGACGATTTCTTCAATGATCCCGATATCCCCATTATAGATATCGTCCGTGCTTTGATTGCGCAATTGAATGATCTTGTCGCCCTTTTTAAAGTGGCGGTAGCGGTCTTTGATCATCTCTTCTTTTAAAGGGTTATAGATGTTCTCTAAGACTTCATTTAGATAATTGATCCCTCTTTTTCCTTTATACATCGGGGATAAGACCTGAATATCGTTTAAGCTAAAGCCATCATCTAAATAATGATCGATAGTAGCTTTAAGAGCACCCGTTAGATCATTGACATTTTCATGAAAGAAAATATCTTTTTTATATTTTGAAAAATCTACCCGCTCATAAATGATATCCTGTGCCAGCGTAATAATATCAGAAGTTTCACTTTGCCGATAGACAAGATCGAGCTTAGTTGAAGTGAAGAGTTGTGACATAGCAATATTTTTTAAAAGACAGCCGGCATTGACACTGGGCAATTGATTGATATCGCCGATGATACAGATCTTTTTGATATCGTATAAGGCATCGATCAGCTTGGCAAAAAGGACATTGTCGACCATGGAAAACTCATCAATGATCAAGACATCTAAAAGTAAGGGGTTGTCATGACTATATTCAAAAGTGTTTTCGTCTTTATTCCACTTTAAAAGCGAATGGATTGTCATACTTTCAACACCTGTCAATTCACCGATCCTTTTAGCAGCCCGCCCGGTCGGTGCAATGATCTTGACACTGGCATTTGGCATAAGTTCTTTTAAAGTCATGACGATCGCCTTGATGATCGTCGTCTTGCCACTGCCAGGAGATCCTAAGATCAAAGAAAAAGTATGATGGTAGAAATTATAGAGAGCTTCTTTTTGCCTTTTGCCATATTTTAAATTTACGCTGTTTTCGACATCTTTGAGACAAAGATCTAGAAGCTTGTCGTCAAAAAAGACTTTAGCACTAAAGTGATATAGGAAATTAGCGATCAAACGCTCTGCTTCATATTGACGATAATGCATGTAGTGATCATGAAATTTATAGATCACGCGTTTATCTAAGGCTAACTCAAGACCTCGATCAAACAAGCTATAGTCACTTTGATAGCGCATAAAATGCCTCTTTAGATCTTCCAGCTTCAAAAGACTGTCGCCACTTTGAAACGACAGCTCATCAGCGACATGTGCTAAAAGCGCGATAAGATAGCGCTCATCATCAAGGGGCAATTCATAATATTGAGCTAATTTTAGGGCACTTTGAAAGCCAAAACCCGGAAGATCGAAATAAGGAAAGAAGGGATCGCTTTGAATGATGTCAAGCGTCTTGGTTTCATATTTAGCGATCAGGCGTTTGATCTTAGAGGCATTTAGACCTGCACCAAGCAAGGTATAAAAGCTTTCCTCGTAGTTTAAATTAGAAGATAAGACCGCTTGGATCGTATTTATATCCTTATCTTTTATGCCAATATCTCTTAAAACATAGGCTTCATGTTTTAAAACTTCGAGGGTATCTTCTTTTAAAAATCTGACGATCTTTTCAGCTTTTTTAGGACCGATCCCCTTAAAAAGCGGGCTAGAAAGATAGGCTTTGATACCTTCTAGATCATCAGGCAAAGCCTTTTCAAAATGTAAGGCATGAAACTGGATCCCAAAGCGCACATGATCTTCATACGTGCCAAAAAGTTTATATTTAGCGTCAAGATCATCGATATGGATATCGCCCACCACAGCGATCGAGCCTTCGCTTTCATCAAAAAAACGATAGACACAAAAGCTATCGCTTTTAAAGATCACTCTTTCAAAATGTCCTTTGAGGATATCTAAACTATCTTCCAAGTAAATTTTTGATCCTTTCTTGGCGAGTGATGCCATCAAAGTATACTTCTTCGATCACCCCGCCACCGATCAATACATCGCCCCGATATAAAACGGCCTCTTGACCCTCGGTAATCGCCTTGACATCTTCTAAACACTCGATCAATAGATGATCTTCTAAGATCTTGACATGAACCTTTGAATCCTTGGCACGATAGCGAAATTTAGCCTGGCAATCAAATTCTTTTGACTCAAGTTCAATTAAATTATTAAATCCGCTGACCTTAACACTGGTGGCGTATAAAAACTCGCGATGATCGACATTAACGACATAGAGCTCATTTTTATAGATATCTTTGCCAGCGACATAATAAGGTCCACCCTCACCTCCGATGCCCAAGCCTTTGCGCTGTCCGATCGTGTAATAAAAAACGCCATGGTGTCTTCCAATGACCTTGTTTTCACTAAGATCGATGATATCGCCATCTTGCATTGGCAGATAATTTGAAAGAAATGCTCTAAAATTTCTTTCACCGATAAAACAGATCCCCGTCGAATCTTTCTTATGGGCAATGGGCAGATCTAATTCTTCAGCGATCTTTCTAACTTCGCCCTTATCGATCTCACCCAGAGGGAAGAGACAATATTTTAAGACTTCTTTATTGATCTCAGCTAAAAAATAAGACTGGTCTTTGTTGAAATCATGGGCTTTTAAAAGACAGGGCCGTCCTTCATATTCCCCTTTTTTGACATAGTGTCCAGTTGCGATATAATCAAAGCCCTGCTCTTTCGCAAAATCTAAAAAGGCCGCGAATTTTATATAGCGATTACATAAGATGTCAGGATTTGGAGTCCGACCTTTTTGATATTCGCTTAAAAAGGTCTTAAAGACCTCGTCCCAATACTCGGAAATATAGTCACGGCGATAAAGCTCGATATTTAAGATATCGGCGACCTTTTTTGCGTCATTATAATCAGCTTCCTGGGGGCATATATCATCGTTTAGAGTCGGATTACCTAAAGTATCATTATTTAGGGCAGAATCCCAATTGCGCATAAAACAGGCCTTGACATCATGGCCTTCTTTTAAAAGAAGATAGGCCGCCACAGCGCTATCCACCCCACCCGATAGACCTACTAAAACTTTAGCCATTGCGCAGCTTCTCACATGTTTCGTAATTTGGGCAGTTTTTATCGCAAACACAAAGTTCTCCTAAATCTTTGCGCGGGATAAAGGTCTCAATCTCTTCTTTGTCATAACCGATCTGAAAATTGTCTTCATTTAAAATGATCGGTCTTCTTAAGATCGACGGGTTAGCTATGATGAAATCGACAAGATCTTCGATCGACATCGAATCGATATCGATTTTGTTTTCATGGATTATCTTAGAGCGTTTGGAAATAATATCGTCGGTCCCGTTTTCCGAGCGCGATAAAAGATATTTCACTTCGTTTTTGTTTAGTAAGACATTAAAAATATTTTTTTCAATAAACTTGATCTGATGTTCCTTTAACCAAGTCTTTACTTTACGGCATGAAGCACAGCCGGGAGATGTATATATAACGATCATGTCATCACTTCCTTCTAGATAAATATATCATAAATGTCTTACATTGACTTTAAATATTTTTCTTTCTATAATGGCAGTAAGTAGTGTTGGGCGTCCCTGTAAAGCGAGGCTGTGTTTGGTGGAAACAGCTCATACCCCCAAGATGAAATGGATTCTAAGGAAACTTAGCGGCTAAACCGTTATCTTAAAGGCTTAAAAAGCGAAATTGGGTGGCACCACGGCGAAGTTCGTCCCATATCAGGTGCTTTTTTTATTTATAAGGAGGTCACGAAAAAAATGGAAAGAATGCTTTCGGCAATCAAGCCGACCGGTCAATTGACCTTAGGAAACTATATCGGAGCCTTGCGCAACTTCGTTAGGTATCAAGATGATTATGAGCTCTATGTCTTTATTGCCAATCTGCACTGCATCACTGTCTATCAAAAACCCGAAGAGCTCAAAAAGAATTTGAAAGATGCTGTTGCACTATATTTGGCAGCTGGTCTTGATCCTAAAAAATGTACACTGTTTTTACAAACTGATGTAAGGGCCCACGCGGAGCTTGGCTACATCATGGCTTGTAATACCTATTTAGGCGAATTAAACCGCATGACCCAGTTTAAAGATAAGCAGCAAAAAGGCGAAACAGGTCTTAGCGCAGGATTATACACTTATCCATGCTTAATGGCAGCCGACATTCTTTTGTATGATGCAAACTATGTTCCAGTTGGTGAAGACCAAAAACAGCATGTCGAATTAACGCGCGACTTGGCGGAACGCTTCAACAACCGTTATGGCGAGACATTCGTCGTCCCCTCGCCCTTAACTCCAAAAGTCGGTAAGCGTATCATGTCCTTAAACGATCCAAGCAAGAAGATGTCAAAGTCCGAAAATAACGATAAGGGCTGTATCTACCTCTTAGATGATCTAAATGTCGTCCAAAAAAAAGTCATGTCTGCTGTTACCGATTCTTATGGCGAGCTAAACCTTGATAAAGAGAAACAGCCAGGTCTTTATAACCTCTTTGAAATTTATGCTGCCTTAAGTGATACGTCTAAGGAAGAACTTTTGAAAAAACATCAAGGACAAGGCTATGGCGAATTCAAAAAAACCGTCAGTGAATGTGTAGTTTCTGAATTATCCAAGATCCAAGAACGCTATAAAGAGATCATTGCCAGCAATCAAATCGAAGATATTTTAAATGAAGGTGCCCTAAAGGCTCAAAGGATCGCTGAGAGAAAACTCGAAAAAGTAGAGCGCAAGATCGGCATCAATATTCATAAGCGCCGTTAATCTCATATTTATTTTTCAGAGTATCGATCAAAACACTAAGACCGCTTTCAAAAGTGGTCTTTTGTATATGGGGCGCAAGATATTCATGCCTTAACATTTTTTGATACTTGACAAGATCATATAAGGCCAAGACCTCCTTGGAGCGCTTGGCGCTTTGCGCTAAAGAGAGCTTGTCACCTTCAAACGCTCCGTCAATATTGGGGTAAGCGGCATCTCTTTTAAAGTAGGGTAGACCCCCATTTAAAAGCGCATATAACATATAGTCTTCCCCTCTTTGATCCATCATCCAGGGAATCATGACACATTCATGATAGACCAGATTAAATAGCGGTATTGGTAAGCCGATCTTTTTTTCGTCCGCCCTTAACATGAATTCATAAGGTGCGTAATGACAAAAGACCAAGGAATTGATGGCCCAGGCATTAACTTCTTCGCTTGAAGGAATAATATTTCTTTTAATGAGCTCTTTAAAACAATCTTCGCGATACTTAGCACAATCTTTACGCGTCATTAAGTGATCGGGGTTAAAACACTCGTCAAGCTCGTTGCAGGTAAAGACATCAAGATATGCACAATCTAGCTTGATCCCAAGATCGTTTAAATGATCAAAATTCTTTTTGACGAAGTCAGGCGCTACCCTAGCGCAAAGATAGTTCTGCCAGCCTCCTGCCCAACGGTTATGGGCAAAGTGTTCGCCCTTTTCATCTTGTATGGCAAGATTTACATCATAAGCCTTAGAATCAAAGTAAAAATCGCGATATTGGTCATGGATGCCAAAAAGATCGCCATCTTGATGTAATGACTTATTAAAAAAGCGCATATCTTTTTCGCCGCCCGCTTCTTGGTTGATTGGGAAGGGATCGGGGTGCAAGTTGTCATAAGCCACACCCCACCCGTCTAAATGGACATAGAAGTGTTCTATCCCCAACAAGTGGAAATCATGGATCTCCTTTTGGCGAGTTAAAAAAGATGCCAGGTGATTGTTTTTGTCGGGATTTTGTGGATCATAGAAGCTCGAGCTTTTTTGTACTTTGGTCGCGATCCCAGTATGGATAAAAGCACACCTAGAAAGATCTTCGATCTTTGGAAGCAATATTGCTTTTTCTTTTAGAGTCTTATACCGCCCTTTTTTAATGCAGTCTTCACGATAATAAGTGGCAATATCATTATAATCCTTCGACTTTAATATTTTTAATCGCACTTTAGCGCGCTTTAATTCTCCTAAAGAGGCTAGTTGATAAAAATAAATACTGTTATATTCTTCATCTTGATTTAGTCCATAGCCCATATCGTAAGGTTCATCGAAGATCCAGATAAAACTAAGGCCACTTTCTTCATCAATCTGACCAATCATAGGCAAATAAGCTGCCGCACTGCAAAATTGTCCATCAAAAGGTAGTTCAAGTTTTTCCTTTTCCTGACGGTCTAAAATGATCCCTTGTCTTAAAGGCAAGACATCAGTCCCTTTTTTTAGATCAAGTGATAAAGGCCATTTAAATTGGCGAAGAAGGCCACTATTATCTTCGACCTCTATTTCAAAGATCAACTCTTTACTATCCTCATCAAAAAGGACATATTCTAAAAAGATGATATCTTCATAGCGATAACTTATCTTAAGGCCTTGCATGTTTTGTAAGTTATATTCATCAACATTAAAGGCATACTTAAAATAATCATTTTTCAAAAACCTAATGATTTGATCTTCATATTTGAGCTTTAAGGAGTCCACTTCATAGATAAGACTCAAGTTATTAAATGTGACTTTCATATTAATCAAGGGGCTGTTGATAGTAATTTCCGATTACCGCAGTCGTCGTTTGAATATTGATAAAGGCAGCGGGATCGACACTTAAGACCGCTTTAACGACCTGTCTTTTCTGGAAGGTGTTGATGACCATATAAAGCATGGTCGTATCTTTGTGGGAGTAAACTCCTTCCGCTTTGATTTCGGTTATGCCATGTCTTGTGCCAGATAAAACTTTTTGAGAAACTTCATCGGGGTGTTTAGTGATGATCGTAAGTGTCTCCATTTTGTAGCGTTCATGAAGTCTTTCAACGACTTGGGTTGAAACAAACTGATAAATGATCGAATATAATGCCTTCTCCCAGCCAAACAATACTCCGGCAATACAAAGGATCAAGGCATTTGCCAGCATGACATAATTCCAAACCGAGCGATTGTAGCGGTTTGAGACATAGATGGCAATAAAGTCCGTACCCCCGCTTGAAGCATTGTTGTGAAGGGCCAGACCGATACCCACCCCGCCCAAAAGTCCGCCGAAGACCGCGATCAATAAGGGGTCATCGACCACTAAGATCGGTTTTAGGATCATGGTAAAGATCGACACAAAGACATATTGAATGACCGAAAAGATCGTAAAACGCTTGCCGATGTAGCGAAAGACTAAAATCGTCGGAAACAGGTTTAAGACAAAATACAATAGGCCAAACGGAATATGGATATTAAAGAATCGTGAAAAGACATCGACGATGATTCGTGAAATGCCGGAAAAGCCACCGGGATAAAGTCCGCCCACATTGGAAAAACTCGTGATGGCAATGCTGTAGACAAAGGCTGACAGCATCATCAAGAAGAATGTAATGACATCTTTTTTAAGACATTTACTTTTATCCATACTAAAATTCCCCTTTTTCAATATTTAAAAAGATCTTCGAAAGCTTATGGGCCGTGATCTCGACCTCATCAAAATCTTTATGGAGTCTTTCAAAATCATTCTTTAATTTACTAAAACGCAGATCATAGCGTTTAAATTCTTGTGACAGTCGTGATAATTCATCTACTATTTTAGAGATATCTGCACTTTGAATATAAGGATTATAAACTTTTTTAAGAAGCGTTAAAAAACCTAATAGTGTGGTTGGTGATACCAAATATACCCCCATGCGATAAGAATATTCGATGATATCAGGATAGTTTGCATAGATCTCATCACAAATGGTATAAGATGGAATAAACATTAGGGCAAAATCAAGGGTCTCTGCTTTGATGATATATTTGTTGGCGATATCTTTGATATGTTTTAAAATATCGTTTCTGAATGCTTTAGCAAAGTTTTTAGAAAGCTCGGGATTATTTTCTTCTGACATACGGCGATAGTTCTCAAGCGGAAATTTCGAGTCGATGCTTAAGATTTTGCCATCTAATTTGACAGCACAGTCGACGATCGTATGATTGGCAAAATAGTACTGTCTTTCATAAAAATTGGGGTCATCACCATAAACATTTCTCAAAAGCTGATATAGTTCAGTCTCGCCAAAGATACCTCGCATTTTCTTATCGTTTAAGATCTTTTCCAAAGAAACGATATCATCAGCCAAGACATGCAGCTCTTCTTGTGATTTGATGAGATACCCCATCTGACGATGAACTTCTAAAAGTGCATCCGAAGTGGAACGCTCTTGATATTCGAGATTTTTAAAAAGCTGGTCTTTAAGATTTGCCCAGACCTCATTTTGAAAATGATTAAAATGATCACTCTGGTGACCGATGATCTGAAAAAGCTTGTTTTGGCGAATGATCAATACCACCAAAACCAAGAGCATCGCTAAGATCAATATAAACAAAAACACTAACATCAGGTCTTCGCTGGCCATAACGTGGACATTATAGCACTTTTTGACTGAAATAATATCTAAAATATTGTCTCATCAAGCTGTTCTGCCTTTTCCAGATGCGTTTGTCGACATTTGTATGCAGGGTCTTGCCGCCAAAAAAGGTTATGACACTTCCATCTTTGCAACCCTTAATCGATTCTAAAAGGCCGTAGTTGATCAAAAGACAATCCGTAGCTTTGATCGATCGCGTGCACAGATAGTATTCTTTTGCATCATTAGAGATAATGAGCGGCGGTTTTAGACGATGCCCGGTCAAAACAGCCATCGAGTAAAGCCGTCCTTCAAGGCTCGAACCGAAACTAAGAGCGCGCTGGCTAAAGAATTCATAAAGCGTCGTTTTTAAAACCTTG
>CALUVF010000095.1 GCA_944324155.1 uncultured Erysipelotrichaceae bacterium | reverse complement strand
ACTGGTAAATACATAGAAAAGGCTATTTTAAATGCAACAAGAAAAGGACAAGAAAGCTATAGATAACGAAGGATTAGATTCAGACGACATAAAGGATCTAATGTCATTAACACCAGAAGAGGTGGCGGAACTGCATAATGCCGCTAATGAGGTTATTGAAGATCTTCCAGAAGAAAAAAGAAAAGCAGTTCAGCGCATTGTAAAGATAACAGAGCTGTATTCTGGTCCGCTTCCACACCCATCGATCCTTAAACAGTATAACGAGATTAACCCAGACTTTGCTGAACGGATTATCTCTATGGCCGAAAAAGACCAAGTTCACATTATCGAACTTAATAAGAAATCGTTGGAGTTAAGAGGAAGAGATAACTTATTTGGAATGATATTTGCTTTTTCAATCGTTATTGGTGCCGTTATATTAGGAGCTATTTTGTTGTTGAATGACAAAGACCTAGGAGGCTATGGGTCGCTAATAACTGCCGTTATAGCTGCAGCTGTTGTATTTTTCGGCGGGAAAAAAGATAAGAAAGAATAGAAAATGACAATTATTCCCTTTAACAAGCCTTAAGTTAAGTCCTAAGAGCTTGAATCGCTATTTTGAATATGCTAAAATGTATCAGCAATCAAAAAATGGAGGAATGATATAAATGCGTGATGATATTATCTTCAAGTGTTCCGAATGTGGCGAAGAAAACTACATCGGCACTCGCAACAAGAAAAAGCACCCTGAAAAAATGGAAATCAAAAAATATTGCCCCAGATGCAATAAGATGACTGTTCATAAGGAGAAGAAATAAGCCTTCAAAAGAGGCTTTTTTCATTTATATGGAAGTTAAGTGTTTTAAGGCCGGACTTTTTGCCACCAACAGTTATGTGATCTTTAAGGGCGATAAATGTCTTTTGATCGATCCGATGCTTAGATTAGATAAGCTTAAAGAAGTGCTCCCAGGTAAGGAAGTACTTGCGGTCTTATATACCCATGGCCACTTTGATCATACCAAAAGAGCTGATGAGATCTATCGCGCTTTTAAAGTCCCGCTATATTTAAATGCCAGGGACTTTGAATTAGTTGACCCCAAACTTTCCTTTAAGACCAATGCGATGCACATAGGTCATCAGATATTGACCGCTTCAATCTCTTCGCCCTTATTTGATCTCAAAGAGGGTCACTATACGATCGGACCTTTTGACTTTGAGGTCGTTTTGGCCAGCGGTCATACCAAGGGCTCGGTCTTCATCATTATGGAAGATATGATCTTTTGTGGCGATACGATATTTAAAGGTAGTGTGGGTCGCACAGACCTCTATGGTGGGGATATGAGACTTTTAAAGGATTCGCTCAGCTATTTGAAAAAACTTGATAAAGACTATCGTCTATTTCCCGGGCACGATGAAATGACGACGCTTTCAATTGAAAAGCGTGAAAATCCCTATCTCTTTTAAAAGATGATCTAAAAAATCATCTTTTCTTTTGGGAAAAAGGAAAGAGGCCGGCAATAAATAAGTGGAGGACTTATATGGAAGAAAGACTAAACGCATTACTTGCCCTGGCCTTAAGGCATCACGCCAGCGACATCCACTTCACCAGGCGCTATGATGATTTTATGATCGAGATGCGAATCGGCGAAAAGATCTATCCTGTCAAGGGCAAACCTGGCGATTATCGCTTGCTTAGATACTTGCAGTATCTGGCTAATCTTGATATCGGAAATCTTTTAAGACCGCAGACCGGACAGTTTGAGTGGACCTTAAAAGATCACAATCTGTCATTACGCTTTGCCTTAATTCATGAGCTGCATCTTGATAATGGCGTCTTAAGGATCCTTGATGATCAACTAGAGCTTGACGAAAATCATTTGTCGATGATCAAAAGTCAAAATGATTTCTTTGAAAAGATGATCGCCCAGCGCATGGGCTTGTTTATCTGTTGCGGGCCCACGGGGTCTGGAAAGACTACGACCCTTTATACACTTTTAAAAAAGGCTAAAGGAAAAAAGATCTTCACGATTGAAGACCCGGTGGAGGTGCACTATGACGACTTTATGCAGATCAGCGTCAATGAGGGGACCGGTATTTTGATGGACGGGGCGATCAAGCAGGTCTTAAGACACGATCCCGACATCATCATGATCGGTGAGATCCGTGATGAGACGACAGCTAAAATGGCTATCAGGGCAGCCAACACCGGCCATTTGGTCATTACTTCTTTACATGCCGGGACTTCGCTTTTGGCGATCGAGCGTCTTTTGGAGTTAGGGGTCGAAAAGGGGCAATTAGAAAATGTCCTTTTGGGTATCGCGACCCAGCGCTTATTAAAGCGCCCGGACTCCGATGAAAAAGTCGTTATATATGAGACTTTGGACCGTGGAGTGCTTTTAAGGTATTTAGCAGGCGAAAGTGTAAAAGGTCAATTCTTCAGTTTAGAGGACAGCTTAAATTATGCATATAAAAAAGGTCAAATTGCCAGTTTTCAAAGCGAAAGTTTACTTTAAAAGCGAAGATCTCTTTGCCCTAGAAGCTCTTTTAAGAAGTGATATCGATTTAAAAAACGCTCTTTTACTTATAAAGACCAAGCAGAATAAAGAGATCGTTGAAGAGCTCATTCAAAAGCTTAATCACGGCTCCCTTTTAGAAGAGATTTTCCCAGCGTTTTTAAAAAGTGATGTCCGGTCCTATTTTTTAGCCCTGGCGCCCTATCTGAGTCTTTTAGAAAATCTCTATTTGACCCTTAAGTTATTTAAGGAAAAAAAGGCCTTAGAAAGTTCGATTCAAAAAGCCCTGGTCTATCCCTTGGGAATGCTGTTTTTAAGTTTGGCCGGTGTCTATCTTTTTAATTCCTTTTGTTTTGACGGGTTACTAAGTGCCTTTAGCTCGCTCAGTTCAAATTTAAAGGGTTTAGAGATCTTTAAAGAGATCTTAGATTTCACAATAAGTCTTATTTTTATCCTGATTGTTTTAATACTTGGTCTGCTTTTATATTTTTTGCGCCCTAAGCGCCAGGTCTTAGCCTATGTCTTTCTTTGCAAGTACCTCTCTTTCAGCGTCTTAAAAGATTATCTCTCCAACGAATTTATGATCTATTTTAAGGAATGTCAGGCCCTGGGCATCAAGACCTATGATACGATCAATATCTTAAAACACTTAAAAGAGAAGCCTCTTATCACTTTTTTGGCACATGAGGTCGATCGGGCTCTTTTAAGGGGCGATGATCTAAAAGGCGCCATGAGCCAGCCTTTTATTGACGAGCGACTGGCCTATTTTATCAAGATCGCCTCAAGCTCAGTTGACTCATTTAGGATGATCGATCTCTACCTGAATGATTTTAAAGCACGCTTTTCGCGCTTTTGTCTCAAGCTTGCCAAGATCATTCAGATCGGCGCCTATGCCTTAGTAGGGATCCTCATCATCTTTGTCTATCAGATATTATTCATACCGATGAGTATGTTAGGAGGAATATGAAGAAAAACTATCAAGCCTTTACTTTATTAGAAATGATCGTCGTCGTGCTCATTATTTCGGTGCTGTTTCTTTTGACTATCCCCAATGTCGCCAAGGTCATGGATTCGGTGGAAGGCGTGGGCTGTGAGGCCCTGACCAAGGTCGTTGATGCGGCAATCGTCGAATTCAAGCTCGATTATGGCGAATATCCCGCCTCGATCGAAGATCTGGTCAGCGGCGGGTATCTCTCAAGCGATCAGACCAAATGTTCAAGCGGGGAGGCCATCAGTATCTCAAATGGTCATGCCACCTATAACTAAGGCCTTTACTTTGACAGAGCTGGTCGCCGTTATTTTCATACTTGCCGTCTTATCAAACTTGACGTTAGGCCGTGTGCCGGATCTAAGTTACGAAGACGAGATCTTCATCAGCGAGTATCACACCTCTTTAGCTAAGGCCATGGCCAATAAAGAGACCGTGGTCTTAGAAAACAAGATGGGTTTTTATGACCTGAGATTCAACCAAAACGGAACGATCAATGAAGCTAAGACGATGAAGGGAAAAAAGGGCAATCTGATCGCCCATTTGGGATCAAGCTATCTGACTTATGAAAACTAGGGCCTTCCTTTTAAGCGACGCCCTTGTTGCGATCGCTATCACTGCGATGATCACGCTTATCGTCAGTGCTTCAAGCCGAGTAGTTTTAAATTATGAAAGGCAAAAAGAAGCGATTTTTAAAGATCTCGCATACTACGAAGAGATCTATGACACCATACCATGTATTATCCAAGAAGAAATACCCGAAGACGAAAGTATCGTGGATTCTTATTAGGCGAAATGCTCGTGGTGATGTTTGTGGGGGTGATGATGCTTCCCATAATCACGACTGCTCTTCGAATTCTAAGTTCGTTTGCGATGTATGATCCAAGTATCGGCGATATGCTTTCAATGGAAAAGCTAAAGCGTGAATTGATTCTAGCTTACGATATCGATCTTGTCTCAAACAAGCTGACCTTTAAGATCGGCGAAGATGATCATGTTTTGATGTATGATGGATCGCGCTTATATTTGACACCGGGTTATCAGCTTTTTCTTGACGATGTCGAAAGCCTCAGTTTTATAAAAGAAGATGATGAAATATATCTTGAATATCTTAAAGCCCAAAAAGAGTTTAAAGTGCGCTTACGCTAAGGGCTTTGTCTCAACTGCCTTTTTATTGATCCTTTTGATCGTGACCTCAGTTGCCACTTCTTTAATGATCACTACCATTAACGATCTTGAAAGTCTTGAATATCTCAAAAAGATTAAGCTCGATACGATCAAAGAGCGTTTAATATTAGATACATTTACCTGCAATCTTTTAAATGATAAAGTTGAAGACTTTGAGATCGCGGATCTTTATGTGGAAGTTTATGAAAGTGCAGGGGGCTATCGTCTTTTATCGGGCGATATCGACCTTGAGGTCTATGTCGAAAACAATCGGATAGTCGATTACACCCATTAGGTTTTTATTCACAAGAGAGCCTATTTCTACTATAATTATTTTCGTTTTGAAAATAAAAGATAGGGGATATGATGATGTTTAATTTTTTTAGAAAGAATATTGAACCGAATAAAAAAGTAAGGTGTGTGGAGCTCTTTTTCTTGGCTGCGCTTTTGTTGGCATCTTGCGTTTCTTACGGACTTGGCCTTTTTAAGCTGAATGCTGAAGTCGGCGAGTTTAAGCTCATCAAAGAGGTCGTGATGGAGCGCGATCTAGAAAGTGAAGATTGCGATGAAGAAGAGATGAGTTCTTGCGAGGTCTTGTATCATTCAAGCGATGGTGTTATGCGCATCACCTATCCATATGATGAATATGAAAATTTGAAGGACACATCGATCAAAGCCTATGAATTTCAAAGTGTCGATGGCCATACTTTTTTCTTTGACCATCAAGACATCAGTCAGAATGAAGCCAAGGCTGCTTATCAATCTTTTTTGGCCGATGAATTAATGCCGCTTTTCAACTTTGCCAATGCCTCTTTGATCCTGGCGGTCTCGCTTTTGGTCATGTATGCCTTTGGCAAACAGTTTACGACCTATGAGAAGTCCTGGTTTATAAGCATCATGGTCTTAGCGACCATCTTCTCGATCCTTTTCCCAGAAGAGAGCGCCAATGGGGTCAATGGCATCATCATCATGTGCCTCTATCTTTTAGATACCTTTTTAAATATCCTGTGTGAATTATTGATCTCTAAACAATCGCGCTACAATTTCTTAGTTTCGGTCTTTGTCGAGATTACCGAGATCGTCATCTCGATCGTGCTCATGTATCGCTTTGCGACCTTGGCGACAACTTTATTTTTCCGGCTACCGATCGACATCATCAGTTTTGTGAACTGGTCAAAACACAAAGACGACAAGGAAGATGAATTGACAATTGTCAGACGCTTAAAGGGCTATCAGGAAGTTCTTGTGATCATCGGCATCATTGTTTGGACCTTGGTGATCGGCTATCTCATCAGTGGTCTTGATATCGCGACGGATTTTTATCACAATCAAAACCTTGAGACCGCTATCATCTATATTGATGCCTGTGCCTCGGCGGTCGGTATTGCCAATGGCCTATTCATCTTTTTCCGTTTCCGCGAACAGTGGATCGCCTGGTATATCTGCTCGGCCTTAGAAGCGATTATCAATATCCTCTCTGGTCAATACGTCCTTTTGATCTTAAAACTGGGCTATTTTACCAACACGACCTATGGTTATATCAAATGGACGAAGTATATTAAGTCTCATCAAGAAGAAAAGAAGCTCTCGATCTTCTAAAAAGCTTGAGCAAATGGCTTTAGATTTGTACAATTAGTATGTAGAAATAAAAAGAAGGAGATAAATATGGCAATTGCAGCAGGTGATTTTAAAACAGGTTTAACTTTGATCGTCGATGGCGACCCATGGCAAGTGTTAGATTTCCAACACGTCAAGCCAGGCAAGGGCGCCGCGATCTTAAAGACCAAAATGAAGAATCTCAAGACCGGCAACGTACAAGAGCGCAACTTCAACGCTTCGACCAAATTTGAAGCGGCCAATATTTCTAAAAAGAGCGCTCAATACTCTTATACAGCCGATTCAACTTATTATTTCATGGATCTTGAGACCTATGACACTTATGAATTAGATGAAGCCCATCTAGGCTTCAACAAATACTTCATCGTGGAAGGATCGGAGGTCACCTTGATGTTTTTTGAGGGGGATCTCTTATCAGTATCAGTTCCTGAAAAAGTGGAACTTACGGTTACCGAAACTGATGCCGCGATCAAGGGCGCGCCCTCTAATCAAACCAAGGACGCCGTTACCGAGACCGGACTTAAATTGCGCGTTCCGCAATTCATCGAACCAGGCGAAAAGATCGTGGTCTTTTCAGCAGATGGCAAGTATTCTGGAAGAGCTTAAGGAGCTCTTCTTTTCTTATGAATAAGGTAGTTCTTGTCACTGGCGGCGCCAGAGGGATCGGAAGGGCGATCGTCATAGAGCTCGCGAAAGATGGCTATGATATCGTCATAAATTATTTGACTTCGCAAAAGGAAGCTTTAAAGCTTGCTGAAGAGATCAAAGCGACGTATGGTGTCAGATGTCTGACTTATAAGTGTGATGTCTCTAATGAAGAAGAAGTCGATCTGATGATCTCAGACATCGAAAAAAAATGGGGTGGGGTCGATATTCTTATCAACAACGCAGCGATCGATCTCTCTAACCTCTTTCATTTAAAGACGAGTGCAGAATTTAAAAGGACGCTCGATGTCAATGTCGTCGGGGCTTTTATCATGGCTAAAAGGGTCTATCATCACATGTTAGAAAAGGAATATGGCAGGATCATCAATATATCTTCGACCAATGGGATAAATACATACTATCCCATGTGCATCGACTATGATGCCTCCAAAGCTGCGCTTATTTCTTTGACCCACAATCTGGCAGCCGAATTCGCTCCCTTTGTCCATGTCAACTGCATCGCTCCAGGCTTTATCGGCACTGAAAAGGAGTTAGAAGGCTATGATGAAGAGTTTTTAAAGTCGGAAGTCGAAAAGATCATGGTGAAAAGATATGGCGATCCAAAGGATGTGGCATATCTGGTCAGTTTTTTAGTAAGCGCGAAAGCCGATTTTATCAATAACACGATCATTCGGATCGATGGCGGGCAAATGGGCAGTGTTTAAGATGACTGTCAACTAAAGCTGACATTTTTTAAAACAGGATTGGCATATCCCTATGGCACTTTGATCTATAATGAAATCAAAGGGAGGGAAAATAAATGACGACCGGTGAAAAAATCATTAAGTTACGCCATCAAAGCGGCCTATCGCAAGTAGATCTGGCTGATAAGTTAGGAGTCTCAAGACAGACGATCTCTAAATGGGAAAACGATCAAGCTTTACCAGATGCCTATAATTTGAAGATCTTATCGAAGGTTTTAAAAGCTAGTGTAGATGAGATCATCGATCCAGATAAGGAAGCCAAACACCAAGATGACAATCAGATCATCGGCGCGATCGATCATGTGGTATCCCTGGGCAAAAGACACTGGCAAAAGATCGGCTATTACTTCATTTATGCCGGCTTGGCCTTGTTGGCTATGGGCATTCTTGTAAGCGTGATGAGCAACTCTTTATTCGGCTCATTTGATTTAATTGGCGACGACTTTATGGAAAGTCCTTTGAGCATGTTTGACATCATTAGAAATTTTATGCTTATAGTGGCGATCATTTTGCTGGTAGCGGGGATCGTCCTTGTGATCTATGACCGCTATAAACAAAAGACTTATAAACAAAAAATAGGATCGCGCTGATCCTATTTTTGAAGATTGGAAAGTGCTAAAAGGATCGACAGCTCACCATATTCTAAGGTCAGCCCCCCTTGCATATACAAACGATAGGGTGCGATGATTGGGGCATCGGCACTGAGCTCGATCGTGCTGCCTTGGGTGAAGCTGCCAGCTGCCATGACCTCGTTAAAGGGATAACCGGGCATCGGGGCGCTCATGACTTTGACAAAGGAATCGATGGGGCTTGAAGATTGGATGCCCTGGGAGAACTCAACAAGTTTTTCTTCGCTTCCTAATTCAAGTGTTTGAATGATATCGGTCCTTTCTTCATCGAATTTGGGATCGACATTCTGATAGCCGAGCTTCTCTAACATATATGCGGCAAAGACCGCCGTCTTTAAAGCGTTTCTTACGGCATTGGGCGCTAAGAAGATACCTTTAAAGAAATTGATGTTCTGATTGAAATTGGCCCCCAGATCCTTTCCGATTCCAGGAGCACTCAAGCGCTCGGCAACTTCTTTGATCAAGTCTTTTCGTCCGGCAATATAGCCACCTGTGGTGGCAATGCCGCCCCCAAGATTTTTCATAAGAGAGCCGACGACGATATCAGCACCGACATGTCCGGGCTCTTTTTTTTCGACTAGTTCGCCATAGCAGTTATCGACGAACACAATGACCTTAGGGTCAGTTTCTTTGATCTTTTTGATGATTCTTTCGATCTTGGCGATCGCTAAAGATTGGCGGCTGGCATAGCCTCTTGATCTTTGGATCTCAACGACCTTTACACCTTTTTTGACACGCGAAATGATCGCTTCGTCATCAAAATCGTTATCGACAAGATCGATCATCTCATATTTGACGCCACAGGCCTTTAAAGATTGGTTGGAATCGCCATAGATCCCGATCATTTCTAGTAAGGAATCGTAGGGGTCGCCACTGATCGCCAAAAGGGTGTCACCGTGTTTTAAAAGGGCACTTAGACCCAAGTAGATGGCATTTGTGCCACTCATGATCTGGCTTCTGACTAAGGCATCTTCACATCCCAAGACACGGGCAAAGATCCGCTCTAACTTATCACGCCCCTCATCAAAGTTGCCATAACCGTTGATATCGGCAAAGTCACTGTAAGAAACTCTATTTTCAATAAAGGCCTCTAAGATCCGATCTGAATTATAAAGACAGACCTCGTCGATCTTTTGATAGATATCTTTAAGGGCTTCTTTAGAATCTTTAGAGAGTTTTATTAAATTTTCATCTATTTTATCTAAAATCATTTCATTTCCTCCGCTAGCTATTATAAGCCATCACCACCTTTTCTAAAACAAAATTCAGCTTGGAAAAAGGACCTTTTTGTAATAGAATAATCACGACATAGGGAGGAAACAGTAAATGATTATCGTCAATGACTTACGTCCGGGTCTAGCTTTTGAATATGAAGGCAATATTTATACAGTAATTGGCGTTGACCGCAATAAGACGGCCATGCGTCAGATGATCGTCAAGGTCAAGGTCAAAAATGTCCGCACTGGGGTCATCAATGAGATCTCATTCACCGGTGGCGACAAGGTCGAAGAAGCTCATATCGAAAGAAAGAAGATGCAATATCTATATGACAGTGGCGAGGCCTTAGTTTTTATGGATAATATGACTTACGATCAGATCGAGATCCCAAAGGAAAACTTGACATGGGAGATGAACTTTTTGGTTCCCAATCTTGAGGTCGATGTCTCGATGTATGAAAATGAGATCCTTGGTATTACCTTGCCAGATAAGGTCGAATTACAGCTGGTGGAATGTGAAGCAGCCGTTAAAGGCGACACTGCCACCAGTGCCTTAAAAAACGCTAAATGTGAAACCGGCCTAGAGGTCAAGGTTCCCTTATTCATTGAAAATGAAGAGCGCATCATCGTTTCAACGATCGATGGCAAATACTCAAGCCGTGCTTAAAAAAGCGCGGTTTTTAATGAAGTGCCTTATAATGGTGTGGTTGGAGGGTAGTGAAGATGATCGAAGCTTTGATATTTGATTTTGACGGACTACTCGTCGATACGGAAATCATATCTTTAAAGGTATATCAAAAGCTCTTAATGCCATATGGCTATGATTTTACAAGGGAAGAATATGCCAAGCACTACAGTGGCAAAACAGAGATTGAAAATGTCAGGCGTTTTATTAAAACTTATCAATTGCCCTTATCGCAAGAAGAGTGTTTTAAAAGGGTCATCGCAATCGAGAAAGAGTTGATCAAAAAAGGAGTCGACCTAAAAAGAGGTGCCAAAAAGCTTTTAGGTTATTTAAAGGCTAATGGGTATAAGACGGCTTTAGCGACTTCTTCCACCAAAGAGCGGGCCCTAGCGATCTTGAAAGACCATGAGATCATCGATTATTTTGATGAATTTGTGTTTAGTGAAGATGTCGTATCAGGAAAACCTGACCCTGAAGTGTTTTTAAAAGCCTTAGAAAAGCTTGGGGTTGAAGCATCTAGGGCGTTAGTTTTAGAAGACAGTGAAAATGGTATTTTAGCAGCCAATAATGCCAAGATCGACGTCCTATGTATCCCAGATATGAAAAGACCTTCCAAAGCTTTCCTCGATAATACGCAGGCGGTTTTTGAAACGTTAGATAATGTGATTAGCTATCTTGAAGATCTTTCGCAAGAAAGAGCTTGCATCTAGGGAATGATGGTCCTACAATAAAGGAGTAAACTTTCAGGGCAGGGCGCAATTCCCGACCGGCGGTATACCCCGCGAACCCTCAAGGCGAGGGCCGAACTTGTGTGATTCAAGTGGCGACAGTATAGTCTGGATGAGAGAATGTTTCTTTTTTATTCTTTCATATTACTCTTGAAGGTTTTATTAAAACCTTTTTTATTTTGCAGGGAGGAATATTGATTATGAAAAATAAGGTTTTAACGGTTTCAACGATCACTAAGGTAGCGATCTTGTCAGCCATTGCGTTTGTTCTGATGTTTTTTCAGATCTCTTTGCCCTTTATTGCACCGCCGTTTTATCAGTTAGACTTTAGTGAAGTAGCGGTTTTGGTAGGTGGTTTTGCCCTAGGGCCTTTGCCTGGTGTGATGATCGAGTTTTTTAAAAACTTCTTACAGGTCTTATTCACCGGGACCTCAACGGCCTTTGTCGGTGATATTTCAAACTTTTTAGTCGGCTGTGCCTTTGTCGTTCCCGCTTCGATCTATTATCAGAAACATAAGACGAAAAAAGGAGCTATGATCGGCATGCTTATAGCGACGATCTCGATGACCCTAGTTGCCTTTATTACCAACTATTTCTTCATTATTCCCGCCTACGTCTTTTTCATGGGTTATGATCTTGATACGATCGTCGGCATGGGCCAGGCGATCTTTGGCTTCGTCGATTCTAAATTCATGCTGGTGCTATGCTGTACGACCCCGTTTAATCTCATTAAAGGGATCGTCGTATCTTTGGTTACGACGCTTATCTATAAACACATCTCGCCCCTTTTACATCGCTAATGGGGCGATTTTTTAAAAATTTGGCGTAAAGACGGTGCATGTTGTATAATACATAAGGATAAAAGCGCCTTTTGGTGCAATCTTATTAATTATGGAGGGTTTTAGATGGCCAGATTGACACGCACACAAAAATATGCTGAACTACGTAATCAATTAGAACAAAGTCCAGAGGTTGAGGTTAAGAGTAAGGACTTGTCAAAATATGAAGACAGAATGAATGACTTGCATATTGATACGACAAGCTTAAAACCAAAAGAAGAAGCGCCTGTAACTAGGGAGACTCTTCCTTTAGAAGAAGCTCCTTTAAAAGAAGAAAAACCAGAAGTTAAAGAAGAGCCGAAAAAGGAAGAAGTTAAAGAAAAACCTATAAAGGAAGAAATTAAAGAAGAAGATCAAACGCCTGAGGAAAGCTTTGAAGAGCTTGAGACTTTTGATGACTTTGAGCCTTTTGACTTCGAAGAGAAAGAAGAACCTAAAAATACTGACGAGCCAGTAGAACTTGACGCCGATGAAGAAGTCAAGATCGATGACAATTACTTAAACGAAGCTTTAAGCGAGGTCAATGCCTATAATAAGGCCCAAGGTCTTTTGACGGCTGATGATGTTTCTGATGCGATCGTTCAAGAGATCCGCTCTTCGCAAAATCAGGATACCAAAGATGAAGAGATCACCAATACCGTTACGCTTGAGATCAAGAAGATCTTATCGGAATTAGACACCAATAAGGAAGAAGCTGAAGACTTTAAGAAGGTCGAAGAAGAACCTAAGGTCGAAGCTCAAAAAGAAGAAGTCGTAAACAAGGAGCCTGAAGAAGAGGAACTTTCCAGTGAAGTGACCGATCTTTTAAAGACCTATTTAAAAGAAGATGAAGAGACTAGCGACGATATTACTAAAACCCTTGTCGCAACTGATATCAAGACGCTGGAAGGCGATCTAGAAACAACTAAGCAGGCCTTAAAGGCTGAAGGTGACAAGACACTCATGAATGAGACCTTGCCGATCAATATCGAAAACAACAAGAAGGTCAAAAAGGAAGAAGAGCTCGACATCGAGCCCCGCCCCAACAAGATCCTTAATTTCATCTTGACGGTGCTCATCATCGTCCTTATTGCCATCTTGGCCTTTATTGGATATTTGATCTTAACGGCCAGAGGTATTATCTAATGAGGATCAATATCGCGATCGATGGCCCCTCGGCCGCCGGCAAGAGCACAGTATCCGATCACTTAGCCCAGTTATTGGGCTATGTTCATCTAGATACTGGCGCAATGTATCGCTTAGTGGCTTATATGGCTTTAAAGGATGGCCTTGGGCTTGACGATGAAGAAGCAATCGTCACCTTGATGAAAAAGTCTAAAATGGAGTTTAAAGATAATGGCGAGATCTATCTAAATGGGATAGAAGTATCTGATAAGATCCGCACCAATGAGATCTCAATGGCCGCAAGTACAGTCTCCAAAAACCCTAGGGTCCGCGAAGCTTTAGTGGCCCTTCAAAAAGATATCGCGAAAGATAAGGGTTATATTCTTGATGGTCGCGATATTGGAACAGTCGTTTTAAAAGATGCGGAAGTTAAGATCTATTTAACGGCCAGCGCCGAGGATCGTGCAAAAAGAAGAATGATCCAAAATGCTGCCAAAGGTCTTAAAGATGACTATGAAAAACTTTTAAAAGAGATCAAGGATCGTGATTATCAAGATATGCACCGCAGCGTCTCGCCGCTTAAAAAGGCCGATGATGCGATTGAGATCGACACCTCAGATCTAAGCCAAGATGAGGTAGTTGAAGCGATATATAAGATCGTTAAAACTAAAATATAGGAGGAGAGAACTTTGATTGATGGAACCATAGCGATCGTGGGCCGCCCCAATGTTGGCAAGTCCACGCTGTTTAATCGAATGCTCGAGGAGCGCTTGGCCATCGTCGAAGATGAACCCGGCGTAACGCGCGACCGCTTATATGGTGAGTGTTCGTGGCTTTCTAAAACTTATCGCGTCATTGATACCGGTGGTATCACTTTAGAAGATGCGCCCTTTCAAAAAGAGATCAAAGCCCAGGTCGATATAGCGATCCTTGAGGCTGATGTGATCATTCTTTTGACAAATGGACGCCAAGGGCTGACGGCGGAAGATGAATATGTGGCCAAGCTTTTGCGCATGTCAAAAAAACCAGTCATCGTGGCGGTCAACAAGATCGATGATGGCCCGCAGATCGCTAATATCTACGACTTTTATAAGCTCGGTTATGGTGATCCCTTGGCCGTTTCGGCAAGTCATGGTATCGGAGTGGGCGATCTTTTAGATCGCTGTGTCGAACTCATCGGTGATAAGAGTAAAGACGACTATGAAGGAATGATCAAATTTGCGATCATCGGGCGTCCTAATGTTGGTAAATCCTCTTTGACCAACGCCCTTTTGGGTGAAAATCGAGTCATTGTCTCAGATATCGAAGGAACCACCAGAGATGCGATCGATACGCTTTTTGTGGCAAATGAGAAGACCTATGTCGTCATTGATACGGCTGGTATCAGAAGGCGTGGGAAGATTGAAGAAAATGTCGAAAAATACGCCCTTTTAAGAGCGAAGGCTGCGATCGATCGTGCCGATGTCGTCTTAGTAGTGATCGATGGTGAAAGAGGACTGCTCGAACAAGACAAGCATGTGGCCGGTCTGGCCCATGAAGCTTTGAAAGGTGTGATCCTAGTCGTCAATAAGTGGGATGCGATCGAAAAAGACGACAAGACCATGGCCAATCTGGAAAAGAAACTAAGGATCGATCTGCCTTATCTTGACTATGCACCGATCTGTTTCACATCAGCTTTAAAGGGCCAAAGAATGCGCCCGCTTTTAGAAACGATCGATCTTGTCTATAACAACGTCAATCTGCGCATTAAAACTAACGTCCTAAATGAAGTCATCATGGACGCGCAGTTTTCTAATCCGCCCAAAACCCATGCAGGAAAAAGATTAAAGATCTATTATGCTTCACAAGTTGAGACGGCTCCTTGCGTGATCGTCTTGTTTGTGAATGATGTTGAACTGTTGCATTTTTCATACGAACGCTATTTAGAGAATCAATTGCGCAAAGCCTTTGGATTTGAAGGCGTACCGATTAAAATTATCGCGAGGAAGAAGGAATCATGAAAGTAAGAATCGTAGGAAGCGGGAGCTGGGCAACGGCTTTAGCTCAGGTATTAGTGGATAATGGTGTCGATACTCTGATCTACGGCATTTCTAAGGAAGAAGTAAACGACATCAATGAGAATCATCGAAACAGCCGCTTTTTTGACTGTAAGATCAATGAAGCGATCAAGGCCTCAAATGATATAAGCGTCTTAAAAGATGCCGATGTGATCTTATTAGGGGTGCCGACAACGGCCATGGAGAGCGTGCTTTTAGAAATAAAGTCTCTTATGGAAAAGAAGTACATCATCATCAATGTCGCCAAGGGCTTTCACATTAAAACTAAGGAGCGCATGTCAGTCCTCATTAAACGTATCTTAGGAAATGAGGTACC
>CALUVF010000094.1 GCA_944324155.1 uncultured Erysipelotrichaceae bacterium | reverse complement strand
TTGACCTTAGTTTTAATGCCCTAAGAGATCTTGATACGAGCTATAACCCTTCTTTAGAGTATGCCATGCTTAAGGGAAATAAGCTTGAAGGATTAGATCTTACAAACAATAAGTCTTTAAAATATCTTGATGTGCGCGACAATAACCTGGCCTATCTAAATCTTAGCAATAAACCAAGAGTCTTTTATTATGATACAAACTATCACTTGGAAAAAGAAGCGATGGGTAAGGATGTCTTACTTAAAGATATATTTGAAAAGATCGATCTAGGCAAAGTCAAAAACTTCAGCGGCTTAGAATATGAGGACGGCCTAATTAAGGTCGATCGTCTCGGGATTAATAAGGTCAGCTATGATTATGAAGTAAATGGTCAAAGTTTTAGGGTTGATCTTGATTTAAATGTCAAAAAAGGACCAAGCGTGATTGAAGTAAGTGGCGATCTAAACAAGACCTATGACGCTAAGCCGATAAGCGATGATCTCAAAGTCAAAGTTAAGGGTTCAAGCGGCATAGTAAGCAAAAAATACCAGGTCTTAAAAGATGGAGCTTATATTGACTTAGACACTCTTCCAAAAGAAGCTGGTGAATATCGCGTTTTGATCAGCGTTAAAGAAGATGACTTCTATCTTGGAAACAGTGTGACTTATGACTTTAAGATCGTCAAGGCAAAAGGGGAAGTAGAGATCTTAGGTGGTATCTCTTATGTCTATAATGGACAATACCCCCATATTGAAATAAGCACCAATAATCCAGAAGCAAGTGTTACCTATAGCTTTGAAGAACTGGAGCTAGATGGCTGGCATAAGATCGATTACGTGCCGAAAGAAGCGGGGATATATCGCGTGATGGCCACGCTTTCTGAAACTCAGAACTATCAAAGCGCCTCTTCTTTAAAGAGGACCTTTATGATCGCGATGGATTTAGAGCGTCTGGCGATCAAAAAGGATCTCAGCCATTACTATGACGCTAAGGAGATGAAGGTTGATAACAGCGTGATCGAGGCCAGCCACATGGATAAGGTGGCCTTAATGTGGCTAAAAGATGGTAAGGTCATAGACTACGTTCCAAAAGATGCCGGAGAGTATACTTTAATAGCCTATGTTTTGGGATCGCACGACTATCTTGGGGTGATCCGCTATCAAAACTTTGAGATCTATAAGGCCAAAAATAAGTTCTTAGAAGAAGCGAAAGTCCATGATGTGATGATAAATGAAGCATTTGATTTTAAGGCACCTAAGAGTTTATGGGGTGAAAGCTATCTTGTCTATTCTTCTAGGATCGATGGCGAATATACCAAAGAAGTGCCAACTAAGCCCGGCAAGTATTATGTCAAGGCTTTAGTCTTAGAAGATGAAAACTATGAAGGACTAGAATCTAAGCCTCTAAGCTTTATGATCAAAGATACTGGCAAGATCGTTATACCCGATACCCATGCCTAGATAAAGGGCGTCATGTATAGTGGCAGATAAATTATGTCGTTTTCGATCTTTACATCTGAAGAGTCCAGCACATAGGCTTTATCGATGAAATCAGAGTACTTATTGTTAAACTTGTCTAATGAGCGATGCGTGTTGTATTTAGAAGATTTGACCTCGATCGGTGAGATATTGTGCTTGTTGGTAAGCTTTGACTTAGCGACAAGAAAATCGATTTCCATGCGGTCATCTTTGTTTTGGCGGGAGCTGTTGGCATAGTAGTAGAGCTTATGATTACTTGATACCAGCATTTGAGCGACAATGTTTTCAGTAAGCATGCCTTTATTGATGGATAGTTTATCAAACAATAATCTACGATATATCTCATTATCTAGAAGTCCTTTTTCATCAAAGGCGTGGCTAAGTAAAAGGCCGGTATCGCCCATATAACATTTTAGGGCCATAGACTCTAAATTCATCTTAAGACCGAAATTTGGCTCTAGTGCCTTATAACAGATGTTGACGATCATCGATTCTTTTAACCAGGTAAAAGGCTCGCTCATGTCGCGTAACTTGGCCTTGTTTCTTACTTTTGAATAAGTAAAGCGTTTTTCGTGTTTAGAAAGCTGTGATGGGATATCATCGAAGATCCCTTTGATGAGCAGTGCCTTTTCTTCATTTTTAGCGATGTCGTCTTTATATAGAGAAAGGATCCCTCTTTTGATCTCGTCAGTCCTTTTAAAATCATTTGTATTAATAAAAGTTTCTACTGCTTGAGGCATGCCGCCGATGATCATGTATTGTCTAAAAAGCTGCATAGCTTTGCGATGCAAGGGGCCAAGCGGTTTTAAAGATAAGAAGCAGTTTCGTATCGCTTCGAAAAGACACTCGTTTTCAGTTGTCCAAAGAAATTCTTCAAAATCTAAGGGATACATCGCTAAGCGCTCTTCTTCAGAAGGAATCAGAATATCCTTGACATTATTTTTGATCGAAATGAGCGATCCGGTCTCAATGTAATCGTAGCGCCCGTCTTTTACAAGATGTTTAATAGCCTGCCGTGCCTTGGGGAATAGCTGGACCTCGTCAAACACGATCAGCGAGTCTCTTTCAAAAAGACGGGTATTAGTGAGGATCTCTAAGTAATTAAAGAAAGTGTCAAGATCATCGAGGTATTCATCAAAAAGTTCTTTGATCTCATTTTTAGTCTTAGAGAAATCGATCATGATAAAACTGCGATATTCCTTTTGGGCAAATTCATGGACGATGTATGATTTGCCAACTCTTCTAGCGCCTTCGATCAAAAGAGCGGTCCGCCCGTTTTTTTCTTTCCATTTAATAAGGTCTTGATAAATTTTTCTCTTCATATAATCACCTTTTCAAGAAATTTACACCTTGATTATAACACCTTTTCAAGAAATTCAAACAGCTTATTTTGCACCTTTTCAAGAAATTCGGGGCATGGTTTTTGCACCTTTTCAAGATTTTTAAGAACAAACTTGACTAAATAAGAGGATCCGTTATAATTTACTCGTAAATAAAAGTTGCATAGAGGTAGCAATGCATCAGAGTAACATGTGAAGCCGGCGGGCGAGGAAGCATGTGAAAGGTAACCATTGCCGAAAGTTAGATCTTGGCGAAGATCTGGCTTGGGGTCATAGGGAATACCTATGGCACTCCTTCGATTTGAAGAGGCGCTATTGGACAAGATCGTAGTAAAGAGGTCATGCCAAGCGCATGGCTTTTATTTACCACCAAAAAGGAGGTAAATTGTGATGAAAAGAATTGGTGTTTTATTAAGTGTGGCCCTTTTGGGATTATGCCTTATGGGGTGTGGCGCGAATAATGAAGAAGATAATAGCCTGACAGTTGGCATGGAATGTGCCTACGCTCCCTTTAACTGGCTTTCTAATGAAGCAAGCGACACGAGTGTAGCGCTTGAAAACGGTGGGTATTGTGATGGCTATGATGTCATGATCGCCCAAAGGATCGCCGATGGTTTAGGTAAGGAATTAGTCGTTCGCCAGATCGGTTGGGACGCTTTGATCCCCTCGCTTCAAAATGGCGATATCGATATGATCATCGCCGGTATGACAGCTGATGAAGACCGCGAGGAAGTAGCTGATTTTACGACGCCTTATTTTGAATCGGCCGATATGGTCATGATCGTCAATAAAGGCTCTGAAGAAGCCACTTATACTGATATCCAGGACTTCAGTGGTAAAAAAGTGGTCGGCCAAAGCGGGACGAACTATGATACCGTCATCGATCAGATCGAAGGGGTCGAGCATATGACCCCGCGTGATAACTATGCCGAGATGGTCGTAGCCCTTCAAAATGGCGATGTCGATGGCATTACGGCTGAATTGGCCGTAGCTGAAGGGGTCGTGAGTGCTAATAGTGATCTTACATATATTACTTTTGAAGAAGGACATGGCTTTGATATCGATACCAGTGTCTCAATTGCCTTAAAGGAAGGAAGCAGAGATACTGAGACCTTTAAAGAAGTACAGTCTATCCTTGATGCGATCTCATTAGAAGAACGTGAAGAAATGATGGCTTTAGCGACAGCTAATCAGCCCGCGAGCGAATAGTATGAATTTAGATCTAATCAAAGCCTGGGAGATCCTTATCACAAACTTTCCGATCTTTTTAAACGGGATCGTCAATACAGTTTTGTATGCCTTAGTTGGGACGATCGTCGGTCTTTTGATCGGGCTGGTGTTTGGGGTCATCAAGGCCAGTGCGATCTCGCCCTTTGATTCAAAAGGTGTGAAGATCTTAAAAAAAGTCAGCCAGTTTTTAATAGGGCTTTATATCTGGTTTTTCCGTGGCACTCCCATGATGGTCCAGGCCCTCTTTCTCTATTACGGGCTAAGTCCGATCATCGGGTGGGATGGGCCGATGGCGGGCCTATTTGTCATATCGATCAATACCGGGGCTTATATGGTCGAGATCATTAGATCTGGCTTGTCTTCAATCGACAAGGGGCAAAACGAAGCCTGTATGGCCTTAGGGCTCAGTCGCTTTCAAAGCCTTATCTATGTCATCTTGCCCCAGGCCATCAAAAACAGTTTCCCATCGCTTGGCAATCAGCTCATCGTCAATATCAAGGACAGCTCGATGCTCAGTGTGGTGTGGGTGGTTGACCTCTTCTTTCAGACCGGGGCGATCGCCAATACCAATTATCGCTATGTCGAGACCTATTTTGTGAGTGCTTTATTTTATCTTGCACTAACGACGATCGCGACCTTCTTCTTAAATGCCATGGAGAAGAAGTTAGATATCAAAGATGGTTCCAAGGACTATTGTGCGTGAGGTGGATATGGAAAAGATCTTAGAAATAAAGAATGTTGAAAAAGGTTTTGGCTCGCAAAAGGTCTTAAAAGGCATCAGCTTTGAGGTCTTAAAGGGCCAGGTCATCAGTATCATCGGGCCCAGTGGCAGTGGGAAGTCCACTCTTTTAAGGTCAATCAATATGCTTGAAAAGATCGATCATGGGAATATTTATTACCATGGCAATAATATTTATGAGCTTCCAGACATCAATAAGTACCGCTTAAAGGTCGGTATGGTCTTTCAAAACTTCAATCTCTTTAACAATATGTCGGTCTTAGACAACTGCCTTTTAGGTATGACAAAAGTTTTAAAGATCGATAAGGAAAAGGCCAAAGAAACAGCCCTAAAACGTTTAGATGATGTAGGCATGCAAAGTTTTAAAGATCGCGCCCCCCAAACTCTTTCCGGTGGCCAGAAACAAAGGGTCGCCATCGCCAGGGCCCTATGCATGGAGCCCGAGGTCTTACTCTTTGATGAGCCCACCAGTGCCCTAGACCCTGAGATGGTAGGGGAGGTATTGGGCATCATGAAAAAGTTGGCTAAGGAAAAGATGACAATGATCGTCGTAACTCATGAAATGGGCTTTGCCAAAGACGCCAGTGATGAGGTCATCTTTATGGACGATGGCGTGATCTTAGAAAAGGGAGGTCCCCAAAAGATCTTTAATGAGCCTGAAAAAGAAAGAACTAAGCTTTTCTTAAAGCGCTATTTAAGTAACTAAAAACGTTTGACACTTTAAAGAACGAAAACACAAGAAATACCCTTTATTGATCGGTGATTCTTGTGTTTTTTGATCTATTTTTAAATGTTGTATATAAATTACAATAACTTTTCAAGATCGCTTTCCTTGTCGTCGATAAACATGATGTTATAGATAGGGGAATAGGTGATTCCGTTTTTATGACTTATTATTCGCTCGTTTGATAAAACCAGGGCCTCATTTATATGATAATCTTCGTTTTTTAAGAGGTTATTAAGAGCACTGTGAATGCTGTAATCCTTGCCTGATTTAACTTCAATTGGGAAAGCCGATAGGGAAGCGTGATCATTTATTAAAAAGTCAACTTCGCCTTTAGTACGGTTATCATAGTAATAAAGATCATGCCCATGGGCCATGAGCTCCATCGCAACGACCGTCTCATAGATCGATCCAAGATCGATGCTTCTAATATCTTCTAAAATGGCTTTGATGTTGTTGCCATAAAGGACACTTGATAAAAGACCGACATCATTCATGTATAATTTGATGAGGTTTTTAGTAGTCGACTGTATCAAGGGGTATTTGGGATTAGAAATGGCTTTGACATCTAGGGCAATACCTGAAGCGATCAGGTAGTCGAATTCATCAACGTAATCAGCATGTTTTTTGCCCTTTTTGTCTTCGATATCAGTATAAGTGATGCGCTTCTTTTTATTTTTCATGTTAGATGGAATAAGATTATAGATATTCATGATTTTTAGTCTATGTGCAGTATCGTATTTAGCAGCATCTATGGCATAGTACTCTCTTATTTCATTTTGAATGCTGCGAATGTTAAAGATATTGCGTGTTTCAAGATAAGCATTAACGGCATCTGGCATGCCACCGACCAAAAGATATCTTTTAAAGAGATTCATGATGCGACTATGTAATGCTTCATTTAAGCTTGAAGAATTCTTAAAGTTTATTCGCATCGCTTCAATAGTATCTTTACCTACCCCATTGGCATATAGGAATTCTTCTAAGTTTAGTGGGAACATGCGGACCTTTCGAATGCTTCCCATAGGGATAGAAGAAGTCTCTTTAAGACTCACGCCTAAAAGCGAACCGCTGGCAATGTAGGTATATTTGTTGTCTTGAGCCAAAAATTTAAGCAACGTCAAAAGATGATTGTAAGCTTCAATCTCATCGATAAAGACCAGGGTATCCTCTTTACCTTTTAATTTATCGCCCTTCAAAGCACTAAGCATCATATAAAAATCATCAGTGGTACGGACGTCTTTAAAATATCCTTTATATAAAGGGGTATATTGACACTTTTGATAGTAGAAGGTGTAAAAGAAGAGACTATAACATAGATATTAAAAATGTAAATGGGGGAGGGGATTTTTAAATATAGAAAACATGTGGTATAATACATATGTTTACATATTAAATGTAACTAAAGACTTAAAGAGTTATGCTTATTGGGTTCATTGATAGGATTATTCACAACCGGTTTTACCGCAAACATCGGGAAGTAATTATGCTTAGCTGCGACTTGGTGATAGTCGCACTTTCGTATTTTATATCCTTTTTGATCAAGAATAACTTTGCCTTTATCTTCCCAGCTTATTATGATTTTTGGAAGTATCTTATAGCAGGTATCTTAGTTTTAGCGATCTTTGCGATGACCTTTGTCTTATTTAAGATCCATCGCTCTTTATGGAAATATATCA
>CALUVF010000093.1 GCA_944324155.1 uncultured Erysipelotrichaceae bacterium | reverse complement strand
TCTACTTTGTCTTAAGAGCGGGCGGCGACACTAAATCCACCCTTTTCATGGACTCTTGTTTTATGTGGATCTGCAATATTCCGGTCGTTGCCGGGCTTAGTTATTTTACTGATCTCAATGTCATCTTGCTTTATACCTGCGGACAGATGACCGATGTCTTAAAGGCTGGTCTATCTTACTATCTTTTAAGGCGCGAAAAGTGGGTAAAGAATCTGACGGCTGAAAAAGTATAGCTAAAAGAACAATCTAAAAGAACAATATCAAACTAGTCTGATATTGTTCCGAAGTTTATTGACATACTTCTCTCAGCGAGAAGCCTTGCTTGTAAAAGCAAGTCGTTGATAAATCATTACCGGCACAGCGGCAAAAATGTCGAAATCAGTGTAGGTTAATAACTCAAAGATAAGTGTGTTCGATCTGAATGACGGTGCAGAATTTAGGATCGAGGTCTTTGATCTTGGCATCGATCTTTTGGCGTATCATTTCATGATCGCTGGTATCGCTTGATGGCAAGACAACATCGAAGATGAGGTTGGTATGCGAGATACCCTCGACCATTCTGAAATCATGGATCGTGTAATTATCATTTACTTCTTTGACGGCTTTGGCGACCTTTAGTTTTAGTTCATCGACCCGCGGATCGCCGATGACGATGGGGTCCATGTGGATCGTCGTCAAGATATTGAACTTTTCTAAAAGTTCTCTTTCAATCACGTCGATCTCATCATGGATCTTCATGACATCTTCTTTAGAGTCGACTTCGACATGCACGCTCATGTATTTGCGGCCCGGGCCGTAGTCATGCATCATGAGGTCGTGAATTCCTTTGGTGACCTTAAAAGATTTAATAAATGATACAACACTTGAAACCATCTCTTTATCAGGGGCCTGACCCAAAAGCGGATCCATAGTGTTTTTAAAGATCTCGATCCCCGATTTAAGAACCAAGATCGCTACTAAAAGACCGATGATCCCATCAAAGGGAAGATCGCTGAATAAAGAAGCTACTAGTGCGATCAGGGTGGCGCTTGTCGAAAGGACATCGTTGAAACTGTCTTGCGAGGCCGCCAAAAGCGAGGGCGATGATATCTTATTGGCGCAGTAGCGATTAAAAAAGCCCATAGCCAGTTTGATGAGAATGGAAATGATAAGTGCTATTAAAGCGGCGTAAGAAAATATGACAGGCGTAGGCGCGATTATTTGATCAAGGGCATCTTTAAAGGCATTTAATCCGACATAAAGGATTAAAAAGGCGATGATCATGCCGACGATGTATTCGATCCTCCCATGTCCATAGGGGTGTTCACTGTCGGGGTGCTTGTTTGAGAGCTTAAAGCCAAAAAGGGTCGCGAGATTTGACCCCATGTCTGATAGATTATTAAGGCCATCAGCTGATATGGCGACAGATCCACTGAGGTAGCCGAAGGTTATTTTAAAAATGACCATGATGGCATTTAAGACGATCGATAAGATCGAGCTTACGATCCCATAGCGCTCTCTGACCTTTGGGCTTTCCACTTCATCATAATGGGGGATCGTCTTTTTTAAAAACCAATCAAACATCTTTTCTCCCAAAGACCATTAAGGTCACGACCCCGATAATGAGGATTGCGATCACAAAAACGATCATATCAAAGGTCCTGATCAGACGAAAACCAGCTAATAAGAAGATCACGCCGATCGATCCGATCGTGACGCTTGTGATAAGGATCGCCCGGTTTGTGTCGTAGGTCTCATCACCATCGGGCAGCTTTTCAATGGCGTTCTTGTTGCGGCCCTTCGAGACCAAAAGGGCAACTGCGATAAATACTATACCTAAAATTACATAAAATAAAATCATATTAAACCTCTAAACGCATTCCATTATACTCCAAAATATAAAGCTATGGTATGATATATGGGCAAGTAAGGAGGTCGTGTATGAATCAGATCGAAAATAGTTTGATCAATAATATCAAGACATGCGTTAAGCAAAGTTTTGACTATGAACCTAAAGATAACGAAGTTATGGTTGAAATACCTAAAGATAATACCAATGGCGATTACGCTACCAATATTGCGATGCGTTTAGCCAAGGTCTTACATAAAAATCCTAAAGAAATCGCTAATGTTTTAGTTGATGCCTTAAAAAAAGAGGTTACAAATGCCGACAAGATCGAAGTTGCCGGGCCGGGTTTCATTAATTTTTATATGAAAAAAAGCGCCCTTTCAAACATTATCAACAAGATCATTGAAAAAGACCACGAGTATGGCAAAAGCGAAAGCAGCAAGGGACACAGCGTCCTTTTGGAATACGTCAGCGCCAATCCTACCGGCATATTGCACTTAGGGCATGCCCGCGGGGCGGCTTGGGGCGATAGCGTCGCCCGGATCTTAAAGGCCGCAGGTTATGAGGTCTTAAGAGAATACTATGTCAATGACGCCGGCAATCAGATCGATATGCTGGCACTATCGATCAAAGCCCGTTATCGCGAATATTTCGGCCTTGATTTTAAGATCCCGGATGATGGTTATATGGGAAAAGATGTCCAAAACATCGCCATTAAGATCGCCAAAGAAGAGGGCGACAAGTGGTTAAAGGAAGACGATGAAGTCGTTTTGCCCTACTTTAAAAAGCGCGGCAAGGAACTGGAAATGGAGCGCATTAAAAACGATCTGGCCTATTTTAGATGCGAATTTGACAATTACTTCTTTGAAACATCGCTTTATGAAGACGGCAAAGTAGAAAAGGTCGTAAATATCTTAAATGAGAAAGGCTTGAGCTATGAAAAGGAAGGTGCCTTATGGTTTAAAGCCAGTGAATATGGCGACGAAAAGGACCGGGTCCTTAAAAAAAGCGATGGCTTTTATACTTACCTCACACCCGATATCGCCTATCACGTCGACAAATTAAAACGCGGCTATGAGACCCTTGTCAATTTGTGGGGGGCTGACCATCATGGCTATATCCCACGTATGAAAGCAGCCTTAAAAGCTTTAGGATATGATGAAGGACGCCTAGAAGTCGACATTATCCAAATGGTAAGGCTTGTGGAAAACGGGGAAGAGGTCAAGATGTCCAAAAGGACCGGCAATGCCGTGACTTTGAGGGAACTTTGCGAAGACATCGGGGTCGATGCAGCCCGCTACTTCTTTATTTCCAGGGCGCTAGATACCCACTTGGACTTTGATCTTGGTTTGGCTCGCAAAAAAAGCAACGACAATCCGGTTTATTATATCCAATACGCCCATGCCCGTATCTCTTCGATCCTAAGACAGGTCGGTGAGTTTAAATTACAGGACAGCTACAATCTTTTGACAAGTGAAAAAGAGAGCGATCTTTTAAAACAGCTGAGCGAATTTTCAAATGTCGTCGCTGCTAGCGCCAAAGACCGTAGCCCCAATAAGATCACGGTCTATCTTCAAAAGCTGGCGCAATATTTCCACGCCTTCTATGCATCGTGCAAGGTCAATGACCCTAATAATCAAGAGCTCACCAACGAGCGTGCTGCTCTTTTAAAGGCCACGCAGATCACTTTCAGAAATGCCCTTGATCTGTTAGGCATCGAGGCCCCAGAAGTAATGTAAGAAAAAGCTTATCTTTAAAAGGCGGGCATTTTTGCCCGTTTTTTTAAAGAGACTAGAATAACTGGCCCTCTTTCATAAACTCGATGATATTGATGTGTTTGATACCATTTCTTTTTTGCAAGATATAATCCGTAGTGGCAACATATTTTGGGTAATTATCCTTGATTTTCTCTAAGGGTCGATATTATCTGTCTTCGGTGTCCTTGCTTAAGGCGATGGTGTAAGAGACCTGCACATAACTATAATTTTGTGAGGTATTACGCAATATAAAGTCACATTCTAATTTTCCGATCCTACCAACGCTAACTGAATAATTATGGCTTCGCGCATATAAAAAGACGATATTTTCTAAATTAGGTCCATAGTTTGGTTGGTTATCTGTGTTTAGGGCATAGTAAAAACTAAGCTCTGACAAATAGTATTTTTTCTCACCTTGGATCGTTTTCTTTGATTTTACATCAAATCGAGGACATTCATACAGGATCTTCGCATCTAAAAGAGCTTGAATATATTTAGATACGGTGGTTTTACTGATGGAATTTCCATGTTTTTTAAGAGTGGCTACGATACTATTGATGTTTATTAATGAACCATAATTATTAATCACAAAATTTCTAACTATATCGAAAGTTTCCCGATCCCTGATTTTAATTCTTCTTCTGATATCTTTTTCGAATATTTCTTTGATAACTCCCAAGGTATAGCTTCTTTTGTCCTGGTATATTCTAATTGACTCATCTAATGAGTTATTAGTATATACATATCCTTTCTATCAACCGTATGTTTATTGACTGTGGTTGATTACAGTCAATGAGATCTGTATATTGAAATATGTGAATGTGGATCTGTATTTATCCCTGTAGCTTGACTACTTTTTGGAG
>CALUVF010000092.1 GCA_944324155.1 uncultured Erysipelotrichaceae bacterium | reverse complement strand
AAATCATAGCGGTCATCATCGCTAAAGCTGGGCTCTAGTGCCACCTTATAGTAGTTGTCGCCCTCTTCTAAGACCAAAAGCGCAAAAGGTTCGATATTAAGCGCATAGTAGTAAGAATAAAAGTTTTTATCGCGATAAAGATAAAGCGTCTTGTCATTATCCTTGATCGCGATCTTAAAATTGGCGTCCTTAAAGCCTAGGCTTGCATCAAGGTCGTAGTAAATGCCGGCAACCTTCTCACTCCAATAGGGGTCGCTTGAATAATTGACACCCAAACCGCTTAAAGGCGAGCCTAAAAAAGTGCCGTTATAGACATCACTGCGATAATTGGCATTGCGGTTAGATATGATATAGCGCGCCTCATTATAGATCGAAGAAGCGATGCTTTCATAGCGCCCGCTGGATCTTTCTTCCTTGGAGCTTAGGGCTAAATCGCCAAAAAGATTGTTGTAGCTATAGGCCATTTGGCTTTTACCGTAGGCGCTCTCGTTGATACTGATAGCAAGAAGCAAAAGGGCATTGGCCCCATAGAGGTACTGATTGGCAAAAAAGTCCTCGATACTATCGGCTAATTGCGAGCGATTGACGACATCGTTGGCACCGTCTTGGTTTTTATCATGATAAGAATTAAGGCGTGAAGATAGATCGAGCGTATCATTAAAATAAGCTTTTAATTCTTGGGCGCTGTAATTTGACATCGCGCGGGCTGAGAGATAAGCATAGTAGTTATAAAAGGGATCTTTGGCATTGATCGCATTTTTATAAGTGTCATTATTTAGATCATCGCTCATCGTTTTAAAACTGTCATAAAAATACTTGCCATCATAGCTATAGTAATAGTTTTCATCTTCTAAATAGGAAGGGGCGGCTGAAACCAGAGCATGGTAAGCAAAGTAATCTAATTCCCATTGATTTTTGATGTCGTGATAGAGCTTTTGGTCATGGACGCTGTATCTTGAAGGGCTAAGTGACATTTTAGAATAAGGCGCTAATTCTACTTTTTGAGGATCGATCGTGTTTTTTTCACCCGATAGATAATAGGTCACGTTATTAAGGTCGCTTTCACTAGATAAATATAAGGCGTCCTTGGCGTAGCAGGGATTAAATGACATTTCAGAGTTAAGATCGATAAGGATAGAGCAGGCCTTGTCGCTTTTAAAAATGACCATGCCATACTCCATCAAAAGGACCTTATCATCTTCATAAAGTACGAGGTTGTCATAGTTTTCGCGCTCTTTTTCATATACCTCATAAGCCCTTGAAAGATCATTAAAACTATCGATTAAGACCATCTCTTCATCGCGATAGTCGATCAACAGATAGGACTCTTCCTGGGCCTTGATATTAAGACTTGTAAAAAGAAGAAGCACGACTAAAAATAGACATTTCAAATATTTCATCAATCTATTTTACCCCATATTGGCCATATCGCTCAAGTAAGGTCTTTAAGAGCTTATACAGTCCCTCAAACAAGAATAAGGCGATGATGAAATTAAAAACGGCATGGGCCAAAGAAAAAAGAAGGCCGTTTAATAAATAAGCGATCGTGGCCTTGATGCCAGATGCTAGAAGCGGTAAGGCAAAGATGACATCAAAGAAAAGGCCGTAAAAAAATGAAAAAAGCGATGCTTTGAGATAAGTCGGTTTTTTTAAAAAGAAGTGCGTAATTAAAACGATCAGGATGAAGACGAGATAGTAAGACACTGAAAAAATGCCAAAACCGTATAAAAGGCCTTCAATCGTCGCATAGGAAAAGGCGATCAAAAAAGAATCACGCAAAGGGAAAAGTAAGGCCACGACCATAAAGATGAGGGTCACGACTTCGACATTGGGTAAAAAGGCCAAAGCCTCTTTTAAGGCTATGATCAAAGTTAAAAATATGGCATCGAGCACTAAAAATCTAAGACGCATAAGAGCTTAAAGAAAAGACAAAAGCATCGCCATCTTCTAAAAAGACCTCATCAGCCACCGGACAAAAGGCATTCGTAAGACAGGTGGCATTATTCTTAGAATCATAGGTCCAATATAAACCTTTAAGACTGTCTTCATAATAAAGCTTACCTTTTCCTAAGGCTTTGATATACATACCATAAGGCCCTTCTTCATAATCCATGACGATCGTCTCAGCTTTTTCAAGTTCGCATAAAAGATCCTTTAAAGATGCCGTGTTTGTTTCAAAACAATCATCAAGAATTACTTCTTCATCAGTTTTGATGATGATATGGATATTCTTTAAACTGGCATCTTCCTTATCGTCCACTCTAAACAAGATAAATGCCGCCCCCAAGATTAAAAGGGCAATAAGCGCTAAAACTATTTTTTTAAGCATGTCTTCTCCTTGGTTTAATCAAACACTTTGGTCCATAACCCACAAGGTCCATGCGCCCGGCCTTTTTAAGGGCCTCATAAACTAGGTCGTAGTTTTTCGGGTCTTTATATTGCATCAGGGCTCTTTGCATCGCCTTCTCATGTTTAGAGCGCGCGACATAGACTTCTTTAAAGGTCAAGGGATCGACCCCGGTATAGTACATAACTGTTGAGATCGTGGAAGGAGTGGGATAAAAGTCCTGGACCTGTTTTGGGAAATGATGAATATCTCTTAAATATTCGGCGAGTTTGATGGCACTTTGAAGAGTTGAGCCAGGGTGTGAAGACATGAGATAGGGAACCAAAAACTGCTTCTTGCCTTCCATTTTATTGATCGCTTCGTATT
>CALUVF010000091.1 GCA_944324155.1 uncultured Erysipelotrichaceae bacterium | reverse complement strand
TATAAAAAACTTCAAAGTAGTAGAAGCAGATGGCAGATATATAAATGTTTCGACATCAAAAAGAATTACAACGGAGCTATCTAAAACTTATTCCCTTCCCCTTGACCATCTAATATTGACAAGTAGAAAAATACAAAAAGTGCTAAACTTCAGGTTCTGAATTTCTGAGTTTAGCACCATTTTTTAATCTTGTATCCTAAAGACAGGTTAGATATATAATAGCAAATTTGTGATCACAAATTAATAGTACAGCAACGTTCGTTAAGATTTAAAAGCTGTTAATAAAATCCTAGTGATAGGGGAAAGAGACGTTGCTTTATTCATCTTGTGGTTTGTCTTAAAACAAGATATAATAGCACTTGGGTAAATCCAAATTTGTTAAGAGGAAGAGAGGGTAAATTATGAATGATTTATTAACTCCTTCCATGTTGATAGGTGTGGTTCTCGGATTGATCGTCGGTATTATTGGTATGCTGGTGGTCAGCCGGATTGGTTTAAATCGAGATAAAAAGAAAGCTGAAGATGTCCTAAGCGATGCGGACGCTAAAGCTAAAAACATCGTTAAACAAGCTGTTTTAGATGGAAAGACGCAAGTCTATGATTTAAAATTACAGGCCGAGAAAGAGATCAAAGAACGTCGCGATGAGCTTAATGACTTAGAAAATAAGCTTTTAAGACGGGAAGATTCTTTAAACTATCGTGATGAAACGATGGGCCAAAAAGAGAAAAAACTCGATGAAAAATTAAGAAGAGCCGATGAAAAAAATGCTAGCCTAGCTAAGATGGAAGAAGAACTGCAAGAGCGTATCAATTCGCAGATCGCAGTTTTAGAGAAAGTAGCCAATATGTCAGAAAGTGATGCTAAGGCAGAACTTATGGCGGCTGTTGAAAAGAAGATTCAAAACGAAGTAGCGATCTATGTTCGCGAGCAAGAGGAAGAAGCTAAAGAAAAGGCTCAAGAGATTGCCCGCGAGATCATCGCGACTGCTATTCAGCGCTATTCGCAAGATGAGATCATTGAGCGTTCGGTTTCGGTCGTCGCTTTGCCTTCTGAAGAGATGAAGGGTCGCATCATTGGTCGCGAAGGGCGCAATATCAGAGCTTTAGAGACTGCTACTGGTGCCGATCTTATCATTGATGATACACCTGAGACGATCACGATCTCCTGCTTCAACCCGATCCGCAGGGAAATTGCCCGGATTTCACTTGAAACTTTGATCCGCGATGGGCGTATCCAGCCAGGACGAATTGAAGATGTCGTCAAAAAAGTTACCAAAGAGATCGATCAAACGATCTATAAGGCTGGGGAAGAAGCGATCTTTAAGCTTCAGATCGGCCGTATGGATAAAGAACTCATCAAATTGGTCGGACGCCTTAAATATCGTTATTCCTACGGGCAAAATGGTCTTTCTCATTCCATGGAGGTCGCCTTTATTGCCGGTATGATGGCCGCTGAATTAGGCTTGAATCAAAATTTAGCTAAAAGAGCCGGCCTTTTACATGATATCGGTAAGGCCGTAGACTTTGAAGTTGAGGGAACCCACGTCGAACTTGGTGCTAAACTTGCCAAGCGTTATGGCGAAAATGAGATCGTTATCAATGCGATCGAGTCGCACCATGGCGATGTGCCAGCTACCAATCTCATCGCTAATCTGGTAGCGGCTGCCGATACCTTGAGTGCGGCTAGACCTGGTGCGAGACACGAAGGAATTGAAAACTACATCAACCGCTTGGAGCAGCTTGAAAAGATTGCTTCCGATTTCGAAGGTGTCGAAAAGTCCTACGCGATCCAAGCCGGTCGTGAGGTTCGTATCATGGTCGTTCCTGAAAAGGTCGATGACAACAAGTGCAGTCTATTGGCGCATGAAATTAAGGAGCGCATCGAAAACGAGTTGACCTATCCCGGACAGATCAAGGTTACAGTTATTCGCGAGGTGCGTTCGCAGGAAATTGCGAAATAATGAACATTCTATTTATAGGCGATATTGTCGGTGCAGCTGGCCGCAATATCGTCTTTCAATATTTGAAACAGCTAAAGAAAGATTACGATATCGACTTTGTGATCGCTAACGGGGAAAATTCGGCCCATGGCAAGGGGATCAGCTATAAGATTTACGAGCGCTTTAAAAGTGAAGGCATCGACTGCATCACGATGGGCAATCACTCTTTTTCGAAAAGAGAGGTCATCGCTCATCTTGATAAGATGAATGATATGGTCGTGCCATATAACTATCCCGAAGATCTTCATGAAGGTTATAAGGTCTTTTATGTCAAGGGTTTAAGGCTTTGTGTGATCAATCTTTTGGGTAGTGCTTTGATGCACCCCAATCGTCAAGACCCCTTTGAAGCGATGGAAGAGATCTTGAATAAGGTCGAAGCGGACCTCTTCTTTGTCGATTTCCATGCCGAAGCTACGAGTGAAAAGCGTTTGATGGCCGAATATTTTAAAGATCGTCTGGTTGCCCTAGTTGGCACCCACACCCATGTTCAAACGGCTGATGAGCGCCTTTTGGGAAACTTGGCCTTCATTTCGGACGTTGGCATGTGTGGGGTCTATGATTCGATTATCGGACGCGATGTTTCAGAAATGATTGAAGCATTAATTAAACATGAAAAGACGCGTTATAAGATCGCGGAAGGCGCAGCAATTTTGTCGGCCTGTGTCATTAAAATTGACGAAACTTTAAAAAAAGCGACGGCGATCGAAAGAATTCAGATTCGTCCGTATTGAAAAAAGCAATCAATTTTGATAAGATTTAGATAGTGTTAGGAGGTAAAACAATGCCAGTAACAGTTGATAAGGATACTTGCATCGGTTGCGGTGCTTGTACTGGAGTTTGTCCGACTGGTGCAATCACATTAGGCGATGATGGAAAAGCCGGCTGTGATGAAAATACTTGCATCGATTGCGGTGCTTGTGTTGGAACTTGCCCAGTATCTGCGATTTCTCAATAAAACCAAGTTTAACTTGGTTTTTTTATCGCTGGCAGATAAAATATGACTATGAATAAATTAGATAAATTTGATTTACCATCTTTAGATGAGGCGCGCAAACGCAAAAAAGAACGCTTTAAAGTGCGTAAAGATCTCTTTAAGATCCCTGATCTTGCCAAAGATATTGGAAAGGGAAGACATTATTATTTAAGGACCTATGGCTGTCAAGCCAATGTCCGTGACTCGGAAAATATAGCCGGTATCTTGAAAGAATTAGGCTATGATGAAACATTAGATCTCAATAATGCCGACCTCATCTTGCTTAATACCTGTGCCGTTCGACAAAACGCTGAAGAAAAGGTCTTGGGCGAGATCGGCAACTTAAAGAAACTTAAAAGACAAAATCCTGAGCTTATTATCTCTCTTTGTGGCTGTATGGCGCAAGAAGAGGGGATCGTTAAGACGATCCTAAGAAAATACCCACAGGTCGATCTCATCTTTGGTACCCATAACATCTATCACTTACCAGAGCTCTTGTATCGCACGATGTTAGAAAAAGAAAGGGTGGTCGAGGTCTTTTCAAAGCCTGGGGAGATCATTGAAGATTTGCCTTCCAAGCGTTTTACGCCTTTTAAGGCCTGGGTCAATATCATGTATGGCTGCGACAAGTTTTGTTCATACTGTATCGTGCCCTATACTCGTGGCCAGGAGCGCTCGCGCGATATGGAAGATATCCTAAAGGAGATCAAAGACCTAATCGCTGAAGGGTATAAAGAAGTATGCCTTTTGGGTCAAAACGTCAATGCCTATGGTAAAGATCTTGGCATGGAAGAGGGTTTTGCCACGCTTTTAGAGGCGGTCGCTAAAACAGGCATTAAGCGGATCCGCTTTATGACCTCACACCCCTATAACTTTACCGATCACGCCATTGAAATAATGGGTCAATATCAAAACATCATGCCCTATGTCCACTTGCCCTTGCAGTCGGGAAGCGATACGATCTTAAAAAAGATGAACCGTCGCTATACAAGTGAAGATTATAAGGTCTTATTCGATAAATTAAAAAAGGCGATCCCTGGTTGTGCTTTCACTACTGATATCATCGTCGGTTTCCCCAATGAAAGCGATGAAGATTTTTTAAAGACCCTAGAAATGGTCGATTATTGTAAGTATGACAATGCCTTTACCTTTATTTATTCAAGGCGCGAGGGCACACCTGCTGCTAGTATGGAAGATACTATAGCACCAGAAGTAAAGGAAAAGCGTCTGGCTATACTTAACAAAAAGGTCGGGGAATACGCTCATTTGGCTAATGAGCGCTTCTTAGATCAAGTAGTCGAGGTCTTGGTCGATGGGCCATCAAAAAAGGACCCCTCAGTCTTTTCGGGCTATACCAAAGAGAATAAACTCGTTAACTTTAAAGGGGAAGGTGTTAAGTGTGGGGATATCGTTAAAGTAAAAATCGTGGCCACCAAATCTTTCTCACTTGATGGAAACTTGCTTAAAGAGTAGTTTTTAGGCTATAATTTAGACAGCAATTGGAGGAATCTACAAGATGCAAAAAATAAAGATAATGGCTCTGGGCGGTCTTGATGAAGATGGGAAAAATATGTATCTTATCGAGATCGACGACGATATCTTTGTCGTCGATGCCGGTTTAAAATATCCGTCCGAAAATGAACAATTGGGAATTGAATACATTATCCCCGACTTCAGCTATCTGATCGCAAACAAGGAACGGGTTAAGGCGGTGTTCATCACTCATGGTCATGACGATGTCATGGCAGCTTTGGTTCACCTCTTAAAAGAGATCGACGTGCCCGTCTATACGGCAGCTTTGACTGCTAAGATTTTGGAAAACGAATTCAAAAAGCATAAGATTAAAAAACATCCGCGTATCATCAAACGCAATGGGGAAGTCAAGATTGGCAAACACGTCATTCATACTTTCTCTGTCATGCAGTCGATTGCCGACGGTTTTGGCTTGTCGTTTGAGACTGATGAGGGACAGATCGTCTATACCAGCGAATTTATCGTCGACTATGATTTTATGAACCAGGCTTTCAGCATGGATATCAATACTTTCTCGCAAATGGGTCAAAACAAGGTGTTGTGCCTGATGACAGAATCGGTCGGAGCCCAAAGAGAAGGCTATACTTCGCCACGTCACCGTATCACAGGGATCTGTGAACACTACATTGAAGAAAGCGACAAGCGTTTTATCATCACGCTTTATAAACAGAATCTCTTTAGGATTATCGAAGTCCTTGAGATGGCCAAACATCATCACCGCCGCGTCTTCTTCCATGATCAAGACCATGTGCGCTTGCTTAATTATATCGATGAATTAGGCTATTACTCGATACCTAAGGATCTCATCGTTTCACCGCGTGATTTTAGAAACGAAGATGAAGATATCATCTGTGTTGTTTCGGGCAGCGGTAATGAAGTATTTACTGTGATGAACCGCATCACTTTAGATGAAGATCGCTATTTAGAGCTTCGCGATACAGATACTGTCATCATTGCCTCGCCCGTTGTACCAGGCACGGAAAAAGAAGCCAGCGATATGGAAAACGATCTCTATAAACGTGATGTCAAGGTCATTAAGATCTCTGCTAAGCAGGTCTTATCGATGCACGCTTCGATCGAAGACCTCAAGATGATGCTATTTATGTTGAGGCCAAAGTATTATTTACCAGTCAAGGGCGAATATGCCGAACTTGTCGCCAATGCCAATATTGCGACCGATATGGGCTATCGTCCCGACCGTATCATCATCTTAGACAACGGTCAGTTTGCCACTTTTGAAAATGGGCGTTTGATCTCGACACGCGATCAGATTACGCTCAATGATACCCTGATCGATGGCAATGATAGGCTCGATGTCCAGGGAATGGTCTTGAGAGATCGCGAGACACTTTCAACGGAAGGCGCGATCGTCGTCGGGGTCTTTTTGAACTTTAAGACTAAGGAAGTCATCGGTGGACCAGATATCCAATCAAGAGGTGTCATCTATTTAAAAGACGCCGATTATATCATCAATGAGATCGGTAATATTTTGATAAACACGATCAATGAAGCAGTCAAAGACAAAAGCTATGACAACATGCAAACACGCATGGTGGCCAAAGAAAAGATCGCCCGCTATGTCCTAAAAGAGACAGGCAAAAGACCGATGATCTTGCCAGCCATCGTTGAGATCAATGTTGAGGCTTAAAAATGGCAAAACGCAAGATCAAACCTAACAAGAGTAACGATAAGATCCTCTATGGGATTATTGGCGGTATCATCATTATCGCCATTTTAGCTTTAGCTATTTTTCGCTTAGGGGTTGTCGGACACTTCTTCAATAATATATTGCGCTATGTATTTGGCGAGCTTTATATCATCACGATCATTTCGCTGTTTTTTATTGCATTATATGCCCTTGTTTTGAATCGCTATTTTAAGCTCGCGGTCAGTTTTTGGGTAGGCCTGGCGCTTTTTAATCTGGCTTTTATTTTGATCGGGGCCTTAAATTATATAAAAAGCGGGACTGGTATGATAGTCATTGAAAACTACTTCAGCTTTGATCCGATGTTTTTATCAAGCGACGCCCCAAGTTATGGGGGAGGGCTTTTTGGAGCGCTCTTCTACGCTTTGACCTCGACCTTATTTGATCAGATCGGCACGATGATTATCATCGGTGTTCTTTTTTTGATTGCCATCTTATTGATGGTGCCTTTTGATACCTGGGCCAAGCTTTTAGCCTTTGAAAGAAAACCCAAGGTCAAAAAAGAAACAGCTCCTCCTTTAATTATAAAGGAAGCCGAGAAACCTTCCGTCTTTATCAATCTCGATGAAGATAAAACCGACTCTAAAGTAAAGAGTTCAAATAAGCTGAAAAAAGTTAAGGCTGAGCCAATTGAAGAAGAGCCGATTGTGATCGAAGCATCCAAGATCGAGGGCTATGATCTTCCACCGATCAGCTTGTTTGAGACCAATAAGGATAATCGCTCTAATAGTATCAATGAGTCAAGCGCCAAAGTCAAAGGCCAAAAGATCATCGATATCTTGGCTAATTTTGATATCGAAGCAACTTTAGTCAATATCCACATCGGTCCCAGTGTTACCAAGTTTGAGATCAAACCGGATTCTAGCGTCAAAGTTTCGCGGATCCAGAATATCAGCGACAACATCAAGATGGAATTGGCCGCTAAAAGTATCAGGATCGAATCACCGATCCCCGGGCGCAGTGCCGTCGGGATCGAGATCCCTAATGTTGAACCCATCGCGGTACGCATGGGCGATGTCTTAAAAGCTTTAAAAAACAAGGAGCGCTCGCCCCTAAGTATCGTTTTGGGCAAAGATCTCATGGGCAATATCATAACAGGTGACATATCAAAGATGCCCCACATGCTGATCGCTGGAGCGACGGGAAGTGGTAAGTCGGTGTGCATCAATACCTTTATCTCATCACTTTTAGCCAACGCTTATCCCAATGAGGTAAAACTCGTTTTAGTTGATCCTAAGAAGGTTGAATTTACTCCATATCACGATATCCCGCATCTTTTATGGCCGGTCATTACTGATGCGACGATGGCCTCCAACATGTTAAAAAAGATCGTTGTGATCATGGAAGGGCGCTTTGATATCTTCGCCGATGTCGGGGTTCGCAACATCGCCAGCTATAACCAAAAGGTCGAAACTTTCAATAAGACCAACAGTGATCCTCAAAAGGCCATGCAATATATGCCCTATATCGTCGTCATCATCGATGAGTTGGCCGATCTTATGATGGTCGCGGGCAAAGACGTCGAAGCTTCGATCCAAAGGATCACGCAGCTCGCCAGAGCCAGCGGCATCCACTTGATCGTCGCTACTCAAAGGCCTTCGACTGATGTCATCACTGGCATCATCAAATCTAATATCCCTTCAAGGATCTCTTTCTCTGTTGCCTCGAGCATCGACTCGCGCACAATCTTAGATCAAACCGGGGCAGAAAAGCTTTTGGGCAATGGCGATATGCTCTATCTGCCGCAAGGTGAGACGACGCCGCTTCGCGTGCAGGGTGTCTATATCAGTGACGAAGAGATCAAAAGGGTCACGGATCATGTCAAGAAGATGGCCAAGCCAGAGTATGACGATGCCTATTTTGAATTTTTAAACCTCAACTCACAAGGCGGCAGCGTCGCTTCTAAACAAGAACGCGACAGTTTGTATGAAGAAGCCAAGGAATATGTCATCGATGTCCAAAAAGCCTCGACTTCTTTGCTACAAAGGCGTTTTGGGATCGGCTATAATCGTGCCGCTGGGATCATTGATGCCCTAGAAGAAAGCGGCATTATTGGCCCGTCAAACGGTTCCAAGCCGCGTGAAGTCTATATTGCCAAAGATAGTGAGAGTGAATAATTTGTTAAGGAAAGGGCTGAATTAAAAACTTAACTTCCACTTCAAAGCTTTCATTTTTAAAGTGGAAGTTTTTTATACAATAAGGCTGAATAATTAGATTTATTTTTATCTTAAGTGGAAGTAAATTAAAATATGATATAAACTTATATCAGATAGAAGATACTTTTAAGGTATAAGAAAACTAAGGGGCAAGTAACTTATTTTTAAAGAGGAAAGAGTAACTGCCACTTGATCTTGGATTTTGCTTAAAGGTAGGTGCTATCTTGATTTATTTAGTTATTTCTTAAACGGCTTTAGTAGGTAGGGTTTAAGAATAACTTCGTCCTTGGGTATCTCTTTAAGGCCCAAGTCCTCAAATCTGGCCCACAGTTTTGGGTCAAGAAATTTCATAAGCTCGATGGGTGATCTGCCGTTGAGCTTTTTTCTTGGTGATGAATTGATATGTGACAATACTTCATCAAGGGCAGTTTGAGAAGTTAATCCAAGCTCATATAGGTCAATCCCTTTAGGCAATACATGTCTTAATTCCAGATGCTTGTTTTCTAAGGAGCCTTTTTGATTAGCTCTTAAAGGATCGCAATAAAAGACATTAAGTCTATGTAGGCCACCAATATCTTCTAATTCATATAAGCTATAGAATTCACTGCCTCGATCAGCTATGATGATGTCTATATTATTATGGGCTTGATCCTTTAAACCTTTTAAAAGATCGTAAGCTCCTTTTTTCATCGCTTCTTTTGTCTTGATCTTTTGATACCTTGCATATAAGAAACCATATTCTAAAAATAAAAAAGTTTCTATAAAAGGGCCATTGCTTATATCGTTATAGACGGTATCGACTTCAACTATCTTAAGATCGGGATTTTCTTCTTTATAGTTTTTAAAGTCATTAAAGGTTCTGATTTTCAAAAAGCTCTTATCTTGCCTTTCTTTAAAGGTTACGCTCCTTTTTCTGGTTATTTTGCGTGATACCTTTCTTCTTAGATCGATATTTAAAAGATCGATGCCGGCTTCTTTAAAAAGATTAGC
>CALUVF010000090.1 GCA_944324155.1 uncultured Erysipelotrichaceae bacterium | reverse complement strand
ACCGTCTTATCTAAGACACCCGATTCTTTCATTTCATAATACATATCGTTACCTTCTCTGGTCCTTTCACCAACCCCGGTAACGATCGACTTGCCGCCATGTTCCATGGCAATATTATGGATAAGCTCTTGCATTAAGACGGTCTTGCCAACCCCAGCACCGCCAAATAAACCGATCTTGCCGCCGCGGACATAGGGGCATAAAAGGTCGATGACCTTAATGCCAGTCTCTAGGATCTCGCTTTCGGTAAGCTGGTCGGCATAACTCGGGGCGTCTTTATGGATCGGCAGGCGTTTGACGCTTTTATCAAGCTCGCCTAAGCCATCGATCGGCTCACCTAAGACATTGAACATTCTCCCCAAGATCTCGTTTCCGACTGGGACTTTGATCGCCTCTTTGGTGTCGATGACATCATCACCTCTTACTAGACCATCGCTTGAAGCCATGGCGATCGTTCGAACGACATCATCACCGATATGCTGGGCTACTTCAAGGGTAATCTCCTTGCCATCGCTGCGCTTAACTTTTAAGGCATTGCGAAGTGCCGGCAACTCATCTTTTTTGAAGCGCACATCGACGACCGGTCCGATAACTTGTATAACTTTTCCTTCCATACTTTCTCTCCTTAAAGGGCATCTGCCCCGGCAACAATTTCTGTAATTTCCTGGGTAATAGCGGCTTGACGGGCCTGATTATAGGCCAGAGTCAATTCGCTTTGCAGCTCTTCGGCATTATCGCTGGCGTTTTCCATCGCCAAACGGCGCGAAGCCTGCTCGGAGGTCCTGGACTCTAAGATCAAAGCATAGATAATGCTCTCACAGGTACTTTCGATGAGATCATCTAAGACGACCTCAACGCGCGGTTCAAAGAGTAAGGGATCATATTTCTTTTTCTCTTCCTCTTCATTTTTTAAAGGCAATATATCTCTTTGCCAAACTTCAAAACTGACCCCGTTTTTAAAATGCGTGTATATGACATCGATCTTTTTGATCACGCCCTTTTGATAAGACACAAGCAGTTTATGCATCAGCTTCTGGGCATCTTCAAAGCTCATGTCATCGATGCTTCTGGGGTCATTCTCTATCACATAGCCCGCTTCTTTAAGGTTTTTATAAAGCTTTGTGCCTAAGACATATAAAGGTTCATCTTTTGGCAAGTTTAAAACTTCTTTTAAGATATTGGCGTTATACGACCCACAAAGACCCATGTCGCTTGATATAACGATATGGACGATCTTGCCGCTGTTATTTTCTTTAAGATATAAGCTGTCACTTTCAAAATCGAGACTTAGGATCTCTTTTAAAAGATCGCTTAAAGCACTGGCATAGACCCGATTTTCTTCCATGACATTTTTAAAGCGGCTCAATTTGGCATTGGCAATAAGCTCCATGGCACTTGTGATCTTATGGGTCGTCTTGATCGACTTGATACGCGCTTTTAAAGCTTGCTTATCACTCATCAGGCTGCTCCGTTAAGTAATTTAAAATTCGCATTAAACGCATCAAGCGCTTCTTTGAGCTCTTCTTCCAGTTCCTTTTCAAGGTCGCCCGTTTCTTTGATCTTCTTTAAAAGATCAGGGTGATCCTTTTTAAAGAAGGAATGGAGCGAACTTTCATAGGCTTTGACATCTTTTAAGTCGATATCTTCAAGGTAGCCATGCTCTAGGGCATAGAGGCTGACGACCTCTAGTTCCATGCTTAAGGGCTGATATTGTCCTTGCTTTAACACTTCCATGATCCTGGCACCATGATCGATCGTCTTTTTGGTGATCGCATCGACCTCGCTTCCAAACTGGGTGAATGATAAAAGTTCATTATATTGTGCTAGTTCTAACTTCAAAGACTTCGCGACCTTCTTCATCGCCTTGGTTTGGGCATTAGAGCCAACTCTTGAGACCGATAGTCCGGCATCGACCGCCGGGCGGTTACCGGCATTGAATAAGCTCGTCTGTAAGAAGATCTGTCCATCTGTGATCGATATGACATTAGTTGGGATATAGGCCGAGATATCACCAGCCTGCGTCTCGATGATCGGTAAGGCCGTGATCGATCCTGCCCCTAGTTCATCGTTCAGCTTGCACGCTCTTTCTAAAAGTCTTGAGTGCAGGTAAAAGACATCGCCCGGGTAGGCCTCACGCCCTGGAGGACGACGCAATAAAAGCGACATGGTACGATAAGCTACGGCGTGTTTAGAAAGATCATCATAGACGATGAGGACATGCTTGCCCTTTTCCATCCACTCTTCCGCCATAGCACAAGCGCTATAGGGAACGATATATTGCATTGGAGCGCTCTCAGAAGCCCCCGCCATGACGATCGTCGTGTAGTCCATCGCCCCGGCACTCTTTAATTTTTCAACGATCTGGGCAACGCTCGAAGCCTTTTGACCGATCGCCACATAGACGCAGATGACATCGCTGTCTTTTTGATTGATGATCGTATCAATAGCGATCGCCGTCTTACCAGTCTGACGGTCGCCGATAATAAGCTCTCTTTGCCCGCGTCCGATCGGGATCAGAGAGTCGATAATCTTGATGCCGGTCGCCAAAGGTTCATGGACGCTCTTGCGCGTCATGACGCCTGGTGCCACACGCTCGATAGGGCGATAGATATCTGATTCGATCTTGCCCTTATCATCAAGCGGCTCCCCTAGGGCATTGACAACGCGCCCTAAAAGCGCATCACCGACCTTGACCTCCGTAATCTCGTGGGTCCTTTTGACGCTTTGGCCTTCCTTAATGGCGCCATCGCTTCCCAAAACGACGATCCCGACGATATCTTCTTCAAGATTCAAGATCATGCCACGCGTGCCGTCTTCAAATTCCACGAGCTCGCTAGCCATCGCAGAATTTAGACCTTCGGCCGTAACGATCCCATCACCGACACTGACGACATATCCGACATCGTCCATTTTGAGCTCTTGTTCATAATTTTTGATCCGCTCTTTGATCAAAACACTTATTTCATCACTTCTTAAAGCCATATCTTCACCAACTTTCTTTCAAAGTCTTCTTTAGATCTTCGATCTTATGAGCCATACTGACATCGACGAGCTGATCGTCCATCTTGACACGGATCCCCGAAATAAGACGCTCATCTAAGACCTCTTCTAGCTCAATCGTCATTTTAAATTTCATTTTCAAAGCTTCTAAAAGCCGTTTCTTGTCCGCCTCTTTTAAAGGACGGGCACTGACGACCTCGACCACTTTGATCTTTAAGGCTTCATTAGCCATTAAGAGATAACTTTTAAAGATCTCCTTTATATAGCGTATACGGTTTTTATCAATGAGGAGATAGATAAAATGCAAAAGTTCGACGCTCAGATCTTTAAAAGCCATCTTCATCACATCTTTTTTTAAGGACTTATCGATATTATATGTCGCCAAAAACTCGATCACTTCACTATCAAAAAGCGGCATGATAGCCTTGATCTCGTTTTTAAAAGCCAGTATCTTATCCTCTTCCCGAGCTAATGATAACAGCGCTTCGGCATAGACATTTGCGACCTCACTACTCATCGCTCAGCTCCCTTATAAAGCGATCGATGGCCTCTTCGTCTTGTTTAGAGAGATCCTTGTCGCCCAAAAGCTTCTTCGAGGCCTCTAAAGCGACATCGACGATCTCGTCGTTTAAGCCCTCGCGCATCTCTTTTTCTTCCTTTAAAATGCGGTCCTTAGCCTTGCGATACATGTCATCAGCCTTATCATTGGCACTTTTTAAGATCTCGCCTTTTGTTTCATCGGCTTTAAGCTTGGCATCGGCGATGATCTCGCTGGCCATATCACGCGCTTTAAAGATCTCTTCTTTAGCTTTTTCACGATCAATAGAAGCCTCTTCTTTAGCTTTGGCGGCATCGCTTAATTCCGCTGCCATCAGATCCTGTCTTTTTTGGATCATGGCTCTAGCGGGATCAAAGACAAATTTGTAGATAAAGAAAAAGAGGACTGCGGTCACTAAAAGCGTGAACGCCATCGTAAAGGGATTGGGGAAAAGTTGTGATGCAACATCAACTTCAATGTTCATCTACTAACGTGCTCCAAGGACGAAGATAATGACGAATGCGATAAGCATACCATAGATTGCACAAGTCTCGGCAACCGCACAACCAACGATCAACATCGTTCTAATCTGAGAAGCAGCTTCGGGATTCTTACCGACAGCCTCAACAGCCTTGGCAGCGGCATAACCCTGACCGATACCTGTTGAGAAACCTGTCAAAACTGAAAGTCCTGCACCGATTGCGATCAATCCTGTTCCGATATCCATAAAATTAAACCTCCTTATTCATCTTCTTTTAATTCATTGGATATAAATACCATTGTGAGTGAAATAAATATAAACATCTGGATAAATCCAGCAAACACATCAAAGTAAGCGTGGAAGAATGGGGCGATAAAGACGCCCAAGATATTGAAGCCCTCGATCCCAATGATCCCTAAGATGAGATTTGACCCTAACATCAAGCCGCTATAGATGACTGACATAATGATCGAACCACTCAAGATGTTTCCGAAAAGACGGATCGACATCGAGATCAAAGGTGCGATCTTGCCAAAGATATTGGGAATGACAAAGGGAAAGAACGGCTCAAAAAATCCATGGATATAAGATCCGATGCCATTGTCACGGATCGCATTGTATTGAATCATGACCCAGGTAATGGCAGCCATCGTTAAGGTCACCGAATAATTCATGGTCGGCGGATTAAAGCCGAATAAGCCCAAGATATTGCTTAAGAATAAGAAGACGCACAGCGTCCCGATATAGGGCGCCAGATTTTTGACAAAGCGCTCCTTAACGATCGTGCGCACTTGATTGTCGATCGTCTCGACAAACCAGAGCGCCAAAAAAACGACGCCCTTTGGTTTGGCATAGGGATCACATTTTTTGATCTTATGCCCGATAAAAAGCGAAGCACCGATTATAAAGAGCGCTACGACAATCAAGGATAAGATCTCTTTTTGAATCACAATATGAATCGTCATAATTCCACTTGATAACTATAATACATAAAGATGAATTTATTTGTAAGGATCCAGACTAGTGATACCCACCAAATAAAATATGTATCGAACAAAAAACTAAGCAAAAGCACAAATGTCGGTATCATCATATCGCGCACAAAGCTCATGAAGTACACACCTCTAGATTGGCTCTTGTCGGCGATGATCTCATTCATCGAGCGGGCAACAAAATACATAAAGAAGATCTCACCTAGCTGAGATATGAGGACCGACAAGGAAACCCTTATATCAAGCACGAAGCTCAATATGGAAACAAGGAGCGCCAAAATAGAGGTAAGGCGCAAAGTTTTGATCTGCGAGATAGTCATTCTGCTTTTCTTAATTGTAACACAAAGACTTATTTTGTACCGAAGATCCTATCACCGGCATCGCCAAGTCCAGGCACGATATAACCCTTGTCGTTTAAGCAATCATCTAAAGCTGCTAAATAGATATCGACATCGGGGTGCTGTTTTTTGACAGCCTCAAGGCCTTCCGGGGCCCCGACTAAGCAAACCAGCTTGATATTTTTGGCGCCGCGTTTTTTGATCATATCGATCGCAGCATTAGCACTGCCACCTGTCGCCAACATGGGATCTAAGACTAAGTTGACCGCATCAGCTAAATTGGAAGGGAACTTGGCAAAGTATTCATGAGGCAAGAGGGTCTCTTCATCGCGGTATAGACCGATAAAGCCGACCTTGGCTGTGGGGATGAGATTGTTGATGCCGTTGACAAGACCTAGGCCCGCCCGCAATATGGGGATAAGGACGATGTCATTCATAAGCTCATAGGTATGACACTCGGCCACCGGCGTTTCGATCGTCACCGGCTTTAAAGGCAAGTCACGGCAGACCTCATAGGCCATAAGCCCGGCGATCTCATCAAGATTTTGTTTAAAATCTTTGGTCTTGGTTTCAGCCTTGCGCATTTGCGTCAATTTGTGTGTGATAAGTGGGTGGTTAAGAATCGTAACCATGTTTTTTCCTCCTTCTAAATATTAAAAAAAGAGATGACAAAAATCACCCCTTCAATCCCCTGGATTGTCGATCCATATCTTCAACTACGATATCATATATTTCACCTAAAGATGCACAATACTCTAGCACCTTCCATGGCTCGTTGGTGTGAAAGTGAATCTTGATGAGGTCACTATCCCCAACTGCTAAAAGGCAATCGCCTTTAAAATTCTCACGAAAATAATCATTGATGGCGTCTTCGTCAAGACCCTTGCCTTCAATCAATAATTGTGTATCATATCTAAACTCTAACATACACTCACCTCGTCTTTTCAATTATGTCATTTTTACAGACTAATTTCAATAATGTTTTCATTGTCAGAAGGCTTTAAGCGTGATATATTCTCGTGGTGTATTAAAAGGAGATATAAAAGATGTTAAAGATGTTGTTAAGAGGAATGGTCGTCGGCATCGCCAATATCATTCCCGGGGTGAGCGGTGGCACGATGATGGTCGCCATGGGTCTTTATGACAAGCTGATCCATGCCATTACCCATTTAAAGAGCGAATTTAAGCAAAGTATGAAACTGCTTTTGCCGATCTTTTTAGGGGCAGGCTTAGCTATTGTAATCTTATCGCGCTTATTTGAATTCTTGCTAAGCACCTATCCCATACCGACCAATTTCGCCTTCTGTGGTCTGATCGCCGGGAGCTTACCCTTCATCTTTAAAAAGGTCAGGGGCACTTCTTTTAAAAAGCCAGCTAATTTCTTGCCATTTTTGATCTTTTTTATGATCGTTATCGCTATGGCCTTATTAAATGTAAATGATAGTGCTTCTAACAACTTAAGGGTCGATCTTTTAGAAGTCATCATCTTATTCCTTGTTGGAGTGATCGCCGCAGCTACCATGGTCATACCAGGTGTGAGTGGTTCGATGATGTTGATGCTTTTGGGATATTATTCTTTAATCCTCTCTTATATCAATCAAACCGTCGAAGCCCTTTTGCATTTGGATGTCACATCTTTCTTTAATTGCTGTCTAGTATTAATACCATTTGGCATCGGCGTGATCGTCGGGATCTTTTTGATCGCCAAACTGATCGAATGGATCTTTAAGCGCGCTGAAACGAGCGCCTATTATGCGATCATCGGCTTAATCATCGCCAGTCCCATCGCCATTCTTTTAAAGACCGACTTTAGCAATCTATCATTCATAATTGTCATCATTAGCATCTTCACTTTCCTATTAGGCTGGTTTGTGGCTGATAAGTTAGGCGATCAATAATCATTCACACAATAATGTGCAGACCTTATATAAACGATCTGCGCATTTTTATAGATTTAGAGTTATCCGGTACTTTTTAAAGATTTCATTCGGTTGTTTTTAAGAATTCTATTCGGTATTTTCATAAAATAATTAAAATACTCATCATTTATGTGGCAAGGACTGTTTCTTTAATCATATGGTATTGTTATAATAAGGTGAACAAAAGAAACATTATGAAATATTATTATCCCGCGATCTTTCATAGATCAGAATCAAAGGAGTCTGGGTTTTGGATCGAATTTCCAGATCTAGACGGGGCATTTACACAAGGTGATGATATCGACGAAGCTTATAAGATGGCCGAAGATTGTTTAGGGCTTGTTCTTTCATACTATCAAGACGAAGGAAAGAAGCTGCCAAAACCAAGCACACCTGACAAGATCGACCTAAAAGACGATGATATTCTTGTGATGGTATCTGTTGATCTTCTTTGGTATGAGAAAAAACTAAAATCCAAATCGATAAAAAAGACATTATCGATACCTGAATGGTTGAATGATGAAGCAGTTAAAAACAAGATTAACTTCTCACAAACTTTGCAAGAAGCTCTTATCGAAAAATTAAATCATTAATTTGTATATAATATTTCCTTAAGTAAACTTATGTAGGGTTTTCAGAAAATATCCTCTAAAGTTATACAGGGTTAATAAAAGAGGTCTTATCACTTATCTACACGTAAGAAGATATTTGATAAAGCCCTCTTTTTCGTTGTGTTGAAGGAAGTAAATGTTATCTATGATCTAAGTAATTTATTAGCTATTATTTGAATTTGTCTTATTATAAGTTCCACGAAGTTTGCCTTTGCGCTTATTAGAGTGAGATAGCCTACCAGAAAGAGAATAGAATATCCTATCGTTTAAACAATAAATAGCTCTGGCCCTGAAACGTTCAAAATTGGCATAGCCATTTGACACATCAATAAGGATTCTTAGCTTTTGGTTGATACTTTCGGCCAAGGCATTAGACTGTTTACGATCACTGTATGGTCTTTCAAAACTGTTGATGATTTCATCTTTCCAGTTTTTAAGCATCTCAATAAAATCTTCATAACAGCCCGGATCCCTTCTTTCAAATTCCGATATAATATCGCTCAATTCTTCCTCAGCTTTTTCATAGTTGCAGTTCTTATTAAAATATCGGTATAGTTCCTTTAAATAATAGGCTTCTTTGAGTTGTGGGCTTATATCAAGAAGCATATTGAATATATCGCGATAATTTAGCTTACATTTAAAGTAACCGTTATATTTCGGCTCGTTATCAAGCTCATAGTCAGATAATAATAATTTGCGCCAGTACTTTAAAAGATAATAAGACGGCGAGTATAGAGCTACTCTTTTCATAATCATGATCCTTAAAGATTCAAAACTGTCTGTTAAGTGTTTTATGACATGAAAGGGATCAACAGCGATCTTGGCATTGGGCAGATATTTTAAAACAGTATCTTTATATGGCTGCCACATATCGATCGTTACATATTTGACTTTGGACCTCTCGCTTAATGGTATCTTATCAAAATATCTGAATAGCGTTCTTTTTGATCGATCACATAAGAGCTCGTTAAGTGTTCTGTTTTTATTATCAACAAATACACAAAGATAAGCTCCGCCATATTTGGCCATATGTGAATGGATCTCATCTATTCCAAGATTCTCAGGCAAGCTCATGCGAGGCGCTCTTATGAAACTGTCGGCATAAGCTTCGATAATAGTTGATGATACATTATGCATATCAGCGATCTGTCTAAAAGTTAAATTGATATTATGCAAAGACTTAGCTATATTATCTAATACAGCATAAGATTGATGAAAACCATCAAAGCCAAAAGGATTCGCTTCCGAAAAAGTCTTGGCACAATCTTTACAGATATAACGGGTCCTTTTCCATATAATGGTTGATGGCATGCCGGCAAAAGGCAAATGATTGATTGTGACGGTCTTATACTCTTTTATCTTTACTTTGCCTCCACAATATTCGCAATCCGGATATTCAGGGATCAAAGATATATAGATATATAGCCTGCCGTTTTTATGCACCGTTTTTAAAGACCTGATCCTTTCAGACTTCAGGTTGAGAGAAACTGTGATAAAATCTTTATTGTCCATTAGACACCTCCTAGTTAAAATATTTCCTTCAACAAGAATAATTTTACACTGGGAGGTTTTATTATCTTTTTAATACCCTATATAATTTTATGGGCTAGCCCTAAGTTATAAAAAAGAGCACCCAAAATGTGCCCTATACAAGTTTATTGCCTAAC
>CALUVF010000089.1 GCA_944324155.1 uncultured Erysipelotrichaceae bacterium | reverse complement strand
TGGGGTATGAGGTTATAGCTTTGAAAGACAAAACCGATCGTATGATTGCGATAGGAATCCCAGTCTTTATCCTTGTATTGTTTGGTTGAGACCCGATTGATCACAAGATCGCCCGAGTCATAGCGGTCTAGGCCGCCGATGATATTTAAAAGCGTGGTCTTGCCAGAGCCGCTAGGCCCTAAGATTGCCACAAATTCGTTATCTCTTAGATTTAAGCTGACATGATCAAGTGCCGTTTGGACAAGATCGCCAGTTTTATATTTCTTAGATATGTCTTTTATCTCTAACATAAAACACCTCGCCCAAACATTTTATTGCACATGCGTAAAAGATACAACTTACACACACGCCCCAAATGTCCAAAAAACACTATTCTAAAATGCTTTTGGCCAGCTCGTTATAGGCATCACGATAAGCTTCAAGTTCATTTCTATCACAACCCTGATCTTCCCCTTCGACAAAATTATTAAAGGTAAAGTCAAAAGTACAGACGACTTCCATATCTTCATCATACCGTGTCGATTGGTCATATTCCCAGTCATATATGATAGTGGCATCATCATCATAAAGGCGCTTATATTCAAGATCGATATTGTATTCGCCATTATAGTAGACATAGTCGCCCATATCTTTATAGCCCCTGGCGATCAGGTCATTGGCGTTATCATATGTCAGATCATATAGGCCATAAACATAGCCGCTTTCATAGAGTTCCCCAAATTCGGTGGGTTCAAAATCAGGGACTTTTGCCTTATCGAAATCAGAGTAGTTATAGGTAATATCAAAAGAGACACTTTCGCCATCTTGCACGCCAGAGCTATAGCTTAGCTCCATATGGTCGATATATTGATCTTCAGAAATGAAAATAGTGATAAGTACAGGATCATCGGTATCAATCAAATCAAGCGAAGAGCTCGCGCTTGTTGTAGATGATAAAAGGCTTTTTAGATCTTCAAAGGAAATTTCAGCTACTAGCTTCGTATAGCCGTCTTCTTTTGAAGAAGTGGCGTTTTCAAGCTTTTGAGAGAAGTCAAAATCAAAGACCTCGTCACTGTCTTTTAAAGTGGCACTTTCTAAGATCTCTTTGTTTCCATCGACATCGCTATAGGTCTTATTGTCTTTGATCCATTGTTTACTAATAGTGGTCTCACCCATAAAGTCGGAAGACATCTCTAAATATAACAAGGGGTCTTCATCATTCATCTTTTCACCAATAAAGACCATATCTAAAGGAATATTCAATGATGATTCGCCATCATTCATAGCTATTTCCATATCAACTGTCATCTTGACAGAATCGAGCTCTTTCATATTGCCTAGAGCTTCTTCATATATGGTTTTGGCATCTTTTTCTGTACATGCGCTAAGACTAAATAAAGATAAAAGCCCAAAGGCTAAAACTAATAATTTCTTCATAGGATCACCCTCCTTTTAGATGATTATATATTAACATTTTGGATTCTGATTGTGGTTTAGAGAATTTAAACAAGAAACCTCAAATGCTTCAGCTTTGGGATGAATGGATATTGATCGATAAGATCAAGAAAAAATAGCATATACTTATTTGTCGTTAAAAAACGCAAGAAGACTCAATAAAGAGTTTCTCTTGCGTTTTTAACAATTAGATTTAAAGCGAGCCAGCCTTTATCAGATCACTCAAATTGGCGAGCCACCTTTTTAAGCAACTCAGTGATCTTTAAGTGTTGTGGGCACTTATCTTCACAGGCGCGACAGGCGATACAATCCGAGGGTTTGCCGTTAGTTTGTGTGAGCTTTTTAAAGCTTCCCAGGTTTTCTTCGTATTTTTGGGTGTTAAAGCGCTCGTTGTATAAGTGGAAGTATTCTGGTATAGCGATATGTTTGGGGCAGCCGTCGGTGCAGTAGTGACAGGCGGTACAATCGATATTGCCTTCTTTGATGATCTGATTGACGACTTTATCGATCGCTTCCATTTCGTTTTGATCTAAAGGTCTGAGGTCTTTAAAGATCGCCATATTTTCGTTTATTTGATCTAAAGAGTTCATGCCGCTTAGGATATATTTGACATTCTTTAATTGGGCATTGAACCTAAAGGCCCATTTAATAATTGAATCATGGTTTACGGCATTAAAGATCGCCTTGGCTTCATTTGAGATATTGGCCAGTGTTCCGCCCTTTAAAGGTTCCATGATGTTTATGTCGACGCCGTGTTTTAAAGCCACTTCATGACAAGCCTTTGCCTCTACACTTGGGTTATCCCAATCCAGATAATTGATTTGAAGTTGGACGAGTTCGATCTCAGGGTGTCTTTCTAGGGTTTCATCTAAGACCTTGGCTGAGTCGTGGAAAGAGAAGCCGAGGTGTTTGATCTTGCCTTCTTCTTTCATCTTTTTGATGAATTCAAAGCCACCTAATTCTTCGGCCTGTTTGATCCTTTTTTCATCAAGCGCATGCAAGAAATAGTAATCAAAATAGTCGACATGACACTTAGTGAGCTGTTCATTAAAGATCTTGGGGAATTCTTCTTTGTCCTTTAAGTTAAACATCGGCATCTTGGTCGTGACCATAAATTCTTCGCGTTTATAGCGATCTGCCACTAATTCGCCAAAGATCTTTTCACTGTTGCCGGAATGATAGACATAGGCGGTATCAAAATAGCGGCCGCCTAACTCAATAAAGCGATCGATCAGCTCTTTGGTCTTTTCGATATCGATGCTGGCATTATCATTTGTGTCTGTTAAGGGAAGACGCATTAACCCGAATGCTAGTTCTGCCATAGATTTATCACCTCTTGTCTACATTTTAGACGAAAATTTGGGAATT
>CALUVF010000088.1 GCA_944324155.1 uncultured Erysipelotrichaceae bacterium | reverse complement strand
ATCCTTGACTTCATCTTTTAGACCCAGATACAATTGCCCGTCTTTTTGATAAGCAAAATAGATCAGTTGCATACTTAATTATTGTCACAAATTATAGAAAATCCCAACAAAAATTAAAAGAGGAAGGTTATTCCTCCTCATTATCGCTATAGTCATAAAAGACACTGATCCTTTTATGGTAACTATTTTCAAAGCCTTTAAAGGACGCAAATAAAAGACGCAAAGCAGAAATACAAAGCGCGATCAGTACCGCCAGTGATAAAAAATCGTTTACACTTGTAAGCATCACATATCCTCTTTAAGTTTATTATAGACTAAAACTGCCACATTTTCAGGTATTACTGTGCTGAGTTCTTCAATTGATCTTGTCTTTAGATTGGCGATCGACTTGAATTTTCTTAGAAGCAGTGTCCTTCTTTTTGGTCCCAACCCCTTAATTCCGTCAAGTTTAGAGGCATAGGTCTTCTTTTGACGTAACTTGCGATTATAGGTGATCGCAAAGCGGTGCACCTCATCTTGCATAGATGCCAAATATAAGAAAATGTTGGAAGATTTATCGATCTCAATAGGCTTAAGATCTTCATCTAAAATGATCGAAGTTGCATGCTTGTCATCTTTTTTAAGGCCCCAGACTTTGATCGAGAGATCTAAGCTCTTTAAAATATCTAAGGCCACCTTCATCTGATTTTCGCCGCCGTCGATCAAAATGAGATCCGGCCTCTTTAATCCTTCATTTAAAACTTTAAAATAGCGCCGATATAAGACCTCATGCATCGACTTTAGATCGTCATAGCCATCTTCCAGACGATACAGGCGATATTCTTTTTTATCCGGCCGTAACTTTTGATAGACGACCATTGCAGCACAGGTCGATTCTCCCGATAAATGCGAGTTATCGAAAAGCTCGACCCTTTCTGGGGTAAAACCTAGATATTTTTTAAATTCCATAGCGATGATCTCTAAGTAATGTTCATCTTTTTTGATGATCTGCTTTTTTTGTCTTAAATTTTCTTTGGCATTTTCTTTGGCTTTGTTGAGCATCTGATATTTAAAGCCACGGTTAAAATAGCGCACTTCAATATTCAAGCTCTCTTCTAACATCGCGAGATTAAGCGCATGATCAAGCACCAGGTATTTGGGTAAAAGATTGTTTTGATAAAACTGATAAATATAAGATATGAATTCTTCTTGAGGATCGCCATACAAGTGGGCGATATGCACGCTTCTTGAAAGAAGACGACCGTGTCTGATGAATAAGCCGACGATCGAAATATAGTTATCTTCGACAAAATAGTTAAAGGTATCGAAATTTTCACTCCTGTTGCCCTGAACGCTTTGTCTTTCGTTTGTGACATATTCAATATCACTGATCAGATCGCGATATTTGGCGGCTTCTTCAAAACGCAGGCTTTCTGTTGCCTTTTGCATATTCATCTTAAGATCTGCAATGACTTTTGAATTGTCGCCTTTTAAAAAGCGCTCGATCTCATTTTTGATCGCGACCATCTCTTCTTTGGGCACATCTTTTTGACAATATCCTAAGCAAAGACCCATGTGGTAATAAAGACAGAGCTCTTTTTTTAAATTTTGGCACTTGCGGGTCTTGAAGAGCTTATTGATGAGGGCGATAGTGTTATTGGCCGCCGAGACATCGGGATAAGGTCCAAAGATCTTGCCTTTGTACTTGCTTTTCTTTTTAAGACGCACGGTTTTGCAATATGGGATCTCATCATCGCTTAAAAGAATATAGGGATAAGACTTGTCATCTTTAAAGATGATATTAAATTCAGGATCGTACTCCTTGATGAGATTGTATTCTAAAATCAAGGCTTCTTTTTCGGAGTTTGTGACGATATAGTCAAAATCATAGATCCGCGAAACTAATTTGGTCGTCTTATAATCATGGGCTCCGCGAAAATAGGAATTGACGCGATTTTTAAGCTTGATCGCCTTACCGACATAGATGATCTTGCCATCTTTGTCTTTCATGAGATAACAGCCCGGTTTTAAAGGCAGGGTCAATAGCTTTGACTTTAATTCTTCTCTCATTTTAGCTCCACGACCGTCGCCCCAGCCCCGCCATCATAGTGGTCGGCATCTTTAAAGCTCTTGACAAGTTTGGATTGTTTTAAGTGAGAGATGACCGCTTTTTTTAATGCCAAAGTGCCGATCCCATGGACAATCTTGACTTGTTTCATATTGGCCCCATAAGCTTTTGTTAAATAAGCATCGAGCAATTCAAGCGCTTCATTCACATGGAGGCCTATAAGATTGAGTTCTTTTTCGACACGTTTAAAACTTCTTTCTTCGTGCAGTTTTTTTATCTTGGCAGGCTTATAGCTTGCGACATACTCAAGATCTTTAGTGGCAGTTGATAAAGTGAGACCTCCAACATTTAAGCGTGCCTCCCCTTTTTTGATCGAAATGATCTCACCGACTTGCGAGGTCGAAATGATCTTGGCCTTATCGCCTACTTTAAATTCGTGAGTCTCTTTAATCGGTACATCTTCTTCGATCACAAGTTCTTTTTCGATCTTTTCGAGTTCCTTGGCATTGTCTTGAGCTTTTTTGATCAGATTTCCCAGCCGGGCCTTTTGTTTATTCACATAGCGCATGTATTCTTCCTGCGCTTGTTTTAAAAGCTCAGCTTTAGAGTCTTCCAGCTCTTTGAAACGTTCCTCTAATTCTTTCTTTAAAGTTGAAACTTCCACCTTTAAGGCTTCAACTTCCAGTTCTTTATCCTTTATTTCAAGTTCTTTTAATTCTAAAGACTTAAGAGCTCTTTGAGCTTCGTTGGCATTTTCTTCATAGTATTGCCGTGCCCTATTGATCACTTCTTCATTTTCAAGATAATTACTGGCAATATCAAGGGCATTGGAATATCCTAAAACATTCTCAAGATATTCATAAGTCGGCTTCATATTTTTTAAATCAAAGGATTGTGATGCGATCAATAAATTTTGGTCTGTCAAGGCGTATTCTTTGAGTCTTGAAAAATGGGTCGTAATGACAAAATAAGCACCGCTTTTTTTAAGCTCGTCTAAAATCGCTAAAGCTAAGGCCTCGCCTTCTTTAGGATCGGTACCTGAGGCAATCTCATCGATCAAGACCAAAGACTTTTCATCAATTGAATTTAAAATTGTTTTAAGTTTTACTAAGCGCGATGAAAAAGTGCTGAGAGAATCTACCAGTGATTGGACATCGTCAATATCTACTAGGACCTTAGAGTAAATTGGAATAAGGGCTTCTTTAGCCAATAAGGGAATACCCAAATAGCTTAAAAGGACTGCTAAGGCGATGGTTTTCATCGAGACCGTCTTCCCGCCGGTATTAGAGCCAGAAATGACGATGCCATGAATTCCTTCACCTAAATGATAGCTGTTAGAAACAACTTTAGAAGGATCGATCAAAGGGTGCGCGATTTCTTCTAAGGACAGCTTAGAGCCAATCGTGGCCAATACACCATTGTTTTGAATACCATAATCAGCTTTGGCCAAAGCTTTTTCAAGTTCTGTTAAAGATTCAAGATTATTCTTAAAAAGATTGGCTTTTTGAGCGACCTTTAAAGAGAGCTCTAAAAGAATGCGCTCTTCTTCATCTTGCATTTTTAAGGTTAATTCATTTTTTTGATTATTGAGATCGATCAAGACCTTAGGCTCGACATAGGTCGCTAAGCCCGAAGCGCTCTCACCATGAAAAAAACCTTCAAACTTATTCTTGTCGGCATTTTTAATCAAAAAACAGGCTCGATCATGGCGGTTATAGACAACACCCTCTTGTAGGCTGTTTGAGTGTTTACGCAAGAATTCTTGTGAAGCATCGCCCAGTCTTTTTTCATTGATCGCATAAGTATGGCGGAGCTCCTTTAGTTTTGGACTGGCCTCGTCTTTGATCTTGCCGTTTGGATCGATCGAAAGAGTGATGATATTCATGATTCCATCATCAAAGTATAGATCTGACAAAAAATCTTCCAGATCATCTACTTCCTCAAGATCTTTAAAAAAACGCTTGACTCGCTTAATTTGGGCATTGTGTTCAAGGATCATCAAAAGTTCTAAGGAAGTTAAAGAAAGTCCTTTATCAAGAGTTGCCAATAAGCTAGAGATATCTTTGACATCGCTTAGATCAATCCGGCCATGAGATAAGATGATAGCTTGGGCTTCTTTGCTTAAAGAGAGCTTTCTTTTAATGGCCAGCGGATTAAAATCGACCTCTTCATGTCGAATCGCCTCTTTAGCTAAATCAAAAGAGGCAAAGTCAGAAACTTTATCTAAGACGAGGTCTAATTCTAAAGCGTCGCGATCACTAATTGACATTATCGACCCACTCCCTAGCCATGGCACGCAATTCATCGACATCGATATATTGTGATAAAGCACTCAATAAAGATGTGACATCGACACTCTCAATAGCGCCTTGAACTTCATTTGAATTAATGATCGTCTCTTTATCGAGATCTTCTGGGATATAGTCTTCAACCATCGATCTGAGCTTGTCGATATCAAGATCTTGAGCATCGATCTTAAGGGCCAGCTCATCTAAAGAATCACTGCTTGATACTTCTCCCTTTTCTATATCTAGGGCCTCAGGATCGATCATGTCGCCAAGTTTAACAATCAGTTTATCCGAAATATCACTTAAGGGTTTTAAAAGAGTATTATCGATAACTTCCTGTCCGTTATCAAAAAGTGGCGAAGCGATAAGCGTAGCTAAAAGTATCGTATAAAAAAAGCCGACCACTACACCTAATAGCGCTCCTAAGATCTTATTGAAAGATCCGATTAAAGGTAATTTTGAAACCAGTTTGGTAGCTTTCATGATGACATATAAGACGATCCGGACAATGATAAAGACGATCAGGATCCATAAGACAAAGTTAGCTAAGGTATAAATTACAACTTCGCTTAAAGAATTGAAATTATTATATAAGGGTATCCTATCTGCTAAAACCGGCCCAACGACCCAAGCGATAAAGGCCGAAGCAAAAAAAGCAACGATATTTAAGACGCCATAGAGAAAACCATTTTTATAACCCACAAGGATCGTAATCAGAAAAATTAAGATCACAGCAATATTGATAATCAAAAATAAGGAACTGTCGATATGCATAGCAAAACCTCCTTTATCTATGATAACATAAACGCGTATGAACACACTAAGTTTAAAATTGACAAAAGAAGATATCAATAAGATCCTCTTAGAATTTAAAGACTATATCGAAAAAGACCCCGCCGAATATATCGCCTATCGCTATAAGGGAGAAGACTTACAGATCAATATTTACTACAGCCAAAAAGCGGTTTTTACCGGTGCTTTGGCCCATGAGTTTGTCGCTAAGCTCTTAAAGAAAGACGAGCGCATGGCAGGCTCGGATGAAGTTGGTACGGGCGATTACTTCGGTCCGGTGTGCGTTTGCGCAACGATCGTCGAAAAGGAAGACTTCACCTGGCTTTATGAGCTTGGAGTCACCGATTCCAAAAAATTAGATGATCAAAAAGTATTAGAAATCGCCCCTCACCTCATCAAAAAGCTTAAACATTCCCTTCTTATTTTAGACAATAAGACCTATAACGAGATCCACAAGCAAAACAATCTCAATATGATCAAGGCCAAGATGCACAATAAGGCCTATATCAATCTCTTACACAAAGGCTACGATGTGCCAAAGATCGCCATGATCGATGAATTCTGCGCTCCTCATCTTTACTTTAACTACCTAAAAGACGAAAAAGAGGTCTATCGCTTGGTCCAGTTTGAAACTAAAGCGGAAGACCGCTATTTAGCAGTGGCCGCTTCAAGTGTCATCGCGCGCTATGCCTTTTTAAAAAGTTTGGCCAAAATGAGCCAAACTTATCAGATTGAATTTGAAAAAGGAGCTGGCGAAGCGGTCGACAAATGTGCACAAAACTTCATTCAAAAGCACGGTATAAAGGCTTTAAATGAAGTTGCCAAGCTCCATTTCAAAAATACGGAAAAAATCAGTTAGTGTTGGTGTTAGAGTTTTTGACGATGACGTCATGAGCACCACCCTCGACGATCGAAGTAGCTGAGACCAGTGTAAGCTTAGCTTTTTCACTGAATTCTTTGATCGTTAAGGCCCCACAATTGCACATGGTCGATTTAATCTTGGCACAGGTCATCGTAACATTATCATGTAAGCCTCCGGCATAAGGTACGAAAGAATCGACGCCCTCTTCAAAGCTCAGATGGCTCGCTCCGCCAAGGTCATAGCGCTGCCAGTTGCGGGCTCGATTAGACCCCTCACCCCAGTACTCCTTATAATACGAGCCATTGAGCATGACCTTATTGTTAGGAGCCTCTTCAAAACGGGCAAAATAGCGTCCTAACATCACAAAGTCAGCGCCCATCGCAAGGGCTAGGCCGATATGATAATCAAAGACGATCCCACCATCTGAACAAATTGGCACATAAACGCCAGTCTCTTTAAAGTATTCATCGCGCGCCTTAGCGACATCAATGACCGCTGTCGCCTGACCACGGCCGATACCTTTCGTTTCTCTTGTAATACAGATCGATCCGCCGCCGATTCCGATCTTGACAAAGTCAGCACCCTGATCGGCCAAGAATCTAAAACCTTCCGCATCGACGACATTTCCAGCACCGACATAAACGCGCTCTCCATAGGTTTCCTTGATCCACTTCAGAGTGCGGGCTTGCCATTCACTATAGCCCTCGCTTGAATCGATGCACAAGACATCGACTCCCGCCTCTACTAAAGCTGGAACCCTTTTCTCATAGTCGCGCGTATTGATCCCCGCGCCGACCAAAAAGCGCTTGCGGCCATCGCTGAGTTCGTTAGGATATTCTTTGTGCGATTCATAGTCCTTACGGAATACGAGATAGGCTAAGTTATTATTTTCATCTAAGATTGGTAAAGAATTCAATTTATGTTCCCAGATAAGATCGTTGCAGCGCGTCAGATCGTCGTTGATGCTGCCACAGATCAGATCTTTAAAAGGTGTCATATATTTTTCGACCGGATCATTTAGATCGACTCTTGACAAGCGATAATCGCGAGAAGTGATGATTCCAACCAGTTTCCCATTAGGAAGGCCATCCTCAGTAACTGCCACGGTGGAATGATTGGTCTTAGCGATCAATTCAAGAAGTTCACGGATCGTTTGATTGGGACGGATATTGGAATCTGAAACGACAAAACCAGCCTTGTGATTCTTGACACGACGGACCATATCAGCCTCATCTTCAATGCTTTGAGAGCCATAGATAAAAGAGATACCACCCTCTTTCGCTAAAGCGATCGCCAAGCGGTCGTCAGAAACAGCCTGCATGATTGCACTGGTCAGCGGGATCTTTAGTTCGATCGAGGATTTTTCGCCCTTTTTAAAACGCACTAAGGGGGTTGATAGATCGACCTTAGAAGGAATGCAATCCGAGCTGGAATAACCTGGAACTAAGAGATACTCATTAAATGTGTGTGAGGTTTCCTTGAAAAACTGTGCCATACTTTCTCCTTTATTTTTTTAGTAATTATACAAAAAGCCCTCCAAAAGGGCAATTATCAAACAACATTTTCTTTTTAAAATCAGTATAATGAAAGTAAGTGACAAGGAGTTATCAGTTATATGCGTTTATTTTCAGAATTTGTCTTATTATATTTTATCTTTGCAATATTAGGTTGGATTATGGAAGTCAGCCTCAAATATATCCAATACCATCGCTTTATCAACCGTGGCTTTCTCATTGGACCCTATTGCCCGATCTATGGTTGGGGCGTTGTTGGTGTGACGATCTTGGTCGGTGGTCTCATTGGAAGAAAGGGAACGATCGCCGAGACTTTTTGGGCTGGGTTTGTCATATGTGGAGCATTAGAATATTTCACGAGCTACTATATGGAAAAGATGTTCCATGCCCGCTGGTGGGATTATTCAAGTAAGCCCATGAATCTAAACGGCCGGATCTGGATCGGCAATCTGATCTTATTTGGCTTGGCTTCACTTGTCATCGTGCGCTTTATCGCCCCACACTATTTTAATTGGGCCGATACGCTAAACGCTGATCTTTTAAACAGCATCGCGCTTGTGATCATCATATTAATGATCGTCGATTACAGTGTTTCTCATTTCTTGATGTCTTTAGTCAAAAAGCAGATCGACCAAAGCGACAAAGACAACACCGAGGAGATATCTAGACAAGTCCGTCTATTGCTTAAAGATCACAGCCTTTTAGAAAGAAGGATCCTTACTGCCTATCCGGATTTTAAAGCTCTCCCTGAGCGATTAAAAAAAGACTATGTTAAGGCCAAAAAAGAATATCAAAAAACCCGCGATAACTTTAAAAAAGAATTAAACAAGCGTTTTGAAAAAGACTTTGATGAAAAAAGGCTTGAAGCTATCAAAAGTGATCTGAAGGTCAAAAAAGAACGCTTGGAGGCCCTTGGCAAGCACTTTAGGCGCGATATTTAAGTGACATTTAAAGGACGATATTGTATAATTTCAAAGGTTTGGAGAAAAGAAAATGAAATTAAAAAACAAATATTTTTATACTTTAAGAGAAGATGCCAAAGACGAAGATTCCATCAGTGGAAATCTTTTGGTCAAGGCCGGTTTTATTAAAAAGACTTCAGCGGGCGTTTATATGATGTTGCCACTTGGTTTAAAAGTTCAAAATAAGATCGAGGCGATCATCAGAAAAAATATGGAAGAAGCTGGGGCTCAAGAAGTCAAGATGCCCTCCTTGATCGCCGAAGAATATTATGAAAAATCTGGAAGATTAGAAAACTTCGGAAAAAGTATCTTCCGTCTTAAAGACCGTGGTGGCAAGGGTATGGCCTTAGGACCGACCCATGAAGAATTATTTGCCTTAGCGGCCAAGATGATGATCCGCTCTTATAAAAACATGCCCTTTAACCTCTATCAGTTTCAAACGAAGTTTCGCGATGAACCCAGGGCGCGCTTTGGTCTTATCAGGGTCAAAGAATTTGTCATGAAAGATGCCTATTCTTTTGACCGCGATCTTGAAGGATTAGACAGTTCCTATCGAAAGATGTTCGAAGCCTATAAGAAATCTTTTGATGAAATGGGCATTGATTATCGCATCGTCAAAGCAGATACTGGGGTCATGGGTGGCTTGTTGTCGGAAGAATTCCAAGCTATTACTCCGATTGGTGAAGATACAGTTGTCTATTGTGACCATTGTGGCTATACTTCAAATCTTGAAGTTGCGGAATGTACAAACAAGGAAAATAAGAGCGAAGAAGCTCGTGAAATTAAAGAAGTATATACGCCAAACGCCGGAAAGATTGCTGATGTGTGCAAATATCTCGATCTTCCTGAAAGCAAATTCGTCAAGACTTTGATCTATACCTGTGATGGACAAAACGTTGCCGTCATGCTAAGAGGTGATCATGATTTATCGGAAACGAAATTAGCCAAGGTTCTGGGAGCTTTTGAAGTAGCTTTGGCAGATCAAGAAACTGTTGAGACCTTAACGCATGCCAAGGTCGGTTTCGCCGGACCCATTCATCTAGAATGCCCGATCTATGTCGATCTGGCCCTTAAGGACATGTCAAACTTTATCGTCGGTGCCAACAAGAGTGATTATCACCTCATCAATGTCAATTTTAAAGATTTTAAATATGAGAAGATGGCTGATTTGCGTCAGATCAATGAAAATGACGTCTGTCCAAAGTGTGGCAAGCCTCTATCATTTACCAAAGGCATCGAGATCGGTAACACCTTTAAACTTGGCACTAAATATTCCAAAGCCCTTGAGCTGACCTATCTAAACGAAGAAAACAAGTCGGAATATGTCTATATGGGTTCTTATGGTATTGGCCTAGGCCGTACCATGGCAGCTTTGGTAGAACAAAACCATGATGAGCATGGGATCATTTGGCCTTTGAGCGTCGCTCCCTTTGAGCTTGCGATCATTACTACCAATTCTAAATCTTTTGAACAGTCTGAATTTGCCAATAAACTTCATAACGATCTTGAAAAATCGGGAATTGATGTCCTTTTAGATGATCGTGACGAAAGAGCAGGCGTCAAATTTAACGATATGGATCTCATTGGTATCCCCTATCAGATCACGATTGGGAAAAAATATAATGACGGCTTAGTCGAAGTCAAGGATCGCCGCACGAATGAAAAAACAGATGTAGAAATCGCTGGTATCTTGGATTATATTCAAAAAATATTGCCTTAATCGGGCAATATTTTAAAAGCAGCAAATATAAAATCAAGCGTAAATACAATTTCACCGCTCAACATTATAAACCGTTTAAAATTAAAAGCTTCCCCTTTCATCAGTTGAAATAGGACGAGCACTAGATCGATCAAACCGATGACAAGCCATAGGCATTTCCAATTGCTTGGACGATGATAATTTATAGCTAGCTTTTTAAACATTTATATTTTCTTCATAAAATGATTATGACAAAAAAGAGGTGGTAAAACCTGTGAGTTATTCACCAAAGGCTTTTACACACCCTTTTTTAAATTACACTATCAACAAGAGATATATGCATAAAGCGATGATTATTAGAAGTGCTAATAACCATATGATGGTCAGACGTCTTTTAATCTTCGACATAGTCCTTGTTGGTATCTTCAAGATGCAGTTTCTTAACACATTCCTCAAGACTCAAGATTTCGGTGTCCTTCTTGCCATGTCTTCTGATGTTGACGCTCTTGTTTTGCATTTCGCTATCGCCCAAGACTAAGACATATGGAATTTTCTTGGTTTGAGCTTCGCGCATGCGATAGCCAAGCTTTTCATTGCGCGCGTCAACACTGGCCCTTAAACCGACCTCTTTTAATCTGGCAAGTACCTCGTTGGCATAAGCGCGATGATTTTCATGGTGAACTGGGATAATAACCACTTGCTCAGGCGCTAACCACAAGGGGAATACGCCCTTATAGCGCTCGATCAAGATACCCATAAAGCGTTCAATTGATCCAAAGATTACGCGATGCAACATCAAAGGACGTTTCTTTTCGCCATTTTCGTCGATATAGTTGATATCAAAGCGCTCTGGTAAATTCATATCAAGTTGGATCGTTGCGCATTGCCACTCTCTTCCTAAATTGTCAAAGATATGGAAGTCGAGTTTCGGCCCATAAAAGGCGCCGTCCCCAGGGTTGATTTTCAATTCTTTTCCTGCATGATGACAAGCATCAGCTAAGGCCTTTTCCGCGCGATCCCAAGTTTCTAAAGAGCCAATATAATCTTTTTCCGGACGCGTCGAAAGTTCGATCGTGTAATCAAGATGGAAGATCTTATAGAAGCGGTCAATGAAATTGATAAGACGGATAACCTCTTCTTCAGTTTGATCTTCTCTTAAGAAGATATGGGCGTCATCTTGCGTAAAAGAACGTACTCTAAATAAGCCGCTTAAAGCCCCGCTGGCTTCGTTGCGGTGCACTAGACCTAGTTCTCCCATGCGTAGTGGCAGATCGCGATAAGAGTGTAAGCTTGACTTATAGACGACTAAAGAACCTGGGCAATTCATTGGTTTGATCGCATATTCATGATCGTCCACAAGTGTTGTATACATATTGTTTTGGTAGTGATCCCAGTGTCCCGAAGTCTCCCAAAGTTCTCTTGACATCATGATCGGTGTCTTTACAAACTGATAACCTTCTTTAGTATGCTCCTCATACCAGAAGTTTTCTAAGATATTTCTTAAGATCATGCCATTTGGCAAAAAGATTGGGCAGCCTGGTGCATATTCACTAAGTGTAAAGATACCTAATTCCTTGCCAAGCTTGCGGTGATCACTTTTCTTGGCTTCTTCGAGCTTATATAAGTGCTCGTCGAGCTCTTCTTTTGTATCAAAACATATGCCATAGACCCTTTGAAGCATCTTGTTGTGGGCATCATTTTTCCAATAAGCACCCGAGACCTTCAACAGTTTAAAGTACTTCAATTCTTTTACACTTTCCACATGCGGTCCGCGGCATAGATCAGTAAAATCCCCTTGTGTATAACAAGAGATATTGACATCATCGCCCATTTGATTGATAAGATCGAGCTTATAGGGATCATCTTTAAACATATTTAAAGCTTCATCTTTAGAAATTTCATGGCGAATGATCCGCTTGCCATCTTTCGCAATCTTTTTCATCTCTTTTTCGATGGCTGGGAGATCTTCTTCTTTGATGACCCTATCGCCTAAATCCATATCATAGTAGAAGCCTTCATCGATTACCGGACCGACCCAAAATTTTGCGCCCGGATAAAGATGCGAGACGGCTTGTGCCAAAAGATGGGCACAAGAGTGATTGAGTAGAGCTAAACGCTCATTTTCTTTGATCTTTAACATTTAAACCTCCTTTAAAAATAAATAAAAGGTGAAACCAAAGGTCGCATTAGCGAGGTCCCACCTTAACTTATTACTCATACTATTAACGCAAGCTAACGGCCACCTCATTACAAGGGGCAACTCCTAAGTAGTAACACTCTTATCTTCATTGATCTGCTTCCACCATCGAGATCTCGCTATAAACAAGTCATAAGAGGCATGTCTTATTCACAGTTTTTACTCCTTAAGTATAGTAATTTTTATCTGCTTGTCAAATCAAATGATCATTGAAACACCCTTTTAAGGTTTAACATCACTTTTAAATAGACGGGCTAATCTAGGTATTTTTTGATCATTGTAAGCTCACTATTTTGATCGATGATATTAAAACCGAGACCAAGGAATAAATTGATCGAGGGATTATCAGGAGCGATCATATCATAGACTTCTTTAATTCCGTGTTTTTTGCATTCCTCTAAAAGTAAAAGGATCGCCTTTTTGCCATAACCTCTTCTTCGATACTCATCTTTAACAATGATCGAAATGATCCACTTGCCTTCTTCTAGATAATAGGCCACTTCACCGATAAAGTTCTCATCAACCTTGATATAGCGATGAAAATGCTGATCATCGCTTAAGTGCCATTTCTTATACCAACTATCATAATTTTTGAAATCGATGGTACCACCATAAGCGTGATTAAAGGCCATCGTCGCTTGATCTTTTAAAAGCTCACGGCGAAAATCTAATTCATTAAGACTAGGTTTATATAGTTTGATCAACCGATTGATCCCTCCATATTGATCTTTAATAGCTGATTGAGTTCTACGGCATATTCCATCGGTAATTCACGCGTAAAGGGTTCAATGAAACCTAAAATGATCATTTGGGTCGCATCTTCTTCGCTTAAACCTCGCGACATCAGATAAAAGAGCTGTTCTTCTGAGATCTTGGAGACCGTGGCCTCGTGTTCGATCGTCGCGGTGTTATTTTTAACGATATTAGTTGGGATCGTATCGCTAGAAGAGAGCTTATCTAAAATGAGGGTATCGCACTCAACCTTTGCTTTGGCATTTTTAGCCTTGGGGCCCATCTCTACAAGACCGCGATAGTTAACCTTGCCACCTAAGCGACACAAAGACTTAGAGACGATATTGCTTGAAGTGTGGGGTGCTAAATGAATCATTTTGGCACCTGCGTCCTGGAATTGGCTCTTTGTTGCGACAGCGATCGAGATACAGACACCTTTAGCTCCCTCTTCACTTAAAACGCAACAGGGATACTTCATGTTTAAGTGTGATCCGACATTACCATCGATCCATTCCATCAAACCGTTTTCTTTGACGATACTGCGCTTAGTGACTAGATTAAGGATATTATCTGACCAGTTTTGCACAGTCGAATAGCGACACTTGGCGTTTTTCCCGACAAAGATCTCAACGATTGCGGCATGCAAGGAATCTTTGGAATAACGTGGGGCCGTACAGCCTTCGACATAGTGTAGATCAGCCTCATCTTCCACAATGATCAGGGTCCTTTCAAATTGCCCCATCTGCTCGGAATTGATCCGGAAATAAGACTGTAAGGGTTTGTCTAGCTTGACCCCTTTTGGTACATAGATAAAAGAACCACCAGACCAGACTGCTGTATTTAAGGCAGCGAACTTGTTGTCAGCATAAGAGACCAATTTGCCAAAATACTGCTTGACAAGGTCGGGATAGAGTTTTAAAGCAGTATCGGTGTCATAGAAGATGATCCCCTTCTCTTCGACTTCTTTAAGCATGTTATGGTAGACGACTTCGCTTTCATATTGAGTCGATACGCCAGCCAGGAACTTTTGTTCAGCCTCAGGAATTTTGAGCTTGTCAAAGGTATTCTTGATCGTTTCTGGAACTTCTTCCCAATTCTTTTCAACCTTGTCAGAAGGTTTGATGTAGTATGTGAAGTCATCAAAGTCGATGTCGCTAAGATCTGGTCCAAAATCCGGAAGCGGCATTTTCACAAACTGATGATAGGCCTTAAGTCTTAGATCCAGCATCCACTCAGGCTCCTTTTTGATCCGTGAGATCTCTTTGACGACCTCTTCACTTAAACCCTTCTGGGTCTTAAAGATCGAGACATCGGGATCTTTGAAACCATAGGCATATTCATCTTGGCTTTTGATAATATCTGCGTTGTTATTGCTCATTTTGATGCTCCTTAATCAAATCTTCCATCGCTCTTATACCGATCGTCCCGCAATTAATGCGATTAGCTTGTTTATAGAGCGTATCAAAGGCATTGGCTTCTTCTAAAAGTTCGACATCAAAGCTCTTTTCATCAATCATCTTGTAATATTCATCAATGATATGTAAGGCCTCATCGAGTTTTTTGCCCTTGAGAAGTTCTGACATGATCGAAGTCGAAGACGTTGAGATCGTACAAGCTTGCCCATCAAAGCGCACATCTTTGATCTCTTCACCATCAAACTTCATTGCGACCGTTATATCATCGATGCAAGAATCGGCCGCCATATGTTTTTTCTTATAGCTTTCATCATCTAAAAGACCCTTATTGTGGGGGTGCTGATAATGATCTAAGATAATCGCTCTTTTTAAATTCTCGTCCATCATATCGAAGCTCCTATACATTTTTCGATCGTAATATCTTTTAAGACATCGATGAGATAATCGACTTCTTCTTTGGTGTTATAAAGATAAACCGAGGCGCGGATCGTCTCTGATACCCCGATAACATTAAGCAGGATCTTGGCGCAGTGATTGCCACTTCGGCAAGCAATGCCCATCTTATTGAGATAAGCCGCCGCATCCTGGGCAAAGATCCCTTTGACATTAAAGGTGACGATTGAGGTCTCAGATTTGGGATTATAGACTTCGACATTATCAAGCTCTGACATGCGTTTTAAAAAGTAATCGTGAAGATCATGTCCATATTTTTGAACGTTATCCATGCCCAGCTCCATCAAATACTCTAGAGCCGCCTTAAAGCCTAAGACGCCTTCGACACAAGGGGTACCGGCCTCAAACTTAAAGGGCGGATTCTTTAAAAGGATATTGCCGCAAATATCAAAACGGGCATTAGAGCCCCCGCCTAACATAAAGGGATCCATCTTATCTAAAAGCTCATATTTGCCATATAAAACTCCAACGCCGCTTGGTCCAAGCATCTTATGGGAACTGAAACATAAATAATCGATATCGAGATCTCTTACATCAGTTTTGATGTGCGGGACACTTTGGGCTCCGTCAACGACGACGATCGCCCCGTATTCATGAGCGATCTTAGTGATCTCTTTGATCGGCATCACATAGCCCAAAACATTTGAGACATGAGCTAAGGTAACGACCTTAACACCTTCATGCATGGCCTTTTTAAAATTGTCGATCTCAAAAGTCCCATCATGATTCAAAGGGATATATTCGATCTTGGCACCGGTGACTTCGGCCACCTTGAACCAGGGCAAGATATTTGAGGCATGCTCGGCTTCGGTCGACAAGATAACATCGCCTTCTTTTAAAAATTTCTGTCCATAACCATAGGCTACGAGATTTAAAGAACTGGAGGCACCGTTTGTAAAGACGATCTCCTCCCATCTTTGGGCATTTAAAAACTTGGCGCAAGTCTTGCGGGCCTTTTCATACTCATCGGAAACCTCAAAAGAGAGATCGTAGTCCCCGCGATGGATATTGGCATTTTCT
>CALUVF010000087.1 GCA_944324155.1 uncultured Erysipelotrichaceae bacterium | reverse complement strand
TTTTATCAATAATTCCTGATATGCTTTGTTGATTTCTTCTCTATTCATAATCTTTATTCACCTATAACTTGCCAATATCCGCTTTTATTTGATCCAATGCGTTTTAAATATCCATTAGCTTTAAGGTAAGCAAAATTTTTATCTATGGAAGTATGCTTATTTGAGCTTTTTTATTACCTGTTCATTGTATCATAAGGCAGTCAATAAGTTTTATTTTCATCTCTTATTGATAAGCGACGATGAATTTTGATAGTTAGTGAATATTTCAAAAATTCAATGATGTTATAGGAATCTATACCATATAAAAAGGTGTGTAAGACTTGATTTGATAATCACAAGTATTTTTCACACCTTTATCTTTTATTATTCGTAAGATCGTACCGGCGATATGAGTTGGACAACTGATTCATCATCTTCATTTTTAATGATGATCGGTTTTAGTTCACCTCTAAAATATAAGACGACATTCTCACTCTGCAAAGCCCCTAAAGCATCATATAAATATTTACCACTGCATGATATCACTAAGGGATCGCCCTCGTAGCTGACTGTTTTTAAACTTTCTAAAGAAGAGCCGATCTGTCTTGATAAAGAAGTAATGCGAATCTGCTCGTTAGTTATCTCAAGTCTTACAACATTCTTTCCTTCGGCATTGATCAAAGCGGCACGATCGACTGCTGATCTTAAAAGAACGCGATCAACTTTTAAGATCTGTGTGAAGCTATCAGGGATAAGTTGTTTAGTTTCAGGATAGGCATCTTCAATAAGGCGAGCGATCATAAGTGTCTTATCATTTTTAAAAAGCATACGATTATTTTCGATCGCCATCTTCACATCATCGTTTTCATCAAAGACCGAACTTAGATCGCTAAGAGCTTTGGTTGGAACAGTTACATTAAAAGGAATGGGTGATTTAAAAGGAATCTTGACTTGTGCCAGGCGATAAGAATCAGTACCGGTAGCCAATAGGATCTCATCACTATATTTTAGATTGACTCCGCAAAGGGCTGGTCTTGTCTCTTTATCACTGGTAGCAAACGAAGTGGCCCTGGCCAAATTATTTAAAGTTTTTACCGAAACCTTTTCAAAATTGCTATGGGCATCAAAGTCGATTGCAGGATAATCATCAGGATTTAGACCATTGATCTTAAACTCAGCCTGTTGTGATGAGATAGAAGTCAGAGTTCCATCGATCGTTTCAAATTTGATCTCCTTTCCACCGATTTTGCGGACGATCTCGTTGAGATAATTAGCTATAATCAGCAAACGCCCGTTTTCTTTAATTTCTAATCCGGCTTCGGACTCCACATAAGTTTTAATGGATATCTTTTCATTAGAAGTTATGACGGTCAACTTGTTGTCGAACGCTTCGATATAGATGCCTAATAAAGATGGAATCGGCGAAGCACTTGAGATAGCTTTATTTGCGATGTTGAGTGTTTCCAGAAGGATCGATGAGTTGATAATGAATTGCATTAAAGAAGGCCTCCTTTTTATTTGTTTATTTATATACTTTATTATTATTAAGCATGTGGATAAGTGGATAAGTCTAGAAATCCCTTTATTATAGGCTTAATAATGTATTTTTTTGGTGTGGATAAAAGGTGATGAAATGTGACTAATTTTTGATATGCACCTCAATATCATTTAAAGTTGTTGCGAATAAGGGATCTTTTTTGGCTCTGTCTTCAACCTTATCGCAAGCGCTGATGACGGTCGAGTGATCTCTTTTGCCAAAGGAATAACCGATGTCTTTATAGGAAAGATCTAATAGTTTTCTTGATAAGTACATGGCGATCTGCCTTGGTATGGCGATGTTTTTGGTACGGATCTTAGAATTTAATTGAGATTTTGATACTCCATAGTAATCGCAGACCACTTTTTTAATAAGATCGACGTTTAATTCATTGCTTCTAGAGGCTGGTATTTGATCTTTAAAGGCCTCATAAGCTTCTTTGATCGTGATGTGATCGACTGGTGAGAAAGTGATTGTATAAAACAAAAGACGATTTAAGGCACCCTCTAATTGACGCACATCTTGCGAGAAGTTGGTGGCGATATAAGATAAAACCTCATCATCAACCGAAGTCTGGTTACCTTCAAGTTTTCTTTTGAGGATATTTAAGCTTGTCTCGTATTCCGGAGCCTCGATATTAACATTTAAGCCTTGATTAAATCTTGAGATGATCCTTTCTTCTAAACCTTTGATATCCTTGGGCATGCGATCGCTTGTAAGAACGACTTGTTTGCGGTTATTGACAAGCTCGTTAAAGATCGAGAAGAATACCTCATGAGTCTTTTCTTTACCGGCGATAAACTGAATATCATCTACTAACAAGACATCGAGATTATAAAATTCCTTCTTAAATTCATCGATCAGGCCGTTTTTAATAGAAGAGGCCACCCCTTCGACAAAGTCCAAACCCGAAATAAGACCGATCTTATAATCAGGCATATTTTCGATGATGCGATTGGCGATCGCATTTAATAAGTGGGTCTTACCAAGTCCGGAATTACCATATATAAATAAAGGATTATAAGTTGTGCCAGGTCGAGAAGCAACTGCTAAGGCTGAGACCTGTGATTGGATATTAGATCGCCCGACCACGAAACTTTCAAAAGTAAAACGCGGATCTAATTTAGTGGTTACATAACCTTTGTTGCGCAGTTCGTTGTTGTCATTATTCTCTTCTTCGTATTCCGACTTTAAAACGATCCGTATAGGAATCTGATGACCAATAACTTCCTTTAAAGCCTCTTCGAATTGTGCGATGGATTGTGAGATAACGACCTGATTTATAAAAAGATCACAAAGAACGACCGCTTCTTCATCAGATAATTTGATGAGCTTGCTGTCGCTTTGAATGGTCTTAGTGGTTTCATAAGGGATCATATGGTTTTCGATAATGATTTGGACGGTCCGATCCCATATATTCCGTAAGTAAAATTCATTTGAAATCATAACTTTAACCTGTATGCATGCCTAATTATAGGAGCTCTATCTCTACTTTACTAGAGAAAAATCGCTCTTTTTTGATTCTTCCACAAAAGACATCCTATTAAAATCTACTTTAAATAAAGGTTAAATCTAACTTATCCACACTTATCAACAAAATAAAATTGTGGATAATTAGTTGATAAGTTATCCACATTCCAAAATATTGTTGATAGTGTTGATAAAACTGAACTTATCCACATAAAACAACATCTAAAAACATATGAGAAACCCTTTATTTATCGAAGTTTTTAAACTTATCCACACAATTAACAGGGTGTTGATAAATATTGAAGTTGAATTGTGAATTAGTGTTGATAAGTTTTAAAAAATGCCCTGTTTATCTAAAATAATCAACAACTTATCGACATATTTTTAAGGTTTAAGAAGGATGTTTTGTGCTAATATCATTTCTAAAGTGAGGTGTTTATGAAGTATATTTTTCTAGATGTCGATGGAACGATCATCGACCACTCCCATGCCTGCATACCTGAAAGTACCCAAAGGTGTTTAGAAGAACTTAAAAAAGAGAATGAACTTTTCATCTGTTCAGGACGTGCCTATATGAATGCAAAACTTGATAATGGCATTGAGTATGATGGTTATATCTGCTCGCTTGGCTCAGATGTATATTATAAGGGCAAAAATATAATCAACCGCCCCTTCACTGAACAAGAGATGCAAAGGATCATCGAAATATCAGAAAAATAT
>CALUVF010000086.1 GCA_944324155.1 uncultured Erysipelotrichaceae bacterium | reverse complement strand
CATCGCATCTTGTGAATATTGCGAAATAAAGATGGTATCGATAATGTTGTAAAGGGCCTGTATCAGCATCGAGAAAACAGCAGGAAGACCCATTGAAAACAATAATTTACCTATTGGCCAAGTAGCCATCTTATCACTAGTTTTACTCATACCTGAAAGGTTTTAGCACAAATCAAGCATAAAAGTAAGCACTATCTTCTAATAAAAACAGGTTTCACCCTAAGGATCCACCTGTTTATTCATCAATTGGTAAAGATGATCTTATTTACTATATCTCTTCCTCAAGATAACAACACCAGTTAAAGCACAAGCAGTTAAGATACCAGTACCGATCAGGTAGTTATAAGTAACGGCGGTATCTGGTACTTCTACTTCTGGTTTAGCATCAGTATAGGTTAAGGCATAAGTAGAGAAGCGGTCAGTAGTGAACGATAAGCTGCCGTCTTTGTTTTGAGTGGTTGCTAGAGTTGTGGTTTCACCATTATGAACTCTGATCATACTATAAGTGCGGCCTTCTGCCTTTAGATCTTCAGGGATGACGATCGTGAAGGTCATTGGTTTATCTAGTCGATTAAGATTGCCCAGTTCAATAGTTTCTCCATCTTTTCTTACTGCCGTAAGTAAGATATTGATATCTAAATAAGAAGCGACCTTTTTATTGCCTAAGGCCTTAGTGATAGCTTCCATATCGCTTTCCGGCACGTCTTCTTCTTTTAAAGTAGTAACTATTACTTCCGTATTGATCACTGATTCATTGGCTATTTCTTCTTTTAAAGCAGTTAGGGTCTCACTTGACATCTCATCTTGGTCAATAGTATTCCCATTTTCGATATCATTAACGATATTTGCGACATCATTAGCTAAATCTTCCTTAGCTGTTTCACTTGTAATACCAACACTAATTTCTTTACTGGGTTGAGAAGGATCGACTTCAGGTAGGATTACCTCTGGCTCCTTGACTGGTTCAACATAATCGGGATCTTTTGCACCACAAACTGTACATATTCCATCGACAAAGGTATGGCCTAAGGCAGGAATAATTTCTTGTTCTATGGTTATAATTCCGCAAATAGAACATAGCTTTCCTTCGGTCAAACCAGTTTCGGTACAGGTTGCATTTTTTCCCGCCAAGACAATTTCTTGGTTATGTTCGTGGCTAACGATATAATTACTGCCTTCTTTAATAACAGTTGCTCCTTCGCCTAGGAAGTTTTGTTCTGGGTTTTCGGTTTCACTTGCTGATGGATCAAAATTTTCAAAAGTTCCACCATAGATTTCAAAAACTGAAGACGAGTTATCTATTTTATTTAATAGCCAATATCTTCCATCATATTGAATATCAGCTCTAAAAAATCCACCTATAATAATACATTTAGCATTATTATCGACTTGGACACAGGTTAATCCAGAATCATATGTTCCGTCTTTAATTGTTAAAACTGCATCCTTATTTAATCTAATGCAATATCCCGTGCTATCGGAATTCATATATCCGCCATCAGAATCTTTGTTGTATGTGATTTTTCCATTTCCGGTAAATATAACATTTGAATCACCTGTTATATCAATTATTCCAGCCGGAATATCATCTCCCTTTTCCGCGGCATCATAAGTAATTGTTTTTCCATTAAAATTAATAACAAGATCTTTATCAATAGTCACCATTGTGTTTAAAGTAAAGTCTTCGTTCAAAACAATTGAGCTTACCGTTGGGTCATTGATTGCATTAACAAACTGCTCTTCATTAGAAACAATAGTATCAGTTCCCTCAGCCATGACCGGTGTCATCATCGTATACACCATTAAGGCTGATACTAGAATCGCAAAAAACTTTTTCATTCTGCTTTTATCTCCTTTTCTCTCTTAAATAATAATCCCCCCGTGTTACTTTTCAAGATAAAGAGAGCTGAATCGTGTTGAAAATCATAAATTTGCATCTAAAAACTGAGAAAATCATCATTCCCAGTTCTTATATCTTTGTCAAAGAGGTTTAAATAGATCTTCTAAAGTATAAAGGATCAAATTATCAGATACTGTTTTTAGGGCATAGCCTGACTTAGAGAAGAAGCCATACTTATAACAATTTAAACCCGTATTTACAACCTGTTTGATTTCGTTTTCTATCATTTTGTCATCTATTTTTTTATCTATGTATTTGCACTCATAGAAAACATAGCCCTTTTCATCCTCGGTTACGACATCAAACTCTCCATTGGTCTTTGTCTTTGGATCATCATAATAATATTTGCCTATAAGCGTAAACAAGTCATCTCTCTTATTTTTTCTGATGAGGAATTGCTTGCAGATAGATTCAAAAACCCTAGGAATATATGATGTATATAACTCTTTCTCTACATATCTTTTATAGAAAGCTCTTTTATCCATCACTGCTAATTGTGAACGGTATCTATAAATAAAACTGTAATAAAAAAGTGTCAGATTATCATCTATGTAATATTTAGTCTTTTTGCGATTATTCAAATCATTGATCGGAGCTTCTTTTTTAATGATCTCCATACTATTTAATTTTGATAAAACATCAGATAGAGCTGCGCTGGATGGTAAATGTGATCTATTTAAAATGTCGCTGAATTTACTAGAACCTGTTGCCACCACATCAAAAACAGCATTGGCGCTTGCGATCTTGGCAACTTCCAGTTTTAAATAGTTTTCTGCCTCTTTAAACAATACCGATGATGACGACAATAATAAATTGATGATGTTTTCTTCAACGCTTTGCTCTTCATCTATCAAAGAGTTATAAAACGGAATACCTCCAAAAACACTATAAAGGGCAATCTTATCTTCTGGACTATAATTAATATAAAATTTGCTGGCGTCGTAATAATCCATCTGTTTTAGATCGACGATGGTCTCAAAACGTCCATATAGTGGATTTTCATATTCCAATATATTTTTCATTACATCGACAAACGATCCACAAAGGATCAATTTTAACTTTGATTTATGACGATATTCATCAATGACATTTTGAATGATACTGTCAAGACCGATGATCGTATTTCTAAGATAGGGATATTCATCAATGACAAAAACAAGATCTTCTTGAATCCCTTTTTCAAATAAAAAAACTAATGCCTCTCTAATGTCCTTAAAAGATAGTGGCAACTTATAATATTCGCCGATCAATAGAGATAAGCGTTCAATATCATTAGCGGCAATGTCTTCGGAGGCCTCAAAATAGATCGCATTTTTATCTTTGATAACTTCACTTATCAGTTCGGTCTTGCCAACCCTTCGTCTTCCATAGATCAATATATTTTGATTCTTAGCACTCTTAAGCACTTTATTTAGGATATTTAATTCTTCTTCTCTACCAACAAACATCTCTATCTCCTTTAGTAATATTTTTTTACTAAATAAATTTTACTAAAATTATTTAGTTTAGACAAGTAAAAAACAGGTTTCACCCTAAGGATCCACCTGTTTATTCATCAATTGGTAAAGATGATCTTATTTACTATACCTCTTCCTCAAGATAACAACACCAGTTAAAGCACAAGCACTTAAGATACCAGTACCGATCAGGTAGTTATAAGTAACCGCGGTATCTGGTACTTCTACTTCTGGTTTATTCTCTTCTTGTAATTTAGCGATTGTAATATCATCTTTAGCTATCTCTTTAGTTGCAGCTTCATCATTAAAATATTTTTTGCACTTATTGCAATACCAGTATTCGATATTACCATCTGCTTCATAGGTAGCTGGTTTAGCTAAGACATGTTGTAGATCATGAGTATGTGCTACTACTTCTTCATCCTTAGCTACCGGTGTGCCATTTACCGTTACTTCGCCATCACCTTTATTAGATACTGTTACACCATCAGGGACCTTAGTGAGACCAACAGAACCTTGACTTATTTCAATTACAGTATCTTCACTTGCCTTAGAGGCTGCTTGTTGGATAGAGTCAGAACCTACGACATAAATAGTATCACTTCCCCGTGTTACATTAGCTAAGGCTAGATCATTACTGGAGAGGTAATTGTATGCAGAATCATCAGAGAAAGAACCGCCCTCGATATAAGGATCTCCGTTTGCTTCGCTATTTATTACTTTGTTGGTAGAATTTGATTTTGGATTAATACTAAAACTACCATCATTAATTACTAATGTAGACTCTGCTTTAACTCCTCCATCATTCATATTGCCTACCAATACAGTAGATTTATAATAGCTTTCAAAATTACCGCCATTAACTTCTACTTTCACTTTCCCAAATTCGCCTGCGACATATAGCGCATAAAAGGAAGTTTCTCCCTGCGGATGGTTTTCACATGCGACAGTTTTAAATTCACCGTCATTGATAGTTGCTTTTCCGTTATTAATAGATATAGCGCCTTGTACGCCAATCACTTCGCCATCATTAAATATTAACTCTGTATTTTCATCACTACCATCGAATCCGCTTCTAATAGTGTAGCCCCAATGGGCATTATCACAAGAAGAACACGATGTATTTTCAAAAGTTCCTCCATTAATAACGGCATAACCATCGTTATCTAAAGCAGGATACCAAGGACTATAAAAATAGCCATCATTTATTGTTAAATTAGCCCCGTTGAAATTTCTGATTGAGGTTGTGTTACCAATTATCGTCGCGTTTTCAACAACCATTGTCGCTCCACTTCTATTTGGAAAAGCTATTGTATTAGCTTCCGTATTTCCAACATATGTAATGCCGTTCAAATACAAAGTTCCATAGTTATCCAATGCTCCAAAAGCAGAAGTTCCTGCTAAAGAAAAATCTAATTTTCCGTTGCCGATAATTGTTAATTTTGCTCCACTTTCTACTGTTAAAAATCTTGATTTTGATCCGTTGACAGTAGCGTAATTTGAACTTATAGACAAGGTATTTCCGTTTAGATCTAACGTTATATCCTTTCCACTTGTAATTATAGCGTATTCATCGTCGTTTAATACTTTGCTACTTTTGACAAGAATAGTACACTCTACATCAGTTTGACAAGCATCTACTGCTTCTTGCATTGTACTGTATGTTTCGTTACTAACCTGATATACATTTTCCTCAGCCATGACCGGTGTCATCATCGTAAACACCATTAAGGCTGATACTAGAATTGCAAAAAACTTTTTCATTCTGCTTTTATCTCCTTTTGTCTCTTAAATAATAACCCCCCCGTGTTACTTTTCAAGATAAAGAGAGCTGAATCGTGTTGCATTAGTGTTAAAAATCTGTAAAAATTATCTGTTTTAGTTTTTTCTGCTTTTAGATGGCTATATATCAAAAAAATGACCTATCAATATAGATCATTTGGCTATGCCACATCATTCAACTGAATAGGCATCTCTTGGCATAAATAGTCGCTATAGGCATCCCTTATATCATAAGCAATTCATCGAAGAATGTCTTAAAGATTTTAAATTATCTTGTTTGACAGGATATTTAGATGCTTTTAACTTTAAAGATGAAAACAAATTCCTACCCCCTCTTTTTCTTGCCTATATTTCATGTTACTTTCTCCACAAAATATCTTCAAGTTTGTTTATTATCTGAAAAAGATATTTTATTTTTTCCTTTGTCTTGGCAGTATAAACTTAGCAAGTTGGCAGTATAAATGGCAGGATAAATGTCACTTATAGTGCTTTTTTATTTGGCTTATAAGTGCTATGATAGTTGTCTGTTGAAAGGAAGTTTGATATGCAAGAGCTATTAGATTTTTTAAGTAATAACCATAGTGCTTTTAATGCCTGTGCTTCATTTAAAAGATTGTTATTGGACGCTGGCTTTGAAGAGCTTGATGAAACAAAGAGCTATGAATTAAAAAAGGGGCATAACTATTTTGTGGTCCGAAATCTTTCCAGTATCATGGCTTTTAAAGTGCCATCAAAGCTTGATGAAGCAGCCTTTAAGATTGTGGCAAGCCACAATGATTGCCCAAGTTTTAAATTAAAGCCCAACTGTGTTTTAAAGAATAATAATTACCTTCGTTTAAATACCGAAGTATATGGTGGTCCGCTTTATTACACCTGGTTTGATCGCCCTTTGTCGTTAGCGGGACGTTTGATCTATAAGGAAGGCGATGATCTAAAAGAAGCAGCCTTTGATCTTCAAGAAGACTTCTGCCTGATACCATCTCTTGCCATACACATGAACCGTGAGGCCAACAACGGTTATAAATTTAATCCGCAGGTCGATCTTTTGCCTCTTGTTGACTTTGATGGCGAATTCGATCTTTTGAAGTATCTAAGCAAAAAAACAAAGAGCGAAGTAATTGATTTTGATCTATATCTATATCCAAGAATGAAGGCCTGTGTATATGAGGGCGGGGAATATTTTTCTTCACATCATATCGATGATCTAGAGTGTGCTTATCTATCTTTTAAAGCATTTTTAGAAAGTGAGAGCGAAGATTTAAACGCCTTTGTCGCTTTTGATAACGAAGAAGTGGGCTCGCTTACATATCAGGGGGCCATGGGCAACTTCTTAAGCAGCAATCTAAGAAGGATCGCGAAAGCTTTAGGCCTCGATCTTGATGAAGTGGCGGCCCGCTCTTTTATGGTGTCAAGCGACAATGCCCATGCCCTACACCCCAACCACGAAGAAAAGGCTGACAGCTTAAATCGTCCGTTGATGAATGAGGGTATCGTCATTAAACAAAATGCTAACCAGGCTTATACGAGTGATGCCAAAAGTATGGCAATCTTTAAGACGATCCTTGAAAAGGCCGATGTCCCTTATCAATTTTTCGCCAATCGCAGCGATATGAGAGGAGGCTCGACCCTAGGTAATATCTCAAATTCACAGATCTCCTTAAAAAGTGTTGATATCGGTTTAGCACAACTTGCGATGCACTCGTGTTTTGAGACGGCCGGGCTTAAAGATATCGATTATTTTGAAAGAGGTCTAAAGGCTTTTTATCAAAACAAATTGCCTTCATTTAAATAAGCAAGAACTTCGCGAGAAGTAGTGAATCTTATCACTAATTCTGCTATAATTATGCCGGTTTTAAGAAAGGAGAAAGGCTACATGGAAATTAAAGACATCAAGGAACTTATTGCCTTTGATCAGAAAACCATGCAGGACGTCGTTGATATTCACGATAAGAAAAACGAAGCCCTGAAGGCCCTTGCCAAAGAAAAAGAAGACATTAAGAAGAAGACTTGGGACGAAGTTTATGAAAAAGTCGATGCGACCAAGAAAGAACTCGATGCCAAGATCGCTTCCGATGCTTTAGTTAACACCAAAACTTTTGAAGATGGTGCTAAGCGCATCAAAGACACTTATGCCGCTAATAAAGACAAGTGGGTCAAGGAAGTCTTTGAGCGTTGTATTCATTAAAACCTATCAAGAAGAAAGGGGGATGCTATGTCTAAAGCGGCTTCGGGAGCCATGACGACCAAGGCCAAGGCCATGTTTGCGAAACGCCTGAGCGAGAGCGACTACATCAACCTCGCCAACAAGAAAAGCGTCAGCGAGATCGCGACCTACCTCAAGAACGAGACTTATTATGCCCAATGTCTTGATGGGGTCAACGAGAAGGCCTTGCACCGCGGACAACTAGAGGCGCTCATCCGCAATGACTACATTGCGAAAGTAGCCAAGATTTTGCGCTATTCCGCTTCTAATCGCGAAGGCTTTGAAAAAGTGATCGTCACTCAATCTGAAGTCAATACTCTGATCGCCATCACACAAGCGATCGTAGCGGGAGATTTCGGCAGCGTCGTTACTAAACTTCCGACAACGATCGAAAGTGAGATCTGTTTTGATCTAAAGGAATTAGCTAATGTCAGAAGCTTTGATGAATTAGTGGAAGCCTTAGTTAAGACACCATATCATGATATCTTAGCGAATTATGCTTCAGGTGATATCCGCGATATGGACTTTGTAGGTCTAGAACAGGACCTCTATCGCTACTATCACGAAGAGACCCTTAAGGCCTTAAAAGAGAGTATCGATACCAAGAGTCAAAAAACGATCCGCGATCTATTGTATTCACAGATCGAGCTTGACAACATCGCAAAGATCTATCGTTTGAAAAAGTATTTCAACACACCAAAAGAAAAGATCGGGCCCATGCTTTCGCCTGTCTATCTTCGCTTCTCGAAAAAAGATATCGAAGATATGATCGAGCGCATGGACGCCGAACACATCTATGAGCGTTTGATCAATAGCTCTTATAAGGCTTATGTCAAAGAAGAGCGCTTCTTGTTTATTGAACATACGACCAAGATGATCAACTACAACCTCAACCACCGCCAGATCATGTTTGCCAATGACCCGGATACGGTCCTATTGGCATATATGCGGCTTGTGGAAAATGAGATCGACAATATCGTCGATATCATTGAGGGGGTGCGCTACCGCGTATCTTCTGAAGAGATACGACGGATGCTGATATATTAGGGAGGATAAAATGTCGATTCAGAAAATGAAATTTGTAAAGACATCGACAAGTCGGGAAAACCTTGATGAGATGCTTCTAAGGGCCCTTGATTCCAAGCTCTTAGACCCCATCAGCGCTGATGATATGTTGCGTCAAGACGAAGAGGGGCGCACGATCTCAGAAGACAATGTTTATTCCGACTACATCAACAATTTCAAGAACATGGCCCATGGCATCGGTCTTGAGATTGGAAGGAAGAAGACCAGTGAAAATGCGTACAGCTTAGAAGAGATCGAAGCTTTTTCTAAAGAGCTCGCCAATAAGCTGGAGTTGTCTTCTTGCGGGGAAGATGTCGTACTTACAAGTGACGATCAAAAAGCCCTCGATGCGCTCAGCGAATGTGGCTTTGAGGCGCTGCATGATTGTCGCTACATCAATTTTGGTTTAGGACGTTTACCTTTGGAGAGCTACAAGAAAGTTGAATTATTGCGTGACCGCAAGTTTGATCTTTGTATCTTGCATTCTAACGCACAATACCATTGGGTCGTCTATGCGACATCCAATACTTTCTTTGCTGAAGTTCGGAAGCTGTTATTATCTTTATATCTAGAAGAGATCCGCATTCCTAACATCGATGTCAAAAAGGTAAAGGCCGATTGCGAAGAAAAGCTAGAAGATATCTACGCTTTCTGTCTTAAGAATGACAATATTTATCGCTTGTATGACTATTGTATCCAAAAGGGCGATGAATATCTGATCGGCGGCTTTGTGCCAGAGGCCAAGGTCAGTGAATATGAGAAGGTCTTTAATGGCTTAGATGTCAAATTCGAGGTCGATGAACCAGAAGAAGCGGGGGTCAAGTGCCCGACGCTTCTTAAAAACAATTGGTTCTTTAAGCCCTTTGAGATGTTTGTGGAGATGTATTCACTTCCAGACTATAAGGACTTTGATCCCACGATCTTCTTAGGCATTACTTATTGCCTGATCTTTGGCATCATGTTTGGAGACTTGGGACAGGGCGCTGTCTTAGCGATCGGCGGTTTTGTCCTCTATGATGTCTTACATTATAAAAATAAGCTCATCGGCATCGTGGGAAGAGTCGGCGTCTTCTCGATGATCTTTGGTTTCCTCTATGGTTCCGTATTTGGAAATGAAGAAGTTTTGACACCAGTTCATCAAGCTTTGTTTGGAACTGAGGGCAAGTTAGTGGAAGTCATGGACGCCGAGTGGACCACCCGTCTTTTGATCGGGGCTGTTTTGATCGGTATGGTTTTAACGCTCATTTCGATGCTTATCAACATGTACAAGAATATCCGCCGCAAAGATCTCGGACAGCTCTTGTTTTCAACCAATGGGGTAGCAGGTTTCATCTTCTACTCTTATGTGGTGGCCGTGATCTTAAATATGCTTGTCTTGAATAACAGCTTAGGCAACATCATGAGCTTGCCCTTCATCTTACCGTTAGTTGTCGTGCCCTTTATCTGTTTCTTCTTTGAAGAACCCTTAGGACATTTATTAAGCGGCAAGAATTTAAAGCCGGAAGAGGGTTGGGGTGCCTTTATCATGCAGCAGATCTTTGAAATGATCGTCGTGGCCCTTGAATATGTCGCCAACACCCTGTCATATCTTCGTATCGGCGGTTTCATCTTGTCACACGCTGGATTAATGTTGGTTGTGACGGTCTTGATGGGTATGGTCGGCGGTGCCGGCAGCATCATCGTCATGATCTTTGGAAATATCTTGGTAATGGGCCTCGAAGGCTTAATCGTAGGCATTCAAAGCTTGCGTCTTGAATATTATGAAATGTTCTCTCGTTATTACGATGGCGGAGGACGTAAATATGAAGTACTTACATCTTTAGAATAAACGGGAGGATAGTTTAAAATGATTAAGATGCTATTAGTTGTTATCGCAGTTCTATTTATCGTTGTACCAATGTTCTTAATGCAAAAGGGCATTACGAAAGATAATGTCAAAAAGAGAGTATTTGCCCAAATCGCTACTTTTGCTGGTGTTTTCACTTTAGCTTTCGTCGTCAGTGGCGTCAGCGTCTTTGCTGAAGAAACTACTACTACAACTGCCTCAATCGATGGAACGCTAGCTCAAGGTCTTGGCTTTATTGCCGCTGCTTTAGCTACAGGTTGTTCATCTTTAGCAGCTGGTATCGCCGTTGGTAACGCTGCTCCAGCCGCCATCGGTGCCTTCAGCGAAAATCCTGATAACTTCGGTAAATCAATGATCTTCGTTGCCTTGGGTGAAGGTTGTGCCATCTATGGTCTTCTTATCTCCATTCTTATCATCAACCAGCTATAGGAGATAGGCATGAAGGTTTTTTGTATTAGTGATAACATCGATACACAAATGGGCATGCGCTTGGCTGGTATCGAATCAGTTGTCTATCACGACCGCGAAAGCGTCCTAAAAAAATTAGACGAGCTGATCAAAGATCCCGACATGGGCATAATTTTAATGACAACGATCATTGTCAACCTTTGTCCTGATGTCATATCGCAATACAAACTTGAGTTGAAGTCGCCTTTAATCGTCGAGATACCCGACCGCCATGGCTCGGCCAATATCGGCGAGACGATCGATTCATATATCTCAGAGGCGATTGGCATTAAGATTTAGTGAGGTATTATAGATGGAAAACGAAATTTTAAAAGCGATTGAAGAAGATGTCAAAGAACAGGCTGATCTTGTGATCGGACAGATCAATGACGAGATCGATTCTTTGCACAACGAAGAAATTAAATCGTTTAAAGAAGGTTTAGCCAAGGAACAAGAAACTTACCTCGAAAAAGAGCTCAATGACTTGCGGGTCTTATCGATCACGCAGGCCTCGAGAGCCAAATTAAAGACCAAACATGACCTTTTGGAGCTTAGACAAAAGCTCGTGGGGGAAATGTTAGAAGAAGTTGAGGCTAAATTAAAAGACTTCTCTAATACTGATGAGTATAAAGCCTATCTTTTAAAAAACATCAAGACCATCAAAGAAAATGATGGTTACTTCTTGGTGAGAAAAGAAGAAGAAGAGATTTTAAGAGAAGTTCTTAAAGAATTAAAGCGGAATGATGAGATAAAAGAAGGACACTTTGCCTTGGGCGGCGTTAAATACATCGCTGAGAGTGCCTATGTCGAATATGATTTCAGTCTTGATACCCGCTTTGCGGAAGCGTCGGAATGGTTCATGAATAATTCCGGCTTCACGATTTAGGAGGTAAGTCTTATGGAAAATGTTATCTATTCCATAAATGGTCCGGTCGTAACCGTCAAAGATACGAGTGATTTTTCAATGATGGAACAGGTCTATGTCGGGCATAAGCGCCTGATGGGCGAAGTTATCGGCATTACTGATGCGCGCACGACGATCCAGGTCTATGAATCGACCACCGGTCTAAAACCCGGTGAACCAGTCGAAGGATCGGGCATGCTTCTATCGGCTACTTTGGGACCTGGCATCTTGACCAACATCTTTGATGGGATCGAGAGACCTTTAAATAAATTATTAGAGATCGACGGTGCTTTTATTTCCGAAGGTCAGAGCCTAACAGCTTTAGACAGTGAGAAGAAGTGGGAGACCAAGATCCTTAAAAAAGAGGGAGATAAGGTCAAAGGCGGCGAGATCTTTGCAACTTGCCCGGAAACTCCTTTGATCGAACACCGCTCCATGATCCCACCACAAGTTAATGGTGAGGTCATCGAAGCCAAGGGCGATGGTGCCTATACGGCTTTTGAAACTTTATTAAAAGTTAAAGATGAAACCGGTGTTGTCCACGATATTGCCCTAAGCCAAAAATGGCCGATCAAAACTCCTCGTCCGATCAAGGAAAGAGAGATGATCTCGATTCCCTTGATCACCGGGCAAAGAGTTATCGACACGACCTTCCCGATCGCCAAGGGTGGGGCAGCTGCTGTGCCAGGAGGCTTTGGTGCTGGTAAGACGATGCTTCAGCACCAGATCGCCAAATGGTGTGACGCCGATATTATCGTCTATGTCGGATGTGGAGAGCGCGGTAATGAGATGACGCAGGTTCTCGAAGAATTTTCAAGCCTTGTCGACCCCAAGACGGGCAATCTCTTATTAGACCGCACGACTCTTATCGCCAACACTTCCAACATGCCAGTCGCAGCGCGTGAAGCTTCGATCTACACCGGCATTACTTTGGCAGAATATTATCGCGATATGGGCTATCATGTAGCGATCATGGCTGACTCGACTTCTCGTTGGGCCGAGGCTTTAAGAGAGATCTCAGGGCGTCTAGAAGAAATGCCAGCCGAAGAAGGCTTCCCAGCCTATCTTCCATCGCGTATCGCCCAATTCTATGAACGCGCTGGTTATGTCAAGACCCTGAATGATACTGAAGGGTCCGTTACGATCATTGGGGCCGTTTCGCCTCAAGGTGGCGACTTCTCAGAACCGGTAACTCAAAACACCAAGCGTTTCGTCAGATCGTTCTGGGCATTAGATAAGTCTTTGGCCTATGCTCGTCACTATCCGGCCGTGAACTGGAATGAATCTTATAGTGAATACATGGACGATCTTAGTGATTGGTACTATCAAAATATCGCTCATGATTATTCTAAATTAAGAAGCGAGATGGTTGCGATCTTACATGATGAGACCGAACTTAATGAGATCGTCAAATTGATCGGGGCCGATGTCCTTCCTGAAGATCAGAAATTGACGCTTGAGATCGCTAGAGTAGTGCGTGTCGGTTTCTTGCAACAAAATGCCTTCCACCCCGATGACACCTATGTGCCGATGGAAAAACAATACAAGATGCTCAAAGTCATCTCTTACCTCTATGCCCAAAGCAAGAAGTTAGTGGCCAAGCATATTCCGGTATCTTTGATTCAAAAAACAGGGATCTTTGAAGATCTCATCAAGATCAAATACGATATCCCCAACAACAACATCGCACTACTAGATACTTATTTTGATAAGATCGATACCGCCTTAGCGAGTATTGAATAGAAAGGAGACACATGGCAAAACAAATATTAGGTTTAAGTGAAGTTAATGGCTCTTTGGTCGTTTATCGCAATGTCGAAGATGTCTCCAATGAAGAAATGGTACAGATCGCTTTAAGCGATGGCAGCATTCGTAACGGCCGGGTCGTCCAGATCGAAGGCGATACCGTTATCGTCCAGGTCTTCGAAGGTGTCTTGGGACTTTCCAAGACCAATTCCAAGACTAAACTTTTAGGTCATCCGATGGAGATCGCGCTCTCTAAAGAAGTTTTAGGGCGTACCTTCTCAGGCTCCGGACGTCCGATCGACGGTCTGGGTCCGGTATATGCTGAAAAGTTTGCTGATATCAACGGTAAGCCTTTAAATCCCGTTGCACGTGAATATCCTAAAAACTATATTTCAACCGGTATCAGCGCGATCGATGGTCTTAACACCCTCATACGTGGTCAAAAGCTTCCGATCTTTTCAGGATCAGGTCTTCCACATGACAAATTGGCGGTTCAGATCGTTCGTCAAGCCCAGCTTTCGGGTGATGATGCCGATAACTTCGCCATCGTCTTTGGTGCGATGGGCGTTAAAAATGACGTCGCCGACTTCTTCAAGAAGTCCTTTGAAGAGACTGGGGTCATGGAGAAGGTCTGCATGTTTGTAAACTTATCAAATGACACGATCATTGAAAGAATCGTCACCCCGCATTGCGCTTTGACTACAGCGGAATATTTGGCATATGAATGTGGCATGCACGTTTTAGTCATCTTGACCGATATGACCTCATATTGCGAGGCCTTGCGTGAATTCTCTTCTTCCAAGGGTGAGATCCCAGGAAGAAAGGGTTATCCTGGCTATCTGTATTCAGACTTGGCAACGATCTATGAGCGTGCCGGTATCATCAAGGGCGGCAAGGGATCAGTTACCCAGATCCCGATCTTAACGATGCCTAACGATGATATTACTAACCCCGTACCGGACTTAACCGGTTATATTACCGAGGGTCAGATCGTTCTTGATCGCAGTATGCATCTAAACGGCATCTACCCGCCAATCAGCCCACTTTCGTCGCTTTCACGTCTTATGAAAGACGGCATTGGTGAGGGTTATACCAGAAAAGATCACCAAGATGTCGCCAACCAGCTGTTTGCTTCATACGCCAAGGTCGTCGACGCCAGATCTTTGGCCAGTGTTATCGGTGAAGATGAATTGTCGGATACTGACAAACGCTATATCGAATTCGGAAAACTCTTTGAAAGCGTCTTTATCGGACAGGGCTTTAGTGCCAAGCGTTCGGTCAATGAGACCCTTAACCTGGGTTGGGCCTTGCTTTCGACCTTGCCAAAGAGCGAACTAGATCGTTTAGACGGCGAGCTCATCAAGGCTAATTACGATCCCGAACACGCTCGACATACGATCGAACTGGCTCTTAAGGGAGAATAGTTATGGAGTCAAAACAGATCTTTGCCACGAAAGGCAATCTCTTACAAGCGAAGAAATCTTTGGCCTTAGCTAAGACTGGCTTTGATCTAATGGACCGCAAGCGCAATATTCTAATACGAGAGATGATGCTTTTGGTGGATAAGGTAAAGCTGATGCGTAGCGAAATTACTGATGCTTACGCCTTAGGCTACTATTATCTTCAACAAGCCAATATCTCGACCGGTGTCATCTCAAATATCGCCTCACAGGTCAAAGTAGATGATACCGTGCGCTTGACCTATCGCAGTGTCATGGGCGTAGAAGTACCGACGGTCATCTACAAAAAACAGGACACTAAGATCGAATATGGTCTTGAAGGGACGAACTCTCGGGTCGATGAGGCCTTCATTCAATTCCAAAAGGTCAAAGAACTCACCATGGTCTTAGCGGAAGTTGACAACAGCGTATACCGTTTGGCCAATGCGATCCGCAAGACTCAAAAAAGAGCCAATGCCCTTAAGAATATCGTCATTCCCAACTTTGAGTATACAGTTAAATTTATAACTGATGCCCTGGAAGAAAAAGAAAGAGAAGATTTCTCGCGTCTTAAGGTCATCAAAGCTAATAAACAACATCAAGAAGCCCGCGATTAAGCGGGTTTTTTGGTGGAAAAATTTGAAAATATTTAATATAAAAACCCTTTTTTCAAAGGGCTTAACTGATACATGGAGCAGATGAAGGGAATCGAACCCTCGTGTCGACCTTGGCAAGGTCGCGTTCTACCATTGAACTACATCTGCATATCTCTGATGGCGGTCCGGACGGGAATCGAACCCGCGATCTCCTCCGTGACAGGGAGGCATGTTAACCGCTACACCACCGGACCAACTTTATGGCGAAGAAGGAGGGATTTGAACCCTCGCGCCGGTTTCCCGACCTATGCCCTTAGCAGGGGCACCTCTTCGGCCTCTTGAGTACTTCTTCACTCTA
>CALUVF010000085.1 GCA_944324155.1 uncultured Erysipelotrichaceae bacterium | reverse complement strand
GATAGGTGTATAAGGTTTCGACGAGTTCAGAGTGATGGTTCTTATCATATTCATTTAATAAGATCACCCGGTGGTCACAATACTCTAAAAGATCTTCCTGGCCAAGAGATTCTAAGAGGTGGTAGGGCTTGACATCGTCATAATTGATTATGCGTTTTTTATTGAAACATAGATCTTTGAGTCTTAAGGCGGCATCGGCTTCCTTAATATATCTATTTAAGTTATAAAGATCATAAAAACCATCGCTCAGGGCAAAATAGAGATCATATTCTTTTAAAAAATCACTAATCAAAAGCGAGCGATCAGAAATAGGCGTGGTCATAAGAACTAATAGACGCTTGTCGCGAAAAATTAAGAAACTTTCAGGGATAAGCGTTTTTAGAGAGTCGCTGATCGTATCTTTGCCAGCATTATATGACACATAGTGGGTAAAGTTGATGAGTCCGACATGAAATAAGTGCTGACCATCAAGCCTGGTGCGAAAAATCTGCGAAAGAAAATGAGTTCGGTCGATAAAACGCCCTTGGGCGAGATCTAAAATGATTTGTTCTTCTTTGATGCTGGAGGCGCTGATTTTTTCTTCCTGAAATTCAAAAACCAGCTCCTTTGTAAGAAGATCTGCAATATCCAGGTATTCTTCTAAAGCCATATCTTCAAGGGGGTGCTTGTCTTCTAATATATTTAAATAGCCTACATCATTTCCATTATAGCGCAGCTTGATAAAGCGCCTTCTTTTATCAGAGATCTTAGTGACATCAAAATATTTTTTATCTTTTCCAACTACTTCGTTCCAGTTATCGAGTGTTGCACTGAATTCGACAGTTATATAACCTCTTTTAGTTGCGTCTTTCCAAATGCTGTCTTTAGAAGATACAGTTTTTGAAGAGGCGACGATGTGACAGCTATTATCTAAAACGGCCAGGGGATTAGAGAGATATATTGCGCATTTTTCAACCAGGTCTTTAAAGTCAATGCCTTTCAAAACATCTTTGATCAAAGATTGCAGATCTACTTTGGTCATAGTTCCTCCTGTGCTACGAGCACAATAATAACATAAAATTTCGGTATATGGTAACATTTTCACAAGCTCCTTTAATAACTATAATTTGTTCAGAAATTAACAAGGAGGATTTGAAGATGTTTGATTTCAAAGATAGAACTGTAATTGTTACAGGTGCCGGACAAGGCATTGGCAAGGAAGTTGCAAAAGGTATAGTCGAGGGTGGCGGTAAGGTCATTATTTGCGATATTAACGAAGAAACTGGCAAGGCTTGTGCCGAAGAATTAGGCAATGCTTGTTTTTATAAGATGGATCTTGGAGATCACAAAAATATTCGTGAAGTCATGGCTGAGATCTTAAAAGAGAATGACCATGTCACAGGTCTTGTCAACTGTGCTGGTATCATCTCTAAAAAACCGTTTATGGAAATTACAGATGAGGAGTGGGAAAGGACGATCCGCATCAATTTGACGGGTACCTTTACTGCTTGTAGCGCCATTTTCCCATACTTTGTTGAAAACGGTGGAGGACGTATAACCAATGTATCAAGTGTTGCCGGCAAGATCGGCGGTGGATTGCTTGGAACAGCGGCCTATGCTTCAAGCAAAGCCGGTGTAAATGGTCTTACTAAGGCTATTGCTAAAGAAGGTGGAAAATATCACATCAACTGTAACGCCGTCTGTCCTTCTTTTACTCATACGCCCATGACTAAAAGTCTTTCTGATGACCCAGAGAAAAATGCTAAAGTTATCGGTATGATCCCACTTGGAAGGGCTGCTGAACCTGTTGAAATTGCCCAAATGATCTTGTTTTTTGCATCAGATGCTGCAAGTTTCGTCAACGGCGAGATCGGCGATTGTGACGGCGGCATCGTCATGGATTAAGAGGGAATACGATGAAATTTCATATTCCACGCATTCCAGGCGATACCATCGTCTATCCAATGATCATTGGTGTTTTGCTTAATTCTTTCTGCCCACAAGTTTTAAAGATGGGGAGTTTCTTCACGGGTGTCGCCAGTGGCACAAGTGCACTCGTCGGGGCCTTCTTATTCTTTTTGGGCGCCAGCATCGATATCAAGAGTACACCTAAGGCCATTAAAAAAGGTGGGGTGATCATTATCACCAAGATCGCTCTTTCGATAATTTTAGGACTTTTAGTAGCATTCTTATTCAATGACAATTTCTTAGGATTATCTTCTTTAGCTATTATTGGCGGTATTTCAGTAGCCAACAACGCGCTTTATTCCGGTATCGTTTCAGAATATGGCGACGATTCGGATAAGGGCGCGGTAGCGATCACTTCTTTGAGTGTCGGTCCTACTGTTACAATGATCGTCCTGAGCTCGGCAGGCTTGGCTTCGATCTCTATCGGTCCGATCATCGGCTCGATCTTACCGCTTATCTTAGGTATTTTGCTTGGAAGCTTCTTCCCCTTTATGAAGAAAGCCTTATCATCTGGTGTGACGGCTTGTATTATCGTGGTCGGCTTTGCGCTTGGTGCCAACATGTCGATCATGCAGCTAATTCAGGGTGGGATATCTGGAATTTTGCTCGGGATCATTACATCGCTTATCGTTGGTTTTGTAACGATGCTTGCGGATAAGGTCACTGGTGGCAGTGGTGTCGCAGGTGCTGCGATCTCAAGCACCGCAGCCAGCGCTGTAGCAAACCCCTCGGCCTTGGCTGAAGCTGATCCCAGCTATGCGCTGATCGCTCCAACGGCCGCTGCTCAAATTGCTTCGTCGGTTATCGTGACTTCCTTTGTCACCCCGCTGTTTGCCGGCTGGGTCTATAAGCACAGTCAGAAAAAAGCCAATAAACAGGCATAGGTATCAAGATATTATTTTAAGGTCGCCTTTTATGAGGCGACCTTTTTTAAAACCTAGAAAAAATGTCGCACATATCTTTTGTGCTTCATTTTTATTATCCTCTTATCGATTCTATTGCCATTTAATGAAACGCTCTTTTCAATGACCATACTTTCAATAACACAACCTTATAAGTAAGAAAGAAGTGTTCGTCAGATAATCAAATGGAAAATGACCCTAATTGTGATACAAGTAAACCCCATTTTCCAGTCACACATATTGGCTTTTCTTGCAAAAAACAATCATCATATTGTACCGTAAAGCACGGTATGGAAAGAATACCAGACTGGCAATCAGGTGTTCCTATACATGATAACCTACCTAAGTTATAATACAATTTCGTATTTATAATATTTTACGATTCTATCTGTTCCCTTTTTCTTATATGTGCTCTCACTGACAATTTTTCCGCCGCATTTCTGGGCGACACGATTGGAAGTGGCATTTTCCTGAGCCACATAAATCGTTACTTTTTCAGCTCCCTGACTACGAGCATAATCTATCATTCCTTGAGCGATTGAATAATTCAATATAAGCTTGTAAAAGGGCATCACTAGGATGCCCTCAAATATCAATATCTAACGGCTTATCGATTTCTTCACCGACATATTTGCCATTTTTCTTTCTTTGTTTAACGCATTCCGACAACAAGTACTCTATTTGACCATTGATGCTACGAAAATCATCTTCTGCCCAAGATGCAATTTCTTCATATAGCTTAGACGATAATCTTAGCGGTATTTGTCTCTTATTGTCTTTCATTAATATAAACTTCCGGAATTAACAATCGGTTGAACATCCTTGTTGCCACATAATACCACAAGGAGATTTGATACCATGGCTGCTTTGCGTTCATCAT
>CALUVF010000084.1 GCA_944324155.1 uncultured Erysipelotrichaceae bacterium | reverse complement strand
TTCCATCTCCAAAAAGACCCCTAAGTAGTAAAGCGAGATCATATTCATCAAAAGATGGATCCACGAGCCATGTAAAAAACCAGAGGTCAGTAAGCGCCAGAACTCTTTTAGCCCCACCGTAAACATCTCGTAGTTAGCGCCAAGCGCGATCAGGGCATCGATATCGGAATCCGCCTTTTTAGAGACATAGACATCAATAAGCATCATCAAAAGACAGATGATCATCACGCCATAGGTCACTAGGGGGTATTTATTTTTAAGATTTCTTTTTTGAATCTTGGCTTTTTTGGCATAGTTACCAATCTCCATCATGATCTCGCGGATCTCAAGCTCAGGATTAGAAACATCATGTACGACTTTTTTGATACCGGGATAAAGATCGTTCAAATCTAAGCCTGAATAATAATTAGTCTCGATAGCACAAGAGTCATAGGCTTCTTTTTCTAATACTTCATCGCGATAGACATGAATATCCAAAAAGCGTCCTTTTTTGATATGCAGGCGTTTTTTTAAACCTTCGATCATTTCATCGAGGCGCTCTTTTTCAAAGATGACTTGTTCGATCGAATTAGAAGTCAAACGGATCAGAGGATAAAACTCATGATTTGGATTGACAAGCCAGATCTCGTTTTCGCGCATTTGGGGAAATTGCAGCGTCTTATAGGAAAATTTCATCACAAAAAACGACAGCAATTGATAAAGTTTATAATTCTCTTTCATCATCTAGTCCTTTCATCACTAAGTGTTCATAATCATACTCGGGATCTAAAGTCTTTAGATAGTTGCTCATATAAGGCGGTATCTCGGCCTTAAAATGCACTCTTTGACCGGTTTTGGGGTGAATAAAGCTTAAATAATAGGCGTGTAAGAACTGCCCACTATCATCTAACATCTTGCGCTTAGTGTATTTATTGTCGTTAAAAATGGGGTGTTTGATGTATTTGAAGTGCGCTCGGATTTGATGGGTGCGCCCGGTCTTTAATTCGACATCGACAAGGGTCAATCCATGATAGCGTTTTAAAACCTTAAAATGTGTCAGGGCATACTTGCTGTTTTTATCGCTCACCGCCATGATCTGCCGATTTTTTTCATCGCGCCCGATCGGAGCTTCGATGATCCCCTCATTGACGCTGATCTCGCCATAAACTAAAGCGATATAGCGCCTAAAACAAGTCTTGTCTTCTAATTGCTTACTTAAGGCAATATGAGTCTCATCATTTTTTGCGACCACCAAAAGACCAGAGGTATCTTTATCCAAGCGATGGACGATGCCAGGCCTTAATTCGCCATTTAAAGAACTCAAATTCTCAAAGTGATATAAAAGGGCATTCACCAGCGTCCCTTCATAATTGCCTAAAGCGGGGTGCGTGACCATGCCTTTAGGCTTATTGACGATGATCAGATCATCATCTTCATAAACGATGTTTAAAGGGATATTTTCGGCTTTGATCGCTAATGGACGGCTTTTTGGGATATCGATGAAGATCTCATCGTTCATCGATAAAAGCGCACCGCTTTTTACTTTGGTGTTGTTTAAAAGGATATGGCCGTCTTTGATAAGGCTTTGGATCTTGGAACGTGAAAGGTCAAGCTCCTTAGCCAGGTATTGATCAAGGCGAGCGTTTTGTGTATCTTTATATATTCTTTTTTCCATGTCCCAAATCAAACAGATAAACAATTAAAAATAAGAAGACCCCGACTGTTAAAAAACTGTCGGCCAGATTAAAGATCGGAAAGTGATAACCAAAGAAGTTAAAGGATAAGAAATCCACGACATAACCAAGGCGCAAACGATCGATAAAATTGCCAAAGGCCCCACCGATCATCAAAAGATAAGAGCTTTGGACATACCACTTAGCATTGCGATCCTTATATAGCAAATAAGATAAGACTAGGATCGCTATCGGCGTGATGAGAAAGAAGAGGTTTAAAGCCCCTTCTAAAAGCGAAAAGCCCATTCCGGTATTGCGCACATAGGTGAGTGTAAAAAACGCAGGAATGATTTCAAGTTTTTCTCTTAAATCCAAGTTCGAAACGATTAAAGCCTTTGAGGCTTGATCAAAGAAGATCAAGATCGCGATCACAAAGACATACAACAATATTTTTTTACGCATGATACAATTCTAACACATTTTTAAATCAGCGATAGGTCAACATTATCATCGATAATGCCTTTGGCAAGATCTTCCTTAAATTGATTGGTGTATAACTGATAGTAATGTCCTTTAAGTCGCATGAGCTCTTGATGGGTCCCATCTTCAATGATCTTTCCCTTAGCGATGACAAGGATTCGATCGGCATTGACAATGGTCGAGAGGCGATGGGCCACCACAAAACTCGTCTTGCCCTTCATGATATTTTCAATGGCATATTGAATGATCTTCTCGGTCTCGGTGTCAATAGAAGCAGTAGCCTCATCTAAAACGAAGATACGTGGCTTTGCCAAGACGGCCCGCGCAAAAGAGATAAGCTGTTTTTGGCCGGTTGAAAGACGCGAACCGCCCTCACCGACATCGGTATCATAACCCTTATCAAAACGCATGATAAAATCATGAGCATTGACTAATTTGCAGGCTTCGATTATTTCTTCGTCACTGGCATCAAGTCTTCCAAAGCGGACGTTCTCTTTGATCGTCCCGCTGAATAAGTGGGGCGCTTGCAAAACATAGCCAAGCTTGGAGTGTAACCAACCAATCGAGCGCTGGCGATAATCGAGGCCATCGATAAGAATTTCACCCTGGGTCGGTTCATAAAAACGGCAGATGAGATTGACGATCGTCGATTTCCCACTTCCCGTCTCACCGACAAGGGCAATAGTTTGGCCAGCCTTGATGTCAAGATTAAAGTGATCTAAGATCGTCTCCCCTTCCAAATAAGAAAAGCTGACATCTTTAAAGGATATATCACCTTTAATATCTTCATAATTTTCAACTTTTGGTTCAAAAAGCGTTCCATATTTAGTAATTACTTCAGGACTGTCCTTGATCTTAACTTCAGAATCGATCAGATAAACGATCCTTTCGCCAGAAGCTTGAGCCAATTGGAATTCCGACATGGTATAGGCAATGACCCTGATGGGTTCATAGAACTGTTGGGCATATTGGATAAACATCATAAGGGTGCCAAAGGTAATGATATTGCTTTTGGCAAGATCCCCGCCCACCCAGATAAGTAAGGCCAAAGTAAAAGATGAGATAAAGTTGACCAGGGGTCGAAACTTTGCCCCAACGATCGCGGCATCGATTGAGACCGTGCGCATTTCTTTGGTATCGTTTTTAAAATCCTTGAAATTTTGGTCTTCCAAACCTAAAGTCTTGGTGGTCTTGGCGCCGTTGATGCCTTCTGAAAATGAATTAGTGATCTTGGAGTTAGCTTTACGGACACCACGATAGGCTTTTAAAAGCTTTTTTTGCATAACGACCGACATGATCGCCAAGATCGGGACAACGATCAAAACCACCAAAGTCAAAAGTACATTGGTCCTTAACATAATGATCATCGACATGATCATGACCGGTATACCCCATGCCATATCCATAAAGGACCAGGCGATGATCTCGGCTAGTCTTGATATATCGCTGGTAATACGGGCCAAAAGCCAGCCGGTCGGGGTCGTGTCATAAAAAGAGAACGAAAGGTTATGGAGCTTTCTAAAGCATAATTCTCTTAAATGATAGCCAAAACCCATTTCCACTTTGCCAGCCGCTCTAAAATAGAAATAGTTGATAAGGCCAACCGAAATGATAATCACAATATATATACCAATAAAGAAATAGAGTTCATTATTGTCATAAGTACCACTGGCAAAATAGTCGATGCTGATCTGATTTAATAGCGGCATGATGACATCACCTAGGGCCGTTAAGATGACCAAGCCTAAAAGAATCAGAAGTTTTTTATAAAACGGCTTAAATAGCGTGGCGATCCTTTTCCAGACCCCTAAATTAAAATTATCCCTATTAAAATCTTTTTCTTCAAAACGAGCCATCTTATAATCCCTCGCTTTCTTTTAAACGATTCTGAATATCGTTGATACGTTTATAAAGACCCTCGGCTTTTAAGAGCTCTTCGTGCGTACCAGATTGTGTAATACGCCCGTTTTCAAGGATATAGATCATATCAGAATCCTTGGCACTGTTTACTCTTTGGGTGATGATGACCTTAGTCCTTGAATCCATCTTTGATAAAGAGTCTCGGATCGTGGCATCGGTTTGCGTATCGACAGCACTTAAGGAATCATCAAAGATGAGGACTGGCGTATCTTTGACTAAAGTTCTGGCGATCGCGACCCTTTGTTTCTGGCCACCTGATAAGGTGACACCCTTTTCTCCGACGATCGTTTCATAACCCTTGTCAAAATCCGCGATGACATCATGGACCGCCGCGATCCGCGTGGCACGATAGATCTCCTCTTCATCGGCTTCAGGCTTAACGAGTTTTAAATTGTCCATGATCGATCTTGAAAACAAGAAAGGCTCTTGTAGGATCAGACCGATATTATCTCTTAAATAGACTTTATTGATTGATCTTATGTCATGACCGTTGATGGTAATATAGCCACTTGTCGGCTCATATAAGCGCACCAAAAGGTGGATCAGAGTCGACTTGCCAGAACCCGTCGGGCCTAAAAGTGAGACCGTCTCTCCTTTTTTGATCACAAGATTAATATTTTTTAAGATGGGGTTTTGATCATCGTCATCATAATTAAAGGAAACGTCATGAAAGACGATATCGCCATCAAGTGATGGGCGATCACCGCTTATAAGATCTTCCTCTTTTTCGTTCATGATCTCAACAAGACGTCCTAAAGAGACCGTGATTTTAGAAAAGTCCGTCATGATACGTCCGAGCTGTCTTATGGGGTAAAGGATCATCGATTGATAAGAGACGAAGATAATGAAATTACCAATCGTTAAAGTATTATCGCGGACCGCAAAGATCCCGAATATGACAACGCTCAAGATTCCTAAAAGGCAGATCACATAGCTTGAGGACCAATACGAGCCCATCGACAAGATCATCTTATAAGTCAGATCGGAATAATTCTTAGACTTATCTAAAAAACGGTCAACTTCATAGCGCTCCCGGTTAAAAGCTTTGACGACCCTTACACCGCTTAAAGATTCCTGTACAAGAGATGACATATCGGCTTCAGCCTCATCACAGATCAGAAATTGTCTTTGAACTTTCCTAAAAAAGAAATATGAATAAAGGAAGATGATCGGCATTGAGATCGATGCCAAAAGAGCCAGACGCGCGTTGATCGAAAAAAGGATCAATAGGGCCAAAGAAGCCGTGGCCAAGATATAAAAGATCTCGGCTAGTTGTCCGGCAAAAAACCGGCGGACCATATCGACATCGGTTGTACACTTTTGGATCAATTCTCCGCTTTTTGATGAAACATGGTAGCTGTAAGGCAATTTTGTGATGTGGTCATAAAGGTCATTGCGCATGTTTTCAACAAGTCGTTCTGAGACGATGCCCTGGGTTTTTTGGCGATATGACATAAGCAGAGCCACTACCACATAAATAATAACGATGAAAAGGGCTGCCTTCCAAAGTTCGTTATACAAACTTTGATGGCCCCCTAGAATCTGATCAATGACTTGATAAATCGGACTTGTGATCGGCGCATCGGATATGACGTGGTCAATGACATAGCTGAGCACGAGATTCGCCAAGAGATTTACGCCGGCATAAGTCACGGTCGCTAATAAGAGTGTAAATAATTGTCTTTTGTATTTTCCTAAATGTTTACTAATAAATCCTAATCTAGTTATTTCCATGGTCTTTAAATTTCTCTAAAGCCGTGGCAATTTGATCGGGACAGGACGTGTCTTTGTTGCCGCATTTGACTCCTTTGAAATCTTCTACTATATCGTCAATCGGCATGCCGACAATGATCCTAGAAATACCCAATAAATTGCCAGGGCATCCCCCTTCTATTTTGCAGCTTTTCACAATGTTGTCTTCGATTTCAAACGTATATTTTCTTGAACATACGCCACTTGGTACATATTCGTAAGTCATCAGTTATCCCCCTCTTCTTCTTTATTGAATTCATCGATCTTGTCAAACAGATCGCGATTGACTAAAACAAACAATTCGTCGTCTTTTGAAAGAGGTACATTGGGATCAGGCGTTACCTCGAGTTGTCCGTCCTTACCGCCTTTTCGGATCGCGATGACATTCATGCCGATGCGCTTACGAAGCTCTAGTTCCATAAGGCTCTTGCCAACCCATTTACAGGGCACATTGATATCTATGATAGAGTGTTCCTTATCGATATCAAGAACATCAATAAAACTGGTTGATAACAAGGCTTTGGCGGTCCTTAGCCCTGTCTGCTTCTCTGGCAAGATCACCCAATCGGCACCGATCTTGGTAAGGATTTCTGCATACTTTTTATTCTTAGCCTTAGCCATGATCTTAGGCACACCCAGATCCTTTAGATTTAAGACCGCCATCAAGGCTTCTTCAAGATGTGAGCCGGTCGCGACGATCGCCACGTCAGCATCGCCCACACCGGCTGCTTCGAGCTGTTCCTTATCCATAAAATCTAAACAGATCGCATTAGAGACAAATTCCGAGATACGCTCGACACAAGACATATCCTTATCAATCGCGATGACGTCTTGATGAAAGCGTGAGAGTTCTTTAGCCAGCGTCGATCCAAAGATCCCTAGGCCCAATACTGCAAATGTTCTTTTTTGTTTCATAATCTTACCCCACTATAATTTCTGCATTTGGATATTTAAGTTCAACATCTTTTTTATGTTTACGGCCTAAGGCATAGGCGATCGTAATTGGCCCGACCCGTCCGATAAACATCAAAAGAATAATAACGCATTTACCAATAAAACTTAAAGAAGGCGTGATGCCGACAGTTAAACCGACCGTGCCGATCGCACTGGCGATCTCAAATAAGATATCTAAAGGATCAAAACCTTCCGTACATAACATGATAAGCCAAGCCATAAGCACCGCAAACAAGTAACCGGCAAAGATGATGAAAGCTCCAATAAAGTTCGATTTTGGTATATGTCTTTTAAACGTCCGCATCTCATCACGCTTTTTGATCTGTGTGATAGTCATTAAACACAGAAGGAAAAAAGTCGTTGTCTTAATACCGCCGGCCGTACCTCCTGGTGATCCGCCGATCAGCATATAGATGACCATGATGAGCCTTGTGATGCGATGAATGATCGTTATATCGATAGTAAAGAAACCAGCCGTTCGAAGCGTAGTCGATTGAAAAAAGGCATTCATGACTTTCGATGGGAAGCTAAGCCCTGCTAAAGAGTTGTTGTACTCGATCAAAAAGATCAAGATCGTACCAGATAAAAGCAGCCCGATCGTCACGTAGATAACGATCTTAGAATGCATTTGGAATTTTAGGCGCAGTTTCTTAAGCTTCTTGCGGAAATTGTATAAGATGCCGAGATTGTTTTTGATATCAAACCAAACAGTAAAACCCAAACCACCGAAGATAATAAGACAGGCGACCGTCAAAACGACAATCGGATTGTTCTGGTAAGGCAATAATGACAAAGGGCCGATATTGTCGATCCCGGCATTGCAGAAGGCTGAGATCGAAATGAAAATACTATACCAAATACCTTTAACTAGTCCATACTCTGGGATAAACACAAGCATCAGTAATAAAGCTCCGATCCCTTCAAAGAATAAGGTAAAGCGGATAATGCCCTTTATGAAAGATGAGATGTTGCTGAAATCCATCTTATTTAAAGCGTCTTTTAAAAGCAGACGTTCCTTAAGTTCCAGCTTATTGTGCATAAAAAGCAAGATGACCGAGATGACCGTCATAAGTCCCAGACCACCTAATTGGATCAGGGCTAAGACAACGAATTGGCCAAAAACCGTGTATTGGTCAGCGACGACGACGGTTACTAAACCTGTAACACAAGTCGAGGTCGTAGCCGTAAATAAATGATCGATCAATGGCACGCTGGTCGTATTTGATATAGGCAAGGCCAAAAGTAAAGTTCCGCTTAAAATTAAAAAAGCGAAACTCAATACTAACGTAGTAGTCGGTTTAAAATGTGCAAAGAGAAAGCGTCTCATATGTACCCCCTCTAGCACTATTATAATGAGCTTCTTTTTTAATTCAACAACATTCTTGAAATAGCCTATTCAATGCGCTAAAATGTTGATCGTTAGAGGTGAAATATGACTAGTATTAGAACACGTTTTGCACCAAGTCCGACCGGTTATATGCATATCGGAAATCTAAGGACGGCCCTTTATGCCTACTTAGTAGCCAAGAAGGATCCTAATGGTGCCTTTATTTTAAGGATCGAAGATACCGATCAGGGACGCCTAATTGAAGGGGCGACCGATATTATTTATAAGACGCTTTCTGAATGTGGTTTAAAACATGACGAAGGACCTGATGTCGGTGGTAATTATGGTCCTTATATCCAATCTGAAAGAATGAAGATGGGCCTTTATAAAGAATATGCTATGAAGCTTGTCGAAATGGGCAAGGCTCACATCTGCTTCTGTAAGGAAGAAGATATCGAAGCGCAAAAAGAGATCGCCGAGGCTAAAGGCGAATCTTTCATCTATCGCGACCCTTGCAAGAAACTCTCCCAAGAAGAGATCGAAAGTCGCATTAAGGCTGGGGAAAAATACGTCATCAGACAAAATATCGACCCCAATGGCAAAACTTCCTTTGACGATGAGGTTTATGGAACGATCAGCGTCGATAACGAAACGCTTGATGAAATGATCTTATTAAAGTCTGATGGTTATCCGACCTATAACTTTGCCAATGTCATCGATGACCATCTAATGGGCATCACAGATGTCGTAAGAGGAAATGAATATTTATCAAGCACCCCGAAATATAATCTCATCTATGAAGCCTTCGGTTGGGATAAGCCACGCTACATCCACTGTCCTCCAGTCATGAAAGATGAGACTCACAAATTATCGAAGCGCAATGGCGATGCCTCCTTTGGTGATCTTGTTGAAAAAGGTTACTTGCCTGAAGCCATCTTAAACTACATCGCCCTTTTAGGCTGGTCACCCAGTGAAGAAAGAGAGATCTATTCGCTTGATGAACTAGTCCAAGCCTTTGATGTCAAAAGGATCAACACTTCAGGTGCTATCTTTGACATTAATAAGCTTCATTGGATGAATGGCGTCTACTTAAGAGAAATGGACGATGCAAAGTACTTTGAGCTTGTCAAACCCTATATCTTAAAGTCTGTTCATAAAGATTATGACCTTAAAAAAATCGCCCATATCTTAAAAGAAAGAGCGAATTTATTAAATGAGATCCCAGAGATGCTCGATTTTATCGACGAGCTTAGAGAATATGATGTCGATTTATTTATCAATAAGAAGATGAAGACAAGCTTAGAAATTGCTAAGAGTTCGCTCTTGGAAGCTCAAAAGTTCTTCGAAAACACAAGTGATTGGCAAAGTGAAGCACTACATGACGGTCTTCTAAATTTAGCTAAAGATCTTGGCATCAAAAACGGTCAGCTCCTCTTCCCAATCCGTGTGGCCCTAAGTGGCAAGGCCTTTACACCAGGAGGGGCAATCGAACTTTCGGATATCCTTGGAAAAGATGAGAGTCTAAAACGCATTAAGATAGCTCTTGAAAAATTAAATGAGGCAGCTTAGTAAAGCCGCCTCTTTTTTTATGCGATCTTAACGCCTTTTAAGCGCAGATATTTTGGACCAGAATAACTTTCATCAGTTTCTTCTTCTAAAGAATATTCAGCGCTTTTTAAGGCTTCATAGATATTGCAAGATATACTGAAAGATGTCAAGGGTTCAATGTCGCCATCTTCCTTGTGCAAAAGTCCCAAGCGCACTTCTCCCCCACAATACCCGCTGTTTTCTTCAAGCTGCGGTGAAGAGAAGTTGACGATTTCAAGATATGGAAGTTTTAAGGCATCGCCTTTATCATTAACGGACACTTCGACAAGATTAGCGCCGCCCGATATGTGATCAGCCTTTAAGTATTGACCATAGCGAAGATCACCCCAGTTTTGTAAGACCTTGCCTTTAGAGATGATCTTGGTATCTTTGATGATCGTGCCATGTGAGTCAAAGGGTGCGCTGTGGCTAGCGTTTTTAATCACGCCTTTAACGCTTAAATCAAGATCATAGGGCACTACTTCATCACTAAGCTCATAATGATTTAGATGCATATACTTTGATCCAAAACTCAAGTCGCTTGCCAGGGTCGAAAAGATCAGATCGCGCATTTCCCCACTTAATACAACATCGGCCTTTATATTTTGAGGCTTAGTTGCCTTAGAGCGATAGTAGGCTTCCCTTAAGATGGCTTCAACTTTTTGCGTGATCTTTTCATAATCTTCTGACATGATCTCAAAGTGCAGATAGAGTTCGATCTCTTCTTTTTCACCTTTCCAGGTGGGGATCACCTCCGCCTCGATAGTGGTCTTTTCAAAAGAGCGATCAACCCCATAAGAGTTTAAGACGCGGGTCTTGCGCTTATTGGCAAAGACCTCAATCGAATTGAGCCAGCCCTCTTTGTGAACATCGGCTTTCATGATAGCTTGGGCAGCTTTTTGGGCGATCAAAGATAGATCCTTTTCTTTGATTGATTCGATCATTTGAAAAGTACCATCAATGTCCTTTTCAAGTTCAAATACTTCGTTGTCAACTTGTTTAGCTGTATTAACAGCGTCTTTGATCTTAGCTTTTATACTGGCAGTATCATCAGCTTTATTGATGACGATGCTAGAAGTACCTAGCTTATCGCCGTGTTTGACATAGATCATCGCGCTTAGATCATCGTTATTCGCATAGCGATTGGTCTCAAGTTTGTTTAAGACATAGAATAACTGCGCACTACTTGTATGACTGGCAACGATTTCATACGCATCAACGGCGCTTTCTTCTTTTAAGAGATTAACTAATGTATCGATCACCCTAATTTCACCTTCGCTTTCAAATATGGTCCACCATCTGAGACATAGACCCACTCCTTATGACCTTTCCCACACATGCCACTTCCTGTTACTTCTAATGTATCAGAAACCATCGAAATGGAATTCAAAAGATCTAAAACATATCCACTCATCACCACTGGTGCATAAATGTTGTCGGTCAATTTACCGTCGATGATCTCGATGGCGTATTGAGCCGTGCACTGGATCTGCCAATTTTTGGGATCTTCCATGCCGTTAGAGGTCTGGCATAAATAGAACCCGTGTTTGATCGAAGCGATCATATCCTCAAGCTTGTCTTTGCCAGCTAAAAAGAAAGTGTTGGTCATGCGCGTATATGCTTTTCGTCTTGAAGATTCACGGCGTGAATTACCAGTTGGTTCGGTTTTTAATTCTAATGCCGATAAAACATCAGAGATCCCGTTTTTTAAAATCCCGTTTTCAATGATAGTCGTATCATGGGCCAAAACGCCATCATCATCAAAGAAATATGAGGCCGCTGACAAGACGGCACTGGCCCCATCGTGCATATTAACAAGATCAGAAGCGACCCTTTTGCCCACATAATCCTTGGCTTTGGCGCGGTTTTTGACAAACATATCCATCTCGACACCATGTCCAAATGCCTCATGGGCAATAAGACCGGATATGGAAGGGTGCGTTATGACATCATAATAACCAGGCTCTACTGTCTTGGCCTTTAAAAGGTCGACCGCCAATTTTGCATTAAAGGCGATCTTATCACCGAGATCTTCTAAGACGCTTTTAGAATTGACACCATAGCTGACATCATAACTAGATTGGATCTTGCCATCTTCATTGGCTACGATCATCACAATACCGTTATTATAGGTATAATATTGCTCAAGATCGCGATGCTGACTGATGAAGATGTTAGATATCTCGCGCTTAGTGAAGACCATCTGTGCTTCCACGATCCGTCCATCATAGGCCATGGCTTGATCTTTGTATTTCCTTAAATAGCTTAAGATCTCTTCTTCGCTTAAAAGTTCTTCATCTTCACGGCAAAATGATTTTACTAACGGTTCATCTTTTAAGATATCGACATTTACATAATCGCTCTTTAAAGATAAAGCAATCGCCTTTTTGACATCTTCGGCCGTGAGGTCTTTGATATCATCACATGAGTATTCACTGTAGTGCGAATCATTAAAGACTTTGATCACAAATCCAGCATCAGAAGCCGTTAAGCTAAGAGAATCACCGGCCCGCACTTGTTTTGAAGAGACGGCATACTGTTTTCCTTTGGCATGACGTCCAAAGATCGAGACATAGGCATAGTCTTTGGATAGTTCGTTTACTAGAGACTTAGCTAACTCTTTACGGTCTTTTAAAAATTGACTTAACATAATTAACTCCTATCTATAGCTAATATTATAAGCCTATTTTATAAAAATACATGCCAAATGATCAAAAATAAAATCCCCGTTTTGGGGATCGATTTTATAAATGGCGTTCGCTGGGGGATTCGAACCCCCGGTATGGAAGAACCATACACCAGCTTTCCAAGCTGGCTCCTTCAGCCTCTCGGACAAACGAACATGCCATCTTATTTTAGCAAATTTCTTTAAAAGCGCAAGCTCTTAGCCAAATAACATGACATCGCTAAGACCGGCGTCTTCTTGATCATATAAACGCAAGAGATCTTTTACCTCAAGTTTTTGCTTTGCTTCGCCTCTTACATCATAGACAATACGGCCGTGATTCATCATGATGAGACGATTGCCCATCGCGATCGCATCTTTTAGATTGTGCGTGATCATGATGGTCGTGAGCCTATTTTCTTTCACGATCTTATTAGTCAGATCTAAGACCGTTTTAGCCGTTTTAGGATCTAAAGCTGCCGTATGTTCATCTAAGAGCAACAGTTCGGGTTTGACAAGCGTCGCCATCAAAAGCGTGACCGCCTGTCTTTGACCGCCTGATAGAAGACCTACTTTGGCCTCTAAACGATTTTCTAAGCCCAGATTCAATTCCTTGAGTTTTTCCTTGTAGACAGCTTTTTCTTCACGATAAATACCTTTTTTAAGGCTTCGGACCTTTCCTCTTCGCTGTGCAATCGACATATTCTCGGCGATCGTCAGATCCTTGCAGGTGCCACTTTGGGGATCTTGGAAAACTCTGGCAATATATTTAGCCCGCTTGTTTTCTTTCATTTTCGTGACTTCTTTTTCGCCTATATAAATATGCCCCTCATCAACTTCAAGTGAACCGGCTAAAAGATTTAATAGTGTCGATTTGCCCGCGCCATTGCCACCGATGACCGTCACAAAATCTCCATCTTCGATCCTTAAAGAAAGATCATTGATGACGCGATTTTCATTGATCGTGCCCTTATGGAAGGTCTTAGCAATATTTTTTATCTCAATCATGTGATTTCACCTTTCTAGGCTTTTTAAAAGTCGTTAAGGAAATGGCGATGGCCACGATGATCGCCGTAAACAGACGCATGTCATTAGCGCTGATAAAATCAAGGTTGATGACTAAGGCGACGATCAGACGATAGATGATCGAGCCAAAGACGATTCCAACAAGCGTAATAAAGAAATTTTTATTTTTAAAAATAACTTCTCCAATAATAACACTGGCAAGACCTACAACGATCGCACCAATCCCCTGTCCGACATCGGCATAGCCGTTATATTGCGAGACCAAGGCCCCACTCAAGGCAATTAAGGCATTTGAAAGCATCAAGCCTGCCATGATCGTCAAATCGGAATTTACGCCATTCGCTCTGATCATTTGATCATTTGAGCCGGTCGCAACGATCGAAAAGCCAAACTCCGTATTGAAAAACCAAATGAGCAACACGATAACGATAACGGCTACAATTACCCCAAGCAAGATTGCGGCATCGCGGTCTCTAGCCATGCCTAACAAATCTGAAAGCTTGGTTAAGATCGTATCCGACATATTAAGAGGGATATTGGCTTTTCCCATGATGCGTAAATTGACTGAATATAGACCCGTCATTGAAAGGATACCCGCCAAAAGTGATGGGATGTGCAGTTTGGTATGTAAAAATCCCGTCACAAAGCCAGCTAGTCCTCCTGAAATAGTTGCCAAAACAGTTGCGAGTATTGGATCGATCCCTAAAACGATCGCTGTAGCAACCACCGCCCCTCCTAAGGCAAAGGCGCTCTCACTTGTCAAATCCGATATATTTAAGATGCGATATGTAATATGGATACCAATGGCCATAATCGCCCAAAGCATGCCCTGCGAAAGGGCAGAAATCAATATTGATGTCATTCTTCCTCCTATTTTGCGACGTCTTCTCCCTCATTTAAGATACGTTCTGGTAAACTTATGCCAATCTTTTCCGCACTTTTTGAGTTATAGAAGACATCGATCTTCTCTTGATGTCCAATGGCTAATTCAGAAATCTTGGCCTCTCCTTTTAAAAGTTTAACTGCCATCTCACCAGTTTGATAGCCGATCTGGTAGTAATCGACACCCAGCGAAGCCAGACCACCATTAGAAACAGCATTGGACTCGCCACAGATGACCGGGATCTTGTATTCAGTGGCAAAGATATCAACACTTCCCATGGCCGAGGCGATGTTGTTGTCGGTGGGGACATATAGCGCTTCGATGTCATTGCCAAAGCTTTGTAAGGTCTCAGAAATCACTGTTTTATCGCTGACTGTCTTGATGAGCACTTCAATACCCTTTTCTTTAGCGACCTCTTCCATTTGTTTAGCTTGAATTTCGGAATTGGGTTCGCTTGAAGTATAGATAATGCCTAAGGTTTTAAGATCGGGGACGATCTCTAAGATCAAGTCCAATTGATTGTCCATAGGACAGCCATCACTCACTCCGGTTATGAGCCCTTCCGGTGCCTCTTCATTATCGACAAGGCCCGCTCCTTTAAAGTCCGTGATCGCAGTTGCCAAGATTGGGGTATCGATCGATGACTGTTGCAAGGCTAAAGCGGGGTTAGTGCCGATTGCCAAGATGATATCATTTCCTTCTTGGACTAATGAATCGGCCATAGTACCTAAACTTGATTGATCAGATTCCGGGTTTTGATAGTTGATCTCAAGATTCTCACCTTCAACATAGCCATTATCACTTAAGGCATCGATGAATCCTTCGCGCGATAAATCTAGGGCATCATGCGTCATCAATTGCAAGATACCGACTTTCGTCAGGCCTTCATCGCTTGAGCAAGCGACGAGTGATACCAATAAAACAAGGACCAATAAGATTTTTTTCATAAACTTTTCCCTCTTTCTGTCTAAGAAATAAAAAGCCGTCCCACCAAAGGACGACTAAATCGCGATACCACCTTAATTTACTTATCTGTTGCCAGAATAAGCCTTTAAGACCACCAACATGGTCCAACACTTTAACGGGTGTTAAGCGTGATACTCTACTTTAAACATTTCAAGTTCCCACTAGCTGATGTATTCAGTATGTCTCACTGATCGTTTCCACCAAACACGATCTCGCTGTAAGTTGAGGTGCATACCTACTATTTCAGGTCATTGCGTTTTTTATTTCTTGAGATAATAGTAAAGCTTAGTTTATCCTTTGTCAATCTTTTTATTGTGCCATATCTTGTCCATTTTCAAGGATCGAAGATGGCAATTCATAACCCATGCGCTCAGCGATCAAAGAATTGTAATAAACGGTCGCCGTATCAGAATCCATGAAATAGATCGGTAGCTCGCTGATATTTACTTCGCCTTTTAAAACTTTAATGGCATTTAGGCCCGTCTCATATCCCAGATCATAGTAGTTGACCCCAATCGAAGCGAGCCCGCCATCAGCGACCATCGTATCACAACCCACGACTGTCACGATCTTATTTTCGGAAGCGATGGTCTCAACTGAAGCCATGGAAGATGCCAAGGGGTTGTCGGTTGGGATATATAGGGCATCGACATCGCCAATAAAAGCCGTCATGGCATCATTGACCATCGTGAGATCCGAGATCGTCTTTTCAACTACTTCCCAACCTCTTTTGGCACATTCTTCTTTCATCTGCTGGGCTTGGACGATGGAATTTTGTTCGCTGGAAGTATATAAGAGACCAACTCTTTTTACATCGCTTACAAGCTCTTCAATCAGATCCATCTGTATCTCCATGTCGCAGAAATCACTTGAACCGGAAATGTTGCCACCTGGGTTTTCATTAGAAGAGACTAGGCCCACCTCGACATAATCGGTGATCGCCGTTCCAAGGATCGGAATCTCAGCGGTTTCTTGTTGGAGAGCTTGGGCACTTCCAGTGCCAATCGCCAAGATCAGATCGGGATCGGAGTTAACGATCTGTTGGGCCATGGTCGCCAGCGAAGATTTGTCATTATTGGGATTTTGAAATTCAATCTCTAAATTTTCGCCCTCGACATAGCCATTATCTTTTAAAGCGTCCATAAAGCCCTCATACGTATTATTTAAGGCTTCGTGATCCATGAGCTGCAAGACCCCGATTTTGGTCATTTCGTTTGTTTCGCCATCGCTAGTAGCACTGCAGGCAACTAAAACCAAAGCTAAAAGCACAATCCATAATTTTTTCATACTGTCCTACCTTCCTTTATACAAATAAAAAGCCGTCCCCCTAAAGGACGACTGTTTCGCGTTACCACCTTTATTCGCCTCCTGATTACCCAAAAGGCCTCAATTGCCTACTAACATAGGCAAGATCATCTAACGTTGATCAAACGTGGTATCCTACTTTCTTCAGTA
>CALUVF010000083.1 GCA_944324155.1 uncultured Erysipelotrichaceae bacterium | reverse complement strand
AGATGATTTTTTGGGCATCTTCTTCCATTAGCCTTGGCATATCAAGCACACTGACCGAGAGCTCTTTAGCTTTTTCGTAGATCGTCGGGTTTTTGACATTGAGATCTTCCATAGTAGCGACCATGGCCGAGGATAAATTATTGCCCAGGACATAATTATGCAGGCAGATCTCATTGACTGCGGTGGCGTCGACCTTATTGGACTTGCACGATACCAAAAGCAGGCGGTTATTCAAAAGTAAGACCAGATCGATCTCGCAGGTTATGGGATATTTTTTATCGCTGCCCTTAAAATCGATCACTACACTCATCGCCTCTTCATCAAACAAGCCACTCTCTTTACTTACGATATATAAGTAGGTTTCAAGCCACGCTCCGGCATTGATCAAAAGTGGCCTTAGACTGTCTTTTAAGATTATCAGTCGGTTTTGATTGAGGTACAAGATGTGATGTCTTTCTAAGACTGCAAAACTCTGATTGGACCTTAGCTCTTTTAAGTAATTTTTAGACAAGACGATCTGACCGTTTTCTTCTTTTGAAATGGCTTGGGCCAAGATGCCGATGACTCTTGTGAACTCTTGATAATTATCACTGGCTTCCTTCATAATGGTCTTTATGACCATGAAGTCTTCTTTTTTAGGAAGCTTATGCATATTGCTTTCGTAGTCGGCGCCACTTAGGGCAATGATGTCCTTGATTCTTAAACGATAGAGATCTTTTAAGATAATCTGGTGGGCGCGGTAGTCTTTGATCACATTTTCTTCATCATCATAATATAAGATCGCCCTTTTTGTGCTCACGCATTTTTCAAACAGATACAGACATAAATACTTGTTTCCTGAAACATCGATTACTGCTTCTTTATTCATTCCTAAGTATTCATCGATCACGCTTTCGTCTTCGACGATGACAAACTGCATCTTGATGGCATTGTCTTCTAAAAGCTTCTTGATGGCATTATAGCGTTTAGAGTTGGCGCGATGCCTTGCGAAAAAGATCACTTTTTTAAAGTGAAAACTCAATGGCACCAGAACATTGGCTAAATAATTCTTTTCATCATAGACCTTAATGAGGCAATCCTTAGAAAAGTCCATAGATCTCCCCTTGATCATCGATCCCGATATCGCAGGCGTTGGGGTGCGCGGGAAGTCCTGGCATCGTTAAGATGTTGCCGGTATAGGCCACCACAAAGCCCGCCCCTAAGCTTAAAGAGACATCTTTGACATGGATCGTAAAGTCTTTTGGGCAACCGAAGACTTTGGCGTCATCAGTCAGAGAATTCTGAGTCTTAGCCATACAGACCAAAAGATCACCATAACCACGTTTGGTATAATCTAAAAGCTTCTCTTTTGCCAATTCTGAAAATTCTACATCTTTTGCCCCATAGATCTTTTGGGCTATTTTTATCATCTTTTCTTCTAAGCTCATCTTTTCATCATAGAGATAGTGGAAGTTATTTTCTTCTTCACAGAGCTTTACAACTTTTTGGGCTAAATCAATACTGCCCTTTGAGCCATATTTATAACTCTCACATAAAGAGAATGCGGCTTTTACTTCCTTGCACCACTTTTCAATAACTTCGATCTCTTCATCACTGTCGTTTTCAAAGCGGTTTAAACATATGATGACTGGCACCTCATACTGACGCATCGAATCAAGATGCTTTGCCAAATTCGCAATACCTTTTTTGACACCTTCAACATTTTCTTTACTTACTTCGTCATCTTTTACTTCGCCGTTTAGTTTAAGAGCACGACAAGTTGTGACCAAAACGATCGCGCTTGGCTTAATGTCAGCTGTTCGACATTTGATATCCAAAAATTTTTCTGCCCCCAGATCGCTGCCAAAACCCGCCTCGGTGACGACATAATCACTAAGCTTCAAAGCGGCCTTGGTGGCGATGATGCTGTTACAACCATGGGCGATATTGGCAAAAGGACCGCCATGTATTAAAACCGGGGTATGTTCTAAGGTTTGGACAAGGTTGGGCTTTAAGGCTTCGCGCATCAAGACGCAAAGCGAACCGCCGATCCCAAGATCTTTGATCGTTACTGGTTTATCATCATAGGTATAGGCGACAATACATCTTTCCATGCGCTTTTTAAAATCTTCCATGTCTTTTGCTAAACATAGGACCGCCATTGTCTCGCTGGCTACTGTGATCGTAAAGTGATCTGCGCGCTCCACACCGTTAGAGCGCTTGTTTTGGGCAATTGTTACATCGCGTAAGGTGCGGTCATTTAAATCGAGGCAACGCTTCCAGGTCACCTTTTTTGGGTCAATATTTAATGGATTGCCCTGGTAGATCGAATTATCTAAGACTGCTGAGACAAGGTTGTTGGCAGCGGTAATGGCGTGCATATCGCCAGTGAAATGCAGATTGATATCTTCCATTGGCATAACTTGAGCATAACCTCCACCTGTTGCCCCGCCTTTAAGACCAAAGACCGGACCCATCGAAGGCTCCCTTAAACAAGCTATGACATCCTTACTTATGGCCCTTAGCCCGTCGGCTAGACCGATCGTGATCGTCGATTTTCCTTCGCCCCCTTTAGTGGGGTTGGTGGCCGTAACTAAGATTAATTTTCCTTTTTCCTTTTTTTCTTTTAAAAAGCTGACATCGACCTTCGCCTTATATCTGCCATAGCACTCCAGGTACTCTTCTTTGATATGAGCTTTTAAAGCGATCTTTTTGATGTCTTCCATCTTGTTTTGATGAGCAATTTCAATATCTTTAAGCATTTTCTTCGTCCACCTTTCTGCGGTTATCCATGGCTTTAATGAGTGTCAATTCATCGGTATAGTCTAAGCTTGCCCCCATTGGCAGACCATGAGCCAGCCTCGTTATAAGCAAGCCATCTTTTTTAAGGATCTTATCTAGGTATACAGCGGTCATTTCACCATCAATCGTCGGCGATGTCGCTATAATTACTTCTTTTACTTCTTCATTTAATCTTTTTTTAAGCCCGTCGATATTAAGATCTTCAGGATATGTTCCTTTAGAAGATGATATCACTCCATCTAAGACGTGATAAAGTCCATGATATACACCGGTCTTTTCTATCGCCATAGCATCTTGGATATAGGACACGACCATGATCTTAGATTTATCACGATAGGGATCGCTGCAAAATTCGCATCTTCCCCCTAACTCTAAATATCCACAACTCGGACATTTTTTTACTTCTTTTTTAAGTCTTATCAAAAGATCGCCAAAGTGTTCTAATTCACCCTCTTCTTCATTCAACAATGTGAAAAAATAACGCCATGCGCTCTTTTCTCCCACCCCTGGAAATTTCTTTAAAGCTTTGATGAGTTCTTCGATCAGATTGTTATTCATTAATCAAATTCACTCCAATCTTTATTAAGTATCTTTTTTACGACTTCTTTGCGGTCTTTTTTGATGCGTTTGACGGCATCGTT
>CALUVF010000082.1 GCA_944324155.1 uncultured Erysipelotrichaceae bacterium | reverse complement strand
ATGTGTCCCTTAACACTTTGAAGGGCAATATTATTTAGGGTCTTATTGCCCTTAAAGGGGAAGGCATCGACTTCATCTAATATCAAAAGATCAAAGGTTTTATAAAAACGGTATAGCTGGTGTGTGGTGCAGACGACAAGATCACCGGTGGTTGGATAAGAATGGCCTTCACACAGAGTAATTACCTTAGCTTTAGGAAAGATCTTTCTAAAGCGCTGTGAAAGCTCTAAGACCACTTCGCGCCGTGCAATGGCATAGGCGACCTTAAGGCCTTTATCTAAAAAGTAGCTGATACTTTTAATGACGAGCTCTGTCTTGCCAGCGCCTGTTACACACCACAAAAGCACGTCGCTTTTTTTAACTTCTTCTAAGCACAAAGAGGCGATCCTTTCTTGATCAATGGTCAATTTATAACTTAGTTTATATTCCTTACTTAGAGGGTCGATCTCATATTTAACAGGTTCCAATATCTCATTTAGAAGAATGCGCTTATATCGCACACATTTCCTGCAATAATAACCTTTATGACCTAAATAGAAATATTTAGGATCTTCGTTTTGACATAAGGGACATTTCATACTTAATTATTGCAGATAATGACAAGAATCCCGAAAAATAATTATACATTCATCTCAAAATTAGCGATGGCTGCTTTTATCGTTGATTAAAAGTGGTAAATATGACAGAAATAATCAGCGAGGTAAACTTTATGAATATAGCTAGAGACAAATATTTAAAAGACTTGATCGATCGTATGAATAACGGAATGATCAAAGTCGTGACTGGAATTAGAAGATCAGGAAAATCATATTTGTTGTTTAAACTATTTTACGAGTATCTTTTAAGTCAGGGTGTTTTGGAATCTCATATTATCAAGATCGAATTAGATCAAAGAAAGAATCGCATATATCGAGATCCCGATGTGATCCTTGATCATATCGAAACTCTTATCAAGGACGATAAACAATATTATATTCTTTTAGATGAAGTTTAAATGCTTAATGACTTTGAAGAAGTTTTCAATTCTTTGTTGCATATCTCTAATGTCGATGTCTATGTAACAGGTTCTAATTCTAAGTTCTTGTCAAAAGATGTGATCACACAGTTTAGAGGCAGAGGTGATGAGATCCGTGTTCACGCGCTCACTTTTAAAGAATTCATGGGGGTATATGATGGTGATGTGTATCATGGCTTTGCCGACTATATCGTTTATGGCGGGCTAGCGCTTGTTTCTAGCATGAAAACAGAAGTTCAAAAAGTAAATTATCTTACCAATTTATTTAGTGAGACCTATTTAAAAGATATTATCGAACGCCATCATATTGAAAAGACCCAAGAGTTAGAAGATCTCATCAATGTGTTAACTTCAGCTGTTGGTTCTTTGACCAATCCTCCTAAGATCCAAGCTACTTTCAAAAGCTCGATTTCTTCAGCGATAAGTATAAATACGATCAGAAAATATATTGAATATTTAGAAGATGCCTTTATCATCTCTAAAGCCCAGCGCTATAACGTCAAAGGCCGAAAATATATCAGAACGCCTTTAAAATACTATTTTGAAGATATTGAACTCAGAAATGCCAGACTTGGCTTTAGGCAAGCGGAAGAAACACATCTTATGGAAAATATCATTTATAACGAATTAAGATATCGTGGATATAGTGTTGATGTCGGGGTAGTCAAAAAAAGAGAGACTGATGAAGATGGAAAGCACATTAGAAAAACACATGAGATTGATTTCGTCGCTAATTTAGGAAGTCAAAGATACTATATCCAATCCGCTTTCAGCATACCAACACCTGAAAAACAAGCTCAAGAAAAAGCTTCACTGCTAAATATTGGTGATTCGTTCAAAAAAATAATCATCACTAAAGATATCGTGAATGTCACAAGAGATGAAAACGGAATCGTTACAATGAATATCTATGATTTTCTTTTAAATGAGGATAGTTTGTCACTTTGATGCATTTTCAAATCTAATAAAGATCCTCTTTAAAGGTTATCTTGTCATTTTTGCGCTTTGCCTCAACAGCTTTGATCGCTTTATTGATATAGTGCTCAAATACTCCTGTATCATCAGTAAAAAACAGGTCTTCTTCTTTAGCTTTTTGATAAGCTTTTTTAATGAGCTCGCTTTTAAAGACCTGCGGGGTCTGAGCTAAAAAGATCTCCTTGCGATCTAAGGTCTTTGTAATGATGCCCTCCTTTACCACCTTGATCGTATCTTTGGCATATTTACCAAGACAGGCGGCATCGTATTCTTCTAAGGCTTTTTTTAAATTATCGAGATCTTCTAAAGTGATATCAGGTCTTGCCCCATCGTGGATCATGACAAAAGGACTGGTAACTTTCTTTAAAGCATTATAGACTGAGTCGATCCTTTCTTTGCCACCTTCAGAAAAAACGATCTTTGAAGACTTAACTTCAAGTTTTTCTTGATCTTCTTTACTTAGGACGCAGACGATCTTTTCACAATCTTTATCTTCTAAAAAAGACTTCATCGCTTTTTCAATGATCGTTTCATCTTTTATTTTATATAGGACCTTATTAAACCCCAGTCCCATTCTTTGGCCTTTGCCGCCACCTAAAACTATTGCGTCGTATTTCATGATTACATTATAAAAAAGGCATGGCCATTAGACCATACCTTTAAAATTTATTTTTTAATACATTCCGCCCATGCCAGGGTTTGGGGCAGCACTCTCTTTTTCTTTGATCTCACCAACTGCCGCTTCGGTTGTGATGAAAAGACCTGAGATGCTGGCGGCATTTAGAACTGCAGAACGCGTGACCTTACAAGGATCGACGATTCCGGCCTTAAACATATCGACCCATTCGCCGTTTTTGGCATCAAAGCCCATGTTTTGAGGTTGGGTCAATTGTTTTTCAACGATATCCTTACCATTATAGCCGGCGTTTTCGGCGATCTGATAAAGCGGTTCGCTCAAAGAATCTAGGACAACGCGGATACCTTTAGAGATGTCGGCATTATCGCTTGTAAGACCTTCTTTTAATTCGCGATAGATCTCAACTAAGCTTGCCCCACCACCAATGACGATACCTTCTTCAATAGCGGCCTTAGTGGCATTTAAGGCATCTTCGATTCTTAATTTGCGCTCTTTTAATTCACTTTCGGTCGTGGCACCAACTTTGATGACGGCGACGCCGTTAGTCAACTTAGCCAAACGTTCTTGAAGACGTTTCTTATCATAATCTGAAGTGGTTGCTTCGATCAGGCTTTCGATCTCTTTTACACGAGCGTTGAAGTCATCTTTTGAACCAGCACCTTCAATAATTGTAGTGTGTTCCTTGTCAACGACAACCTTCTTGGAAGTACCAAGATCTGAAACCTGCATATCTTTTAATTTCATACCAAGGTCTTTGGAATAGAAGGTAGCTCCAGTTAAAGTAGCGATATCGCTGAGGGTATCCTTTTGGCTGTCACCAAATCCTGGGGCCTTAGTGGCTACAACATTGAAGGTACCGCGCAATTTATTGACGATCAGGGTAGAGATAACTTCGTTTTCGATATCATCAGCGATGATCAATAACGGCTTGTTCATTTGAACGACCTGCTCAAGAATACCTAAGACATCTTGGATTGTGTTGATCTTTTGGTCAGTGACCATGATGAGCGGGTTTTCCATCTCAACATTCATCTTCTCACGATCTGAGACCATATATGGAGAAATATAACCCTTGTCATAACGCAAACCTTCGGTTACTTCTAATGAAGTATCAAAGCCTTTGGATTCATCGACATTGATGACACCGGTCTTGCCGACCTTTTCCATGGCCTCAGAGATGATCTCGCCGATCTCTTTAGATCCTGATGAGATCG
>CALUVF010000081.1 GCA_944324155.1 uncultured Erysipelotrichaceae bacterium | reverse complement strand
CACGGATATGCGCATCTAACATTAGCCAATATTCATTATTGGACTCTACAAAATCGATCCGCCCATGTCTTGCGATCAGATCAGCCACCGTGCGATAGACGTCTTCATAATTCTCAAGGCTAGGGACATAGCGATAATCATCGACATTGTTTCTTAGCTCGTCGCTTAGGCTTTCATAAGGTGCATAGCCGATCGCTAAGACCGTTACGCCTTTTTCTTTTAAGGCGCGGGCAAAATTATAAAAATTTAATGGAAAATTAGGTGATGTCAATAAAACATTCATAAACATATCCCCCTTAAACACTTTTTTATTATAGCACTTAATACGAAAGCGTTTTCACACAACTATCACAATTTGAAAATATTTCTTAATAAGAATGTAAATTTTTTCAGATATTGAATTTGACAGCCAAAACTCTTATCATAGATAGGTAACAAAAAGAGGGATAAATTATGAGTTATAACTTTCATGAGATTGAAAAAAAGTGGCAGAAATTTTGGGAAGAAAACGAGACCTTTAAAACTGATGTCTATGATTTTTCCAAACCAAAATACTATGTCTTAGATATGTTTCCTTATCCCAGCGGGGTCGGGCTCCATGCCGGACACCCCGAAGGATATACGGCTACGGATATCGTTGCACGTAAAAAACGTATGGAGGGCTACAATGTATTGCACCCCATGGGATATGATGCCTTTGGTTTGCCAGCGGAGCAGTATGCCATTCAAACCGGCAATCACCCCGATGGCTTTACCATGAAAAACATTGAAACTTTCACAGAACAATTAAAGTCCTTAGGTTTTTCTTATGACTGGTCCAAAGAAGTCATCACATCAGATCCAGAGTATTATAAGTGGACCCAGTGGATCTTCATCGAACTGTATAAGGCTGGTCTTGCCAAATGTGTCGAGATGCCGGTCAACTGGTGTGAAGAATTAGGGACGGTCTTGGCCAATGATGAAGTCATCGACGGCAAATCGGAACGCGGTGGCTATCCAGTCGTCAGGAAAAACATGCGCCAGTGGATCATCGATATCCCCAAATATGCGGAGCGTCTTTTAGAGAACCTCGATGATCTCGACTGGCCAGAGAGCACTAAGGAGATCCAACGCAACTGGATCGGTAAGTCAACAGGGGCACACGTCACTTTTAAGATCAAGGATCACGATGAAGAGTTTATAGTTTATACTACTCGTCCTGATACCTTGTTTGGTGCGACATATTGTGTCTTATCGCCTGAACACCCCTTAGTCGATAAGATCACTGATCCTATGCAATCTGAAAAGGTGAAAGCTTATCAAAAAGAGTGCGCCTCTAAGTCAGAACTTGAAAGAACTGAGTTAAATAAAGATAAGACGGGGGTCTTTACCGGAGCTTATGCGATCAACCCGGTAAATGATAAGGCGATCCCGATTTGGATCTCTGACTATGTCCTTATGAGCTATGGTACCGGGGCCATCATGGCTGTCCCAGCCCATGATGAAAGAGACTATGCCTTTGCCAAGAAATTTGATATCCCGATCATTCCGGTTTTAGAAGGCGGTGATATCGCTCAAGAAGCTTTCATAGGCGATGGCAAACATATCAATTCCGGCTTCTTAGACGGTCTTGATAAAAAAGAGGCGATCGCTAAGATGATCGCTTGGCTTAAAGAAAAAGGAGTGGGTGAAGCCCATACCAACTACCGTTTAAGAGAGTGGATCTTTGCCCGTCAGAGATATTGGGGCGAACCGATCCCGGTGATCCACTATGAAGATGGTACGATCGGGGTACTAGATGAAAAAGATCTGCCTTTAATTTTGCCGATGTTAGATGACTATGGTCCTTCTAAGACTGGTGCTCCGCTTGATAAGGCCACGGATTGGGTAAATGTCATCTATCATGGAAAAAAGGGACAGCGCGAGACTTCGACAATGCCGGGCTCGGCTGGTTCAAGCTGGTACTTTTTAAGATATATTGATCCCCATAACAGCGATCGTTTTGCCGACTATGAGCTTTTAAAACATTGGATGCCAGTCGACCTGTATGTCGGCGGTCCAGAACACGCTGTCGGTCATCTCTTGTATTCAAGAATGTGGAACAACTTCCTCTATGACCAGGGTCTTGTCCCCACCAAGGAGCCTTTTAAACGTTTAGTACATCAAGGCTATATCCTTGGTGCCAATGGCATTAAAATGGGCAAGCGCTATCCGGAATTCGTCGTCAATCCCAACGATATCGTCCGAGATTACGGGGCTGACGCCTTAAGGGTCTATGAGATGTTTATGGGGCCTTTAGAAGCTGATAAGCCCTGGTCTACACAGGGAATCGAAGGGACCAAACGCTGGTTGGATCGCGTCTGGCGCCTGTTTATCGAAATGAGTGATTGTTTAAAAGACACTAACGATCATTCTTTGGACTATGTCTATAACTATACGGTTAAAAAGGTCACAAGCGACATCGATTCCTTAAATCTCAATACGGCTATTTCTCAAATGATGATCTTTATCAATGAATGTTATAAGACCAAAAAGGTCTATCGCGAATATGCGATCAATTTTGTCCAGATGTTTTCATGTTTTGCACCACATCTGGGCAATGAGATCTACGAGCGCTTGACAGGCTTAAGTGATCTGGCTTACCGTAAGTGGCCAAGCTATGATGAAAGCAAGATCAAACTTGATGAAATAGAGATCGTCGTTCAGATCAATGGCAAGGTTCGAGCTAAATTCATGGCCCAAAGCGGTCTGGAAGACGAAAAGCTCTATGCCTTGGCTCTAGATCAAGAAAATGTCAAAAAATACACCGATGGCCAGACCATCAAGAAACACTTCGTGATCAAGTCTGAGATCATCAATATCGTAATTTAAGAAAAGGGCACGTTTTAACGTGCCCAAATTTATAAGGAGCTAACATGGAAACAAAAGAGTTATATGAGGACTTATTTGTTATTGATAGTGACATGGTGCGCGCTTTTTTAATAAGAGGTAAAGGCGAGGCTCTTTTGATCGATGCCCTTTTTGAAAAAGATCACATTTTAGATGAAGTTAAAAAGATAACTGATAAACCTCTTAAATTAGTTCTCACCCATGGCGATAAGGATCATAGCGAAGGAGCGATCTATTTTAAGGAATGTTTCTTACATGAAAAGGATTTTGAGCTTTTAGATCCCAACATCAGAAAGTATCCTTTAAAAGAAGACGATGTCCTTAAAGTCGGAACTTATGAATTTACTGTCTTAGAGATCCCTGGTCACACCAGGGGCAGCATCGCTTTCTTTGATAAAGAGAAAGGGCTTTTGATTTCCGGCGATTCGATCCAAAGGGAAGGTCCGATCTTCATGTTTGGGGAACATCGCGATCTTGACGCCTATATCAAAAGTCAAGAAAAGCTTTTAAAGATCAAAGATAAGATCAAAGTGATCCTCCCTAGTCATCATGATTATCCCATCGATGGTTCATATATCGAAAAGAATCTTTTAGATGCAATCGCTTTAAAAGAAGGGAAGCTAAAAGGCGAAAAGACGACCGCTATGCCTTGCCTTACTTATCAAGGAGAAAAGGGAACCAAGTTTTATTATTAGATATGAAAAAAGTATTGATCATCGGCTCGCCTGGCTCGGGCAAGTCCACCTTTGCGAGAGGACTATCAAAGACAACAGGGTTACCTTTATATCATCTTGATCTCATCTATTGGCGTAAAGATAAGACCACTGTATCTAAGGAAGAATTTAAGAAACGACTCGCTGATGTTTTAGGTAAAGAAGAGTGGATCATTGATGGCAACTATTTTTCAACGATGAATGAAAGAATACGGCACGCCGATACGATCTTTTTCTTAGATCTTCCTAAAGATAAATGTATCGAAGGCGTGAAAAAACGTCTTAAAACTAAACGTTTGGATATGCCTTGGATCGAAGAAGAACTCGATCCGGACTTTATAAAGTTCATAGAAAATTTTGATACCAAACCTATCTATGAACTTCTAAATAGATATCAAGATAAAAGAATTTATATTTTTAGATCGCATCAAGAAGCAGATGAATATATCAAGGAATTTTATGAAAGTTAAAAGATTTGAGATAGATGAGTTAGATAAGCTGATAGCTTTTGAAAAAGAGCTCCGTAAAGAAGAGCCTGATACCTATTTCACCCAAATTAACGAAGATTATAAAAGACAGATCGTGTCAAGTTTTTCTGACCCCTCATTTAACACGGCCTTATCTTACATTGCCTTAATCGATGATAAAGTCATTGGAAGACTTGATGCCTCTTTGATCGTCACAAGATATAACGGACTTATCGAAAGTGCTTATCTTGATTGGATCGCTGTATTAAAAAGCCAAAGAAGAAAAGGTGTGGCCCAATTGATGGTCAAAGCACTTTTAAGTGATCTAAAAAAGAAGGGGATTACAGAACTCATCATTCTAACCGCCACAAACGAAGAGGCCAAACGCTTTTATGATTGCCTTGCAGGAAACGATAGAGAAGAGGCTATTAGGATCGCGGTTGCCTGATAAAAACCATCAAGGCTTTTGATGGTTTGTTTAAGGAGAACAATTTAAAACTTGACTGTCTTTAAAAATCAGGAGAGGCTCTTTTTAGATTTTCTATTTATTATAAATTCCACCCCTATACATAAAACTAAATAAAAGATCCAAAGTATTATAAAAAGTCCCAAAGCTTTATCGTATTGTCCTTTTAATTTGCTGTAATTAATATTGTAAGGACTATATTCAAGATAAGTTTTTTGTGGTAAATATAACATTGGCCAATAGCGAAGTATTCCATAAGAGACGTTATAACTTATAAAGGAACAAATTACTTGAAAACCAGAAAAGGCGATCGGCCAGATATTGATCGTCCAAAACAACTTGTTTACACGGGTGCTGTTTTTGGTGATGACTAGGCCAATAAAATAGATAGCCAGGCTTACAATTAAGCACAACAAGACCCAAAAATCTTTTCTTTCATCTGAAAAAAGGAAATAAATAACGCTCACAAACGAAAAGGCCGAGGCAATGATGACAAAGATTAGGGGGTCGATCTTTAAGGACGATGCTTCTTTCTTTTCTGCTTCGATTCCTTTTAAGAGATAATCGGTCGTAACACCAAACAGATCGCTCATCAAGATGATCTTGTCCATATCTGGCAAAGACTGTTCGCTTTCCCATTTTGATACCGATTGTCTTGACACACCGATCGCATCAGCTAGTTCGCTTTGCGACATTCCTTTGATTTTTCTTTGTTCTAGGATTCGATCAGAGATGTTCATGAATTTCCCTCTCTTTCTAACTATATTGTAAAGTATCACCCATATAATTTCTATCAACCCTACTTGTAAATGTGTCAACTTAACTTAACAATTTCAAAACCAGGTGCATATGCTAGAATAAAGACAGTTATGGACTATAATATTGATATTTTAGTAGCTGGTTGCAATACATCTTGTCTGCACTGCTATGTCGATGGCGGAAGGGGCAAGATTATGAACTTAGATGATTTCAAACTTTGCCTTGATAAGCTTCAAGGTGTTTTTGAAGTTCTGAAGGATAGGATCAGTTTTACTTTAGATAATGAGCTCTATAATCACCCGGCTTGTTTAGAGATCTTAGACTATGTCAAATCTCATGTCAAAGACAATTATTTTCACCATGGATCAACGACTGGGATCGCCTTTTTAAATGAGAAGCGAAAAGATCAGATCATCGAAATTTTAAAAGAAAATAACTGGCTAGATGTCTCTCTTGCGATCCATGGCCCTAACAAGATACATGATGCGATCGTCTTTAAAGAAGGTGCCCTCGATTCTTTGATCGAAGCTGCTAATCTCTTTAAAGATATGGGCTTAGAGGTCTGGATCTCTTTGATTTTTAATAAAGAAATGGTCAAAGAATTAGATGAGCTTTCAATAGTTTTAAAAAAGATCCGCTATGATCACATCTTGCCAGTCATTTGTGACTACCTGCCTTTATCTAGGCTTAAGAAATATCAAAAGATCCGATGTGATAAAGATGATTATCAAAAGATCGTTCCTTTTTTAGATGCATTAGCTATCGACACCACGGATCTAAAAGCTAAGGTATCACTCTTTAATGAAGAAAACATCATCAAAAATCTCGATTATTCAATGGTTCAAAAAGAACTTGAAAGTAAATATACTGCCTTTTTCCATATCGATCAAAACTTAAATTTCTATTTAGGAAATACCGGCATTAATCTGAAACTTTTAGGAAATATCAAAAAGCTCGATACTGACGATATATTAAAGGCGATCATAGTGGCCGAAGATAATTATTACGAAAGCTCTAAGATCCATTATCCCGATATCCTAGACGCCGTTAAAGAAAGACATCTAAGCCCATCATCAAACAACTATGTCTATCCCAACAAGATCGCTGGGATCATGGCTTTAATGGATAATTATGAAGGAGAAGGCGTATGTTAGGTTGGAAAAGTGTTAAAAAGATCGATGGACATATCCATCTTGTCCCCGATGAGATCCATAAAGCTCAGCCTGGATTTAAGGACGCTTATTCTAAAGCGAAATTAGAAACTTATCTTGAAATCATGGAGCGCTATAATATCGAAAAAGCTGTGATCATGCCTTTTAATGATCCGATCTATTTGGCGATGCAATTCAAGGTTAGGGAGGTCCATGAGAATCTTTTAAAGTTTAAAAAAGAATATCCGGATCGCTTTTATATCTTCGCTGACATCGATCCCTTTAACACAGCCTCAGACAGCCTTAAATATGTTGAAGAAGCAATCGAAAAGTATGGCTTTGATGGCCTTAAATTACACCCGACCAACTCGGGCTTTCCCATCGACAGCGACTATAACAGACCACTTTTGGAATATGCACAAAATAGGGGTATATGTGTCTGTGTTCACTCTTATCCTGATGCGAATGATGATCTGTGTTCGGTTTCTAAGATCCGAAGGGTCTTAAAAAGGTATCCAAAATTAAAAATGATGGTCTCGCATATGGGTTATTTAGAGTTTGAAGAACTACTGCATCTAAATTGTTATGTCGATATGTCGGCGGTCCTTCCAGATTATGCCAAGACCTTCGGCTTAAAAAAGACCAATGAGATCCTTAGAAGTTTTAAGATCGACCGCTTGGTCTTTGCGAGTAATTGGCCATTTAGTCGGATCATAAGCAGCGAAGAGGTATATGATGACTATATGAAGATATTAGATTATTGTAATTTTAATGATGAAGAGATTCATAAGATCGCTTATCAAAATATCAAGAATTTTTTAGAAGGGAAATAACATGCCCAAACTTTCGACTCATTTAAATCTCGCTCTGATTTTAGGGGAAAAATTAAATATTCAAGATTTAAGAGACTTGTTTTTGGGATCAGCCTATCCTGATGTTTTAGATGATGAAAAACTGTTTTTAAAACTTCATTTTAAAAATACCGCCGAGGGACTATGCGATCTTAAGACCTTTCTTTTAAAAGTTAAAACACGCGACAATTTTAGCCTTGGCCATTTCTTTCATCTTTATCTTGATAATGTCTATGAAAACTATGACTTTAAAGATATAAAGAAATATGATGCCCTAATTTGCGATATGCAAAGGGTGATGCCCTATTTAGATCTCGTCAAAATAGAAACGATCGACCCAAAAAAGAAAAGAGCTATCCTAAATATTAAAAGGCTAGATCTAGAACCGATGCCTTTGTATATGGTCTTTAAGGAGCGAGTGATAGCTTATGAAGAGATCCTAGAGAAGATCGTCAATGATTTTTTAAAAACAGAATATTTAAATTTTAGTGCTTTCTGATAAACTTGTCTTATGAAGGTCGCTTTGGTTGTCGCAGAATTTAAAAATGGTGACTTAACATTCAACTTTAATAAGATCAAAAGGGCTATGAAAAGATATAGTAATCTTGATATGCTTTGTTTTTCTGAGAGCTTTTTACAAGGTTTCGACGCCTTAAATTGGGATTATGATCACGATAAGAAGATAGCTGTTTCTTTAAGTTCTAAATACATTACAGAAATTAAAGATCTATCTAAAGAATATGATATGGCAATAAGCTTCGGATATTTTGAAAAGTGTGATGAAAAGATCTATTCTTCCTACCTGACTATCAATAAAGGAGCGATCATCAATAATTATCGGCGTATATCAAAACAATGGAAAGAGTATACAAAAACCGATAATCATTATAGTGAGGGCGAAAGCGTCAGGAGTTTTATGCTTGACGATAAGAAATTTACTATTGCGCTTTGTGGCGATATGTTTGTATGCCCTGGGCGCTTTAAAAAAGAGGGGATCTTGCTTTGGCCGATATATGTTAACTTTGATCTAGAATGCTTTAAAAAGATGGAAGAAGAATATGCGATGGCCGCAAAAGGTTTTGAAAATGTCCTTATCGTGAATGCCCTAAGTAAAGATCCTAAGTCTTATGGCAATGCCTTTTATATTAAAGAAGGAAAGATCATTAAAAGTTTAGGCTATGAAAAAGAAGAGGCATTAATTGTGGAGGTTTGAAAAATGAAACTAGTAAAAGCCAGTATGGAGTATAAAGAGCTGATAATTGATATGTTAAAGGAGTGGAGTGCCTTTAATAGTTTGCATCCTGACGCCAACACTTCGCCCGCCGCTATCTTTAAAAATGACTGGCAGGATTTTGGGTTTTATTGCGATCGCATTGATTATCATGAACCTAAAGATGGCAAGGTCCCATCTTCAACTTTCTTCTGTCTTGATGAAAAGCGCCATATTATGGTCGGAGCGATCAATATTCGCCATTATCTAAATGATTATCTTTTAAAATTCGGTGGTCACATTGGCGATGGTATCAGGCCTACAGAAAGAAGAAAGGGCTATGCTACCAAGATGATTAAATTGGGCTTAGAAGAATGCAAAAAATTAGGTATCGAGCGCGTCTTGTTGGTATGTGATAAAGATAATATCGGATCGGCCAAATCGATCATCAATAACGGTGGGATCTTAGAAAATGAGATACTTGAGGGTACGAAGATCGTTCAAAGATATTGGATCGATCTAAGATGAAGATCGTTATCATCGGACATAGTGCCTCAGGCAAATCGACCCTGGCCAAAGTTTTAAGCAAACATCATAAAATTGCGCTACTTCATATGGATACCTTAAAGTACTATGGCGACTTTAAAGAGCGCGATGTAAAGGCCCAAGAAGCGCTAGCCATAAAGTTTTTTGATAAACATGACTCTTGGGTAGTAGAGGGCAATTACTTCCATATCGTCAAAGAGCGTTTCAAAGAAGCTGACGTTTTACTATTTCTCGACTTAAACCGCTTGGTTTGTCTTTATTATGCCTTAAGACGCTATTTTAAAAATCGCGGAAAATACCGTGAATCGCTTGGCGCTAAAGAACATTTTGACTATGACTTTTTAAAATGGATCTTGTTTGAAGGAAGGAAAAGAGACTATCTTTTAAAATTTGAAACAATCTATCGTGATTTTAAAGGGGAAAAACAGCGCTTTAAAAATCATCGAGAGATTGACAATTATTTAAAAAAACTAGGGATTTCCTAGTTTTTAGCCTCAATATCGCTAATTAGATCGACCCTTCTTTGATGCCTTCCTCCTGCAAAAGAAGCTTTCATATATTCATCTAGGATCATGATCGCAAGTTCATCGCCGACGACGCGCCCGCCCATGCAAAGGATATTGGCGTTGTTGTGCTCTTTGGCTTTTTTAGCGCTGAAAGGCTCGCTACAAACAGCCGCACGGATCCCTTTGATCTTGTTGCAGGCGATCGAGATCCCGATACCAGTACCGCATAAAGCGATCCCAAAGGCGACATCATGCTTTAAGACATACTCAGCGATCTCTTTGCCCTTTATTGGATAATCGACACTTTCTCCTTCCTTGATACCCAAATCAATTACTTCATGTCCTTTGTCTAAGAGGTGATTTTTGAGTATTTCCTTTAAATGGATTGCCCCATGATCATTTCCGATAACTACTTTCATGTCTATACCTTCTTTCTTTCTTTTATTAAACAAAGCTGGATAATTACTGTCAAGAAAATCATGGTATAATTGTTGAGGTTATATGGCGTTTGAAGCAAGCATTCAGAAATTTAGCGGCCCGCTAGATCTCATGTTACATCTGATTAAAGAAGAAAAGCTCGATATCTTTGACTTAGATATGGAGCGTTTATGTGATCAATACTTAAAGTATATCAATGAAATGATGGATCTAAAACTCGAGGTCGAAAGCGAGTATTTAGTTGAACTAGCGATGCTTGTGGAATATAAATCCAAGAAATTATTGCCTAAAAGAGAAAACGAGGAAGAAGATAGCGCTTTTGAAGAGGATCCTAAAGAGAAATTGGTCAGACGTCTACTAGAATATCAGCGCTACAAAGAGGCTTCATTAAAATTAGAGACATTGTATCTTGAAAGACAGTTACAATATGCCAAGAGCCTCAGTGATACCGAAAGTCTTGTTAAGGACAGCGACGATAAGCTAAGCGGAGAAGTAAAGGACTTATGGCGGGCTATGAATAAGGTCATGCGACGCTTACAGCTTTCTAAACCATTATCGACCAAGCTGACAACGAAGGAAGTGTCGGTCGAAGACCGTATCCTTATGATCAAAGCGCGCTTCAATGATCTTGATGAGGTCTTTAACTTTAAAAAACTGGTCGAGGATTGTGAAAACCTCCATGACTTTGTCGTGACATTTTTAGGGATCTTAGACTTGGCTAAAAATCATATTTTATCGTTTGAAGTCGATGAAAATGACGAGATTTGGTTAAAAAAGGAGCTTAGTTAATGGAAGAATATATCACATCATACGAGATGGATAAAAGAGAAAAAGCCATCTATCAAAGAAGAGAAAGCAAAGTAGTGCCACTTTATAAAGCCTTATCAAAAGAAGAGAAAGACAAGCTTGCAATCTTAGAAGGTCTTTTATATGTCGTGGGGGAAGATGGGATCCATTTGGGACAGCTAACCGCACTTTTAGACCTTGATGAAGCGTCTGTTAAAAAAATGCTCAGACATCTTAAAAGAAGGTATGACCAAAAGGAATACGGGATCGAGCTTGTATCCTATGCCGGGGTCTATAAGATCCTTTCAAAGCCCGTTGTTTCGCCCTATATTCAAAAGTTGTTCCAAACCTCAAAGGCCAACACGCTTTCACAAAGCGCCCTTGAAACCCTGGCGATCATTGCATATAAACAACCTATCACACGTTTTGAGATCGAAGAATTAAGAGGGGTAGGCGCTGAAGTTATGCTAAGAAAACTTATCATGCGTGGGCTGATCGAAGAAGTGGGGCGTTCCGAAGCTCCCGGTCGGCCGATCCTTTATGGTGTAACTGAAGAATTTATGGACAGTTTTAAACTATACTCTTTAGACGATCTTCCCAAGATCGAAGAAATCAAAAATGAAAGCGAGGATCTTTTTGAATGATAGAGCGCTACACTCTGGCACCCTTTGATACCATTTGGTCTGACCAAAGCCGCTTTGAGGCTTATTTAAAAGTCGAACTGGCGGTCCTTGAGGCTTTAAAAGATGAAGGTGTTATACCCTTAGAAGATTTTTTAAAGATCAAAACTAAGGCTTCTTTTTCGCTTGACAGGATCAAAGAAATCGAAAAAGAGACCAAACATGATGTGATCGCTTTTACGCGCTGTGTATCAGAATCTTTAAATGAAGAGCGCAAGTGGGTGCATTATGGCCTTACATCGACCGATGTCGTCGACAGTGCTTATGCCCTCATGTATCAAGCTGCCAATAAAGTTATTTTAGAAGACATCATGACGATCTTAAAAAGCGTCAAGAATAAGGCTTTAGAATATAAAGATACGCCCTGTATGGGAAGGACCCATGGCGTCCATGCCGAGATTACATCTTTTGGGCTTAAATGGGCCTTATATTATGATGAATTAAACAGAGATCTCGAGCGTTTTAAGCATGCCGCCAAAAACATCGAAGTGATTAAGATCTCAGGTGCGGTCGGGACCTTTTCTAATCTCAGCCCTCGGATCCAAGATGCGACGGCCAAGATCTTAAATTTGGGCTCGAGCCATATCTCGACTCAAGTCTTGCAGCGTGACCGCCATATCGAGTATTTTTCAAGCTTGGCAATCTTGGCGACGACCCTAGAAAAGATCGCCTTAGAGATCCGTCATCTTCAAAGAACGGAAGTCCATGAAGCCAGCGAATACTTTTCTAAAAATCAAAAGGGTTCCAGTGCCATGCCGCACAAAAAGAATCCGATCGGTTCAGAAAACATCATGGGCCTATCAAGAGTCATCAAGTCCTATGTCTTTGCTGCACTAGATGATAATGCCCTGTGGCATGAAAGAGACATCTCACACTCGAGTGTTGAAAGAATCATCGCCCCTGATGCCACAAGCCTTATTCACTATATTTTAAAGCGTATGACAAATATAATCGATAATCTTATTGTCTATCCCGATCAGATGATGGAAAACATTTATTTGACAAAGGGCATTATCTTTTCCGGGCGCTTTGTCAATAAACTTGTCGAGAAAGGTCTCAGCCGTGAAGAAGCTTATGACCTTATCCAGCCATTGACCTTTAAGGCTTATGAAGAAGGGATCATGTTTAAGGATTTGCTTATTGAAAATGAGCGCATCAGCTCCCTTTTAACAAAAGAAGAGATCGACGCGTGTTTTGATTATCGCTATCATTTACGCTATGTCGATGAGATCTATAAAAGGGTCGGTTTATGTTAGTGGTGGATCTACACGCCGATACTATTGCGCGGCTTTTATATGAAGGTGGAAACTTTGATCATAATTCCTATATGATCGACCTTGAAAAGCTTAAGAAAGGCCATTACCTTTTACAGAATCTAGCTCTTTTTACCTATCGCGAAGGTCTCGAAGTACCAGAAATAACAACCATGAACCTGGTCGATAAATACTTTGAGGTCTTAGAAAAATATCCGGACGATGTTGCAGGTGTCCTAAGATTTGAGGATATTAAAAAGAACTACGAAAATCACAAGATCTCCTTACTTTTGACGCTTGAAGATGGTGGGGTCGTCTTTAATGATCTCTCGATGCTTAGAAATTATTATCGCTTAGGTGTTAGAATGATCGCCTTGACTTGGAATTTCTTTAACGGCATCGGATACCCCAATGTAAAGGGCGGCGACATCTATCACATTGAAAAAGAAAAGGGCTTGACCGAGTTTGGCCTAGCCTACATCAAAGAGATGGAAAGGTTAGGGATCATCATCGATGTCTCGCATTTAGGCGACAAGGGCTTTTGGGACGTCTATCACAACACCACTAAACCCTTTGTAGCCTCGCATTCCAATGCGCGAGAGGTGTGTGGGGTAGCGCGCAATCTCGATGATGAGATGATTAAGGCACTATCTTTAAGAGGTGGTGTCATCGGAATCAATTATTGCGCCACATTTTTAAAAGATGGTGCAAAAATCTCAAGGATCGAAGATATGATCAAACACATCAAACATCTAAAAAAAGTCGGCGGGATCGACTGTATTGCCTTAGGCAGTGATTTTGATGGCATTGATGGCGAATTAGAACTAAAGGACGCTTCTTATCTTCCGAAACTTGAAAAAGCCTTATATGATGAAGGGTTCAAGAAAGAAGAAGTGGCTAAGATCTTTTATCAAAATGCCCTAAGGGTGTATAAGGAGGTATTAAAATAGATGGGAATGAAGCCCGTCTATTTTTTAAAAGAAATTTTTAGTGATGATATTGTCGTTGCGGTCTGGTCCGACACTAATAAGTGCGATCTTAACGCCACTTTCTTTTTCGATAAAGTGAATATAATCTTGGGCCTCTTTGGGTAAGTCATTTAAGCTTTGAGCCTTGGAAATATCCTTTTTCCAGCCTTTAAGCATGACATAATTTGCCTCAAGCCTTTCGCATTCTGCGGTAGTTGAGGGGAGGTAGTCGATCTCTTTTCCATCTAGACAATAAGATACACATACCGGTATTTCGTCAAGTCTTGACAAGACATCGAGCTTAGTTAATACCAGATCAGTCAATCCATTGATGCGCACAGCCTGTTTCAAGACGACAAGATCTAGCCAGCCACAGCGCCGTGGCCGGCCGGTCGTAGCACCGTATTCATTTCCCCAAGTGCGGAGTCTCTCGCCATTTTCATCGAGCAATTCAGTCGTGAAGGGTCCTTCACCGACCCTTGTTGAATAAGCCTTGACGACCCCGATCACATGATCCAAGGCTTTAGGTCCGACCCCTACACCTGTCAAGACACCGGCACTGGTGGGTGATGATGAAGTGACATAGGGATAAGAGCCGTAGTTGATGTCAAGCATATTAGCTTGGGCACCTTCAAAGAGGATATTCTTTCCTTCTTTTAAGGCTTTATCGATATCGTAAGACGCATCGATGATCATCGGTTCTAAGATCTTCTTGTAAGTTCTGAAAGTTTCAACTAGTTCGTCATAGTCAAAGGGTTTTTCATCATAGACCTTCGTGATGATCTCGTTTTTGATCGCCAAGACATTTTTAAGACGCATTTTAAAATATTCAAAGTCTTTAAGATCACCGACCCTTAAGCCGATCCGCGTGTATTTATCGGCGTAGCAAGGGCCAATACCGCGCTTGGTCGTCCCGATCTTGTTTTGGGCGAGGCGCCCTTCTTGCAAGGCATCGATCTTGATATGATAGGGCATGATAAGGTGGGCGCGATCCGAAATGCGCAAATGGTCAAGTTTTAGGCCATGACTTTTTAAGACCTCCATCTCACTAATCAAAACTGCGGGATCGACGACGACGCCCGGACCGATGACGCAAAGCGCGTTGGGCGATAAGATCCCAGAGGGCAAAAGGTGCAAAATAGTCTTTTCACCATTAACTACGACGGTGTGTCCGGCGTTATTGCCGCCTTGAAAGCGCACGACCATATCGACATCTTTCGCCAGGACATCGACGATCTTACCTTTTCCTTCATCTCCCCATTGGGTTCCAACTACTACATATCCTGCCATAATAATCTCCTTTTAAGACAAGCAACATTATAACTTATCAAGCGTCTTTATTGTCATCAATCGACATTCGATGCTATATTTAGGTAGTTCAAAAGGAGGAAACAGCAATGAGCGAATGCAATCACGATTGCGCCAATTGTTCACAAAACAATTGTAATGATAGACAAGCTACACCCAAAAAGCCCTTGGATTCCACTCGTATCAAACATATCATCGGTGTCTTAAGTGGCAAGGGGGGCGTGGGAAAATCCATGATCTCGTCGCTTTTGGCGATTGACCTTTCAAAAAGAGGTTTCAGCGTCGGTATCCTTGATGCCGATATCACTGGTCCGAGCATCCCCAAAATGTTTGATATCGATGCCATGGCTTATGGCGATGACAAAGGTATCTATCCCAATACCTCTAAAAAGTACGGCATCAAGATCGTCTCGGCAGCGATGCTTTTGGAAAGTGAAGACACGCCTGTTTTGTGGCGCGGTCCGATCGTTTCGGGCATGGTCGAGCAATTTTATAATCAGGTTTATTGGCTAGATCTTGATTATCTGATCGTCGACATGCCACCAGGAACCAGCGATGTTGCTTTGACGGTCGGTCAAAGCTTGCCACTTGATGGGATTGTGATGGTCACATCGCCCTCTAAATTAGTTTCAAGCGTCGTCTCTAAAGCGATCGTCATGGCCGACAAGATGAATACGAAGATCTTGTCATTAGTTGAAAACATGGCCTTTGTCAAATGTCCAAACTGCAACGAAAAGATCTATCTTTACAAAAACGATGTATCTTTAGAATTGGCTAAAAAATACAATCTGAAGCTGATGGCGGCTCTGCCTTTAGATCATGCTTTGGCTAATATGGCCGATGAGGGTGCGATCGAAGATTACAGGGAAGACTACTTAAATGAACTAGTAGCTGATTTATTGGCTTTGGATTAAAACTTCACTTAGTTTTCAGATAAGTAGTTTAAAATAGCAGTATGTCAACGAAGATCTTGATTGCTGATGATGAGGAAAATATCCGTAATATCATCAAAAAATATGCCTTACATGAGGGATATGAAGTTTTAGAGGCCAAAGATGGCGAAGAAGCTATAAAGCTCGCTTTAGAAAATAAGGTCGATCTTTTGATTATGGACGTTATGATGCCACGCCTTGATGGTTTTAAGGCCTATGCCAAGATCAAAGAGAAGGACGATATCCCTTGTATTTTTTTGACGGCCTTAAACGAAGAATACGACCGTATCTATGGCTTTGATGTCGGGGCTGATGACTATGTCGTCAAGCCTTTTTCGGCTAATGAACTCATGAAGCGGGTCCGCGCTGTTTTAAAAAGAGCTAAGCCCAGCAAGAGTGATTCTTTGCTTACCCAAAAAGGTTTAAAGGTCGATCTGACTGCCCATCGTGTCTATGTCGATGACAGGGAAGTCAGCTTGTCCTTAAAAGAATATGATCTCTTGCTTTATCTCATGCAGAATAAAGGAGTGGCCTTAACGCGTGAGAGTATTCTTGAAAAAGTTTGGGGCTATGACTATTTTAAAGATGACCGCACACTTGATACTCATATCAAGCTCCTGCGCAAATCCTTAGGGCCTTATGCCAGCTTTATCGTGACTATCAGAGGGGTGGGATACCGCTTTGAAAAAGAGTCTTGATTTAAGAACCTTACTTACCATTTTTATGGTGGGTTTTGTCATTATCGTCATCGCAGTGATCTATCTCTTCCAGGTCAATTTTTTAGATGATTTTTATAAGCGCAACAAGATCAAAGAGATGGAAGAGATCAAAGACAGTATCAAGATGGGAATTGAGACTAATGATGTCCGTGAGATTATCGAGAGTGTCCAGGTGTCAAACGAAGTCTGCATCCGCATCGAGACCGGAAGCAAGATCTTGCAAAGCTATGGCGAAAATGCCGCCTGTGCTTTGAATGCCTTAAGCCAGAGTGATCTCTCATATATTTATGAGACCACTCTTTTAGAAAACGGGGAACACTTGTTTCAAAATTTCAGTCTCAACATTCCCGATGTAGCCAGCGATGAATACTATATCTTATCTTCGATCGCCCATGTGAATGACTATAACGTCCTTGTGATGGTCGGCTCGCTCATTACGCCAGTCAACGCAACCACCAGCACCCTTCGCTCACTTTTATTTTTTGTAGCTTTATTTGTCATTCTGGCGGCGGTTGTCTTGGCCTTCATTTTGTCGCGCTTTATGGTCAGACCCCTAAGCAAGATCAAAAAAGAGGCCGTCAATCTTCCAAATGGCACCTATGATGGCGAAGGGCTTAACTCTAACATTCGCGAATATCAGGAATTAAACAAAACCATGATCACCTCTTGTGCCAAGATCAATGAAGTAACTAAAGCCCGCAAGGAGCTTTTAGCTAATGTCTCGCATGATCTAAGGACTCCTTTGACGATGATCGTTGGCTATGGTGAGATGATGCGCGATTTTGATGATGAAAAGAATAATCAAAATATCGAGGTCATTATCTCAGAAGCTAAACGACTGTCTTCTTTGGTCGATGATCTTTTGGATCTTTCGAAAAATGAAGAAGGGCATTTGAAGATCACAAAAACCAAAGTGAGCCTTAACGCTCTTTTAAAAGAAGTATCCAGCCAATATGAGGCCTATTTTAAAAATGCCAAGGTGGAATTTAAACTGGTCTTATTAAAAGAAGATGTCCTTGTCATGCTAGATGAAAGACGCATTAAACAAGTTCTTTATAACTTTTTAAACAACGCTCTTAATTACAATCAAAAAGAAATGCCCTATATTGAACTGGGAGCTAAAGATCTGGGCGATCATTTCGAGGTCTATGTCTATGATAATGGCGATGGCATTAAGAAGGAGGATCTTGATAAGATCTGGGAGCGTTACTATCGTGTTGATAAGGAACATAAAAGACAAAGGATCGGCAGCGGCATTGGCCTTTCTTTGTCGCGTTCGATCTTGATTGCTCACAATCTTAAATATGGTGTAGAATCAAAGCTCAATACATATTCCAAATTCTACTTTGAGCTAGATAAAAACCAAGCAAGAGATAAGGACCAAAACTTAGACGCTTGACTCTTTTAAAAGCGATATAGGAAAGGGCCATAAAAGAGGCGAAGAGTAAAGCCATACTGAGGACCTCAAAGTTGATATAAAGACTAAATATCGCTATGAGATATAAGTCGCCATCGCCCATCTTTTCTAAAAGGACCGCTATGCTTAAAAGGAGCAGAATTAATAAATTTAAATAATCAAGCTTAGGCTTAAATATAATCAAGCTTGAAAATAGATAAAGAAGCAGATCCTTTATCTCAAAGATCTCTTCCTTTAGATCACTCTTGCTTAAGCTAAAGATAGCTAAAAGATGCCAATTAAAAACATCATAGGCAAGAAGTTGAAAGATATCAAAACAAATTGCTATAAGGCGTGGTAGAATATAACTATAGTAAAAATGTTTCACCACTTATTTAAAGTAGTGAAACACTGATTTTCCTAAAATCAAGGAGGGTAAAATGAAAGATTTAAAAGGAACAAAGACTGAAAAGAACTTGCAAGAAGCTTTTGCTGGCGAATCTCAAGCCCGCAACAAGTACACTTTCTATGCTTCTAAGGCTAAAAAAGAAGGCTATGAGCAGATCGCACAGTATTTTTTAGATACGGCAGCCAATGAAAAGGAACACGCCGAACTTTGGTTTAAGCATCTGCATGGTGGAGCTGTGCCAACTACCGCCCAGAATTTAAAAGATGCCGCTAGTGGCGAAAACTTTGAGTGGACTGACATGTATGATCGCATGGCCAAAGAAGCCAGAGAAGAAGGCTTTGATGAGATTGCCGATCAAATGGAAGGGGTCGGCGCGATCGAAAAACATCATGAAGAGCGCTACTTGAAACTTCTTAAGAATATTGAAGATGGTGTGGTTTTTGATCGTCCTGAAGAGACCGTTTGGATCTGCCGCAACTGTGGACATATCCACAAGGGTAAAAACGCTCCTGAAGAATGCCCGGTATGCCACCATGCCCGTGCTTACTTCGAGCTATATCACGAAAATTATTAAAAGAGGGCTGCATCTAAAAAGGTGCAGCTTTTTAATAAAAAAAGACCTTTAGGGGTCTTAAAATAAGTAATCGATATTTTCGTCTAGACGTACCTCTTTGATGCCGGGGACTTCATCAAGAATGATGGCCTCAATCCCGTCTTTGATCGTCAGATCTAAGGCGCTACAGCCTAGGCATGCCCCATGGACCCTGACATAGACGATATCATCTTCAAGTCTTTCAAAGGTGACGTCACCACCATCTCTTTGGATATAAGGTCGAATCTTTTCGATCGCTTGTTTTACCTGTTCAATTTTTTCTTCCATAGCATATATCTTAAATAAAATAGAGGATCAAAGCAACTATCATGCCTAAAATTCCACCTACGAAGACCTCGGACCACTTATGTCCCAAGACTTCTTTGATCGGCTCTTCATAAATCGGCTCATCGATCACGATCTCGTTTTTGGACTTGAGATCTTCAAGGATACTTTTGGTCAATTGGATATTTTTGCCAGCATAGTAACGTACATTGGCAGCGTCATAAGCGACGATGAGACCAAAGGCCAAACAGATCGCAAAGGCAGTTGAATCAAAAGATTCTTGAATACCGACCGCTAAACACAAGGAAAAGACCCCAGCTGTATGCGAAGAGGGCATACCACCTGAAGCTGTCACTAGTCGCCAGTTTAAACCTTTTTGGCTTTTGATGGCGAAGAAGGGCTTGATGCCCTGGGCCACTAAGACGGCGATCACGAAGGACCAAAAAGGGTACATTGAACTAAACATATTACGCTTTAAAGTATAACACATCTTTCTTCCCTCGTGATATAATCAAAACATGAGTGAGATTAATGACTACAAACCGGGAATGATCGTATATGGCAGAGTTTCGGGCATCAAACCTTATGGGGCTTTTGTTTCCTTTAGCGATGGTGTTACGGGATTAATCCATATTTCAGAGCTCTCAAGTGGTTTTGTGCGCAATGTCGCTAATTTTGTCAATGTCAACGACTATATCATGGTCAAAGTTATCGATGTCGACTATAAACATCGACAGTTGCGCCTTTCTTTTAAGGCCTTGCACCCCAATGGCCGCAAGGCGAGAAAGAGAGTGCATTTCGAGGGTTTACCAAGCGATGAAATCGGTTTTAGATCTTTGAGTGAAGCTTTACCAAAATGGATATTAGAAGGAGAAAAGAGAAATGATGAGAGTTGATTTAAGTCATGCGAAACTAACTAAAGATATCGCTTCTTATCAAGAGGCAGTCAATGAGGCCCATAAGTGGTTGCACGAAAAAAGCGGCCAGGGCAATGACTTTGTCGGGTGGGTCACGTGGCCTAATAATTATGACAAAGAAGAGGTCGCAAGGATTAAAGAAGTCGCTGCAAAATTAAAAGATCAGACCGATGTACTTTTGGTCTGTGGGATCGGTGGTTCATATTTAGGAGCTCGCGCAGCGATCGAGATGATCAACGGCCTATATCCTAAAAACGGGCCAGAAGTCATCTTTATCGGCAACACCTTTAGCGCCACTTACTTAAAGCAGGTCTATGACTATGTAAAAGATAAAGAGCTCGTCTTAAATGTCATCTCCAAGTCGGGAACGACCACGGAGACCTCGGTTTCTTTCAGGATCTTTAAAGAATTAGTTGAAAGCAAGTATCAAGATAAAGCTAAAGAGCGCATCATTGCGACGACCGACGCTAAAAGGGGTACCCTTAAGGAATTGGCTTTAAAAGAGGGCTATGAGACCTTTGTCATTCCCGATGATATCGGTGGACGCTACAGTGTCTTTACAGCTGTTGGCTTACTTTGTCTAGCCTTTGTCGGAATTGATCCCACTGTCGTATTAGAAGGGTCGAAAAAAGCTTATGAAGATCTTAAGGACCCGGATCTTAGCTCTAATGAAGCCTATAAATATGCTGTGGCACGTCGGATCTTAGATGAGATGGGCTATAAGAGTGAGATGTTTGTGACCTATGAATTACAAATGACCAGCATCGCTGAATGGTGGAAACAGTTATTTGGCGAAAGTGAAGGGAAAGAGGGCAAGGGCCTTCTTCCAACTAGCGCCTGCTTCTCAACGGATCTGCACTCTTTAGGCCAATTTATCCAAGAGGGTCAAAAATGCTTGTTTGAGACGCTTTTGTGGTTTGACAAGATGAGTGAAGATATCACTTTCCCTCATGAAGAAGTTGATTTTGACAAGATGAACTATCTCGCTGGCAAGAAGCTCTCGTGGGTCAATGAGATGGCAATGAAGGGAACTTTGAGTGCTCATGAAGAAGATGGCAATGTGCCAAATATCCTGATCCATCTTGAAGATAATTCAGCCTTTAGCTTTGGCTATATGATCTATTTCTTCTTCAAGGCTTGCGGCATGTCTTGCTACTTACTTGGCATCAATCCCTTTAATCAGCCGGGTGTAGAAGTCTATAAAAAGAAGATGTTTAAATTATTAGGCAAGGAATAAAACAAAAAAGCTATGAGACCTTAATTCCCATAGCTTTTTATTTGGTTATTCGCTTGTGATGAGCTTATCTTTGAAATTATCCGTAACTGTAATGTATTGGGTTTCTTCTGAGATCGATTTAATACTGCTATCATCAAGTATCTCATTAGAGACCCAGATGACCACGATATCATCATCATACGCTTCATTGATCTTGTCGATGAATTCAAGGCCTTCTTCATAGTCCATTACAAAAAGCGAGGTAGATAGACAATCGGCTAGTCCTGAGTCTTTGCAGACAATGGTGACGGAGTTATATTTATCAGCTGGGAAGAGGGTATGGGGATCGATGATATGTGAATAGACAAGATCACCTTTGGCAATGTAATAATTTTGATAGTCCCCGGAAGTAACGACGGCCACATCTTTTTGATCAGGGATGATGGCGATATTTGAATTGGTCACAACTCCTGCTATCGAAGCGGCCCGTGGGTCTTGAATCCCGACATTCCAGCCTGTGCCATCGGCTTTGCCATCGATTAGACGCTGATTGCCACCGGCATTGACGGCAGCATTAGAGATACCCATTTCCTTTAAAGTCATAGCGACTTTTTCGACGGCAAACCCTTTGGCGACCCCGCCGACATCTAATGATACGTCGGGATCATTAATATAGACGGTATTTGCCTTGTAGTCGATCTCGATTTTATCAAAACCATGATGTAAAGAGGCTTCTTCTAGCTCACTATTTTCGGGGATATCCCCATATTCGCCATTGGCGTTTAGATCTTTGCCTGCATCACGATAATTGTGCCAAACTTTTAAAAGTGCTCCATCACTTATATCGAAGGCACCGCCAGAGAGATCATAGATCGCTTTAGAAAGGTCGATGAGTTCAATGATGACAGGGTCAACTTCGATCGCCTTAATTCCAGCGTTGTCATTGATCGTCTTGATGTTGTTGAGGCCTTCGTAGTTGTGGTAGATGTCAAAGAGCTTGTGATAATAACGGAACTCTTCCACCATGGTATTAAAATATTCATCGAATTCTTCTTCACTTTTAGAAAAAGCATTCAATGAGCAAATGGTGTCAAAACCACAATCCAATTCTGTTTTAGAGTATTGAGTGAGATTGGTTTTACTGTTACAGCCCACCAAAAGGCAAACTAATAGGCAAATGCCTAGAACTTGTATCTTTTTCATGCCAATATTCTAGCATAGGCTAAAAGAATTGTGCTAAAATATTAGGGCTTATTATTACTTAAGGAGGGTAAGTATGTCATTTTTGATTGGACCAATGCGCAAGCATATCAATGGGCACAAAGAATTGACAGCACATAACGAGATCTTAAGTTTGCCTAAGCTTGAAAAGGTTTATATCCCGATCACGATGGGCAATGCTAAGATCGAAGTTAAAGTCAAAGAAAATGACAGCGTTAAAGTCGGCGATGTCGTCGCTTTGCGCAATGATCATTTCTATGTGCCGGTTTTTGCGTCGGTTTCCGGTAAAGTTCTAGGAATCGAAAAGCGCATGGGAAGTAATTTAAAGCCAGCTGATCATTTGGTGATCGAAAACGATGGCCAATATACTAAAGCCGAAGGTCTTTCGACTCTGTCTTTAGAAGAAGCCAGCGCTGAAAAGATCATCGATTTCATGAAAGAAAAAGGTCTTGTTGGCTGCGGCGGAGCCGGTTTCCCAACTTATGTCAAATACAACACTGACAAGTGTGAAACTTTGATTATCAACGCCGTTGAATGTGAACCATACATCACATCTGATGCTCAGGGTATGGGCTTAAACAAAGACTTGTTCCATTTAGGTGTCAAGGCAATGTTTAAGGCTTCTAAAGCCAAGAAATGTATGGTTGGCATCAAAGTCAGCAAGAAGGATCTGATTCCGGTTTTACAAGATCTCTTTAAAGATGATAAGGGGATCGAAGTATGTCCTGTTCCAGATGTCTATCCAATGGGTTGGGAAAGGACATTAGTCTATGAATTGATCCACAAACGTTATGATCGTTTGCCGATCGAAGTAAACTGTATCGTATCCAATGCTACGACGGCCATTATGCTAGGCGAGGCTATGACATCAGGTATGCCGATCGTCGAAAAGATCGTTACCGTATCAGGCGATGCGATCAAAGAGCCTCATAACGTAAGATGCCGAGTTGGTACGCCTTTTAGCGCCTTAGTTGAAGCTTGTGGTGGCTATACCAGCGAGACGGTTTCTTTAATTGCAGGGGGTCCAATGATGGGCACTAGCGTCATTAAGGATGAGGTAGTTGTCGCTTCATCAACTAATGCTTTAACGATCTTGGCTTATAAGCCAGTTGAAAGCTTAAAGTGTCTGCGTTGCGGTCAATGTGTTGAGCATTGCCCCAGCGGCCTTGAGCCAGTCAACATCTCAAATGCTCTAAAAGCTAATGATGTCGATCGTTTAGAAAAGCTTCGTCCGATGGATTGCATTGAATGCGGTATGTGTACATATATCTGTCCATCTAAGATCGAAGTTACAGAGAATGTGCGTAAGGCGAAACGCTTGATGGCTTTGCGCGTAAAGAAGTAGGGAGGAATGCACATGGAATTTAAATATTCAGCAGCACCACATCTTCGTCAAAAACTTTCGACCAGTGGGATCATGATGCATCTGACCATCGGTCTTCTTGTCGTTTACGCTTTTGGTCTTTACAATGCCTATCGCTTAGGCATGGACTATTTGGTCAATGCCTTAATCTTGATGGCTACATCGATCATCACTGCCTTGATTACAGAAGGATTGTGGGCTTTAGCACATAAGGAAAACGTCATCAAATATATCAGCCATTCCTTTGGCTGGGTAACAGCTATTATTTTAACTTTGATGGTCCCGGTTAATATGGAACCATATGCTATTGGTGTAGCGACCTTTATCGCAATCTTCTTTGCGAAGCTTGTGTTTGGCGGTTTTGGACAAAATGTCTTTAACCCGGCAGCAGTAGGTCGTGCGATCATCTTTGCAAGCTTTGCTGGAAGCATCAGCGCCGATCTTGTGACGACTGCTACCCCAACTCAAACAATCGCTTCTTCAGGCTGGCTTTTAGCTGGTGAGAACCTGAGCTCTTTCTTAAGCGATTTCGGCGGAATCGGCGGGATGTTGCTTGGTACCTATAATGGTGCGATCGGTGAAACATCGACCCTTTTGATCCTTTTGGTCGGCGTCTATCTCGCTTGGCGCGAAGTCATTGACTGGCGTGTCCCAGTTACCTATTTAGGTGTTATTTTCTTGGGTTCGCTAGTAGTCGGTCTAAGCCATGGGGCTGGTCTTGAATATGCCATCTTCTCGATCGCGACCGGTGGGGCAGCTTTTGGGGCGGTCTTTATGCTGACAGATCCTGTCACCAATCCCAACACTCGTACTGGACGCATCGTCTTTGCGGTTTTAGCAGCGATCTTTACGATGCTGATCCACTATATGGCTAATTTACCAGAAGGTGTCTTATATTCAATTTTATTAGCTAATATCTTTACTCCGGTCATCGATAAATTCTTTGACGGCAAACAAGTTCTTTTTGAAAAGAAATTATTATATTCTGCTATTGGCAGTATTTTGGTCGGTGTTATTGCGATCGGCCTAATGGGTCTTAGCTTAACGCCAGCTGAAAGCTACCGTTCGATCAATGTTCCATCAGGTGAAACGATGGCGATCGATGGCGATTATGGCGATTATAAAGCTGAGCTTGTCTCACAAGATGGCAACACTTATGTCATCAGTGTTCGTGGCTTTGGCTTATTAGATCCAGATGGCGTAGCTTCTAGCAGCGGTCATACTTATTCACGCAATGAATTTACCATTACGGTTGATCCTGATACTCAAACGATCACCGAATTTGAGTTCACGACCTTTGGCGATACAGTCGGCTTTGGTGATGAGTGCTTAGAAGATAACTTCCTTGGTCAATTCATCGACACCGGTCTTGATGGTGAAGTAAACTGCGTAAGTGGCGCCACTTATACCAGCGAATCAGCGATTGCGGCGGCTAAACTTGCCTTAAATGGCGGCGTAGCTTACGCCAAGGGTGGCGAGATCGCTTTAAGTGACGATCTTAGCACTTATCGCGCCGAAGTCAGTGACAATGGCGATGGTTCATATCATGTAACGGTCCGCGGTTTTGGTCTGGTCGATCCTGATGGCGTGGCTTCAGCTTCTGGACATACATACAGCCGCAATGAATTTGATATAACAGTAAGCGATGGTGCGATTGCTTCTATCGTCTTCTCGACCTTTGGTGACACAGTGGGCTTTGGTGACAAGTGTCAAGATCAAAGCTATCTGGACTCTTATGTCGGTAAGACCTTAGACGATTCAGCTGATCTCATCAGTGCTGCTACTTATACCAGCGAATCAGTTGCCGCAGCTGCACAAGCAGCTTTAAGTGCAGCTAAATAGGGGGTAACATGAATAAAACAGTTAAATTAGTTATCTTTTTAGGTATTATTGCTGCTTTGAGCGGGTTATTGATCGGTGCTGTCAACTCGGTTACCGAGCCGATCATCACCGAACGTCTATTAGCCAGCGAAAAAGAAAACCTCGAAGTTTTATTCCCCGGTGCAGAATTTGTGCCGCTTGAAGGAGCAAGCGACGAGGGTGGATATGTACAGTCTGCTTTTGAAGTCAGTGGTCAAGGTTATGCCGCTCGTATTGAAACGACCGGTTATAATTCTTCAACCCCGATCCAATTATTGATCGGCTTTGATAACGAAGGTACGATCACAGGGGTTGTGACCATTCAACAACAAGAAACAGACGGATTTGGTACGAAGGTCTTTGAACAAAGCAATATCGATAGCGCTTTTGTCGGTAAGACTTTAGATGAAAAGGTTGATCTTTTAAGCGGTGCGACTGTTACTTCAAGTGCGGTTCAAGCTGCTATTACATCAACGCAAGCGATGATCAGCGAGCTGATCGGTTAGGAGGACTAGAAGATGTGGCAAAATTTTAAAAACGGTTTTATCAAAGAAAATCCAGTCTTTGGTCTATATTTAGGTCTTTGTAGTTCGCTGGCGATCTCAACTTCGCTCAATAATGCGATCGGTATGGGCATGTGTGTAACGATCGTCCTTATCTGTTCTAATATCTTAGTCAGCGCGATCCGCAAGATCACTCCTGATGAGATCAGAATTCCGGTTTATATCGTTATTATCGCAACTCTTGTCTCGATTGTTGAAATGGTCGTTCATGCCTTTATGCCAGAGCTTTATAACTCTTTAGGCGTCTTCTTGGGCTTGATCGTCGTCAACTGCATTATCTTGGGTAGAGCTGAGGCTTTTGCATCCAAGAATCCTATCGGGGCCAGCGCTATTGATGGTCTTGGCATGGGTCTTGGTTATACTTTCGCTTTGGTTTTGATTAGTGTCGTTCGTGAACTTATCGCTACGGGCGGTATCTCATTCTACAATCCCTTTGATGCGACACAGATCTTATTTGGTTTCAGCATTGAGGCTTTAGCTCCTTACACTATTTCGTTGTTCTCGGGAAGTGTTGGTGCTTTCTTGACATTCTCATGTTTTGCAGCTCTTTTTGCCTGGATCAAACAACATTCTGCCAAAAAAGAAAAGGAGGCTAAAAAATAATGGAATTATTATCAATGGCCTTGGCGGCGATCCTTATCAATAACGTCGTCTTAACACAGTTTTTAGGCATCTGTCCTTTCCTTGGTGTTTCTAAAAGCGCCAAGAGTGCAGTTGGTATGGGCTTGGCGGTCATCTTCGTTATTTTCGGTGCTTCGCTTTTGACCTTTGCCCTATACAAATTAGTGCTTGTGCCTTTCGGCATTGAATATATGCAGCTCATCTCTTTTATCCTAGTTATCGCCGCATTTGTTCAATTTACTGAAATGTTCATCAAGAAGTACAGTGCTTCGCTTTATAAGTCTTTAGGTATTTACTTGCCGTTAATCACAACGAATTGTGTCGTCTTATTCGTCGCGCAAGACAATATCACCCAAAACTACAATCTTATCGAGACGATCGTCAATTCGATCTCGGTTCCAGCCGGTTTCATGCTGGTACTGGTGTTATTCTCTTGTTTAAGAGAGCGCCTCGATTCGGCTGATACGACCAGCTCTTGGAAAGGTAATCCGGTTGCGCTTGTTGTGGCAGCTTTGATGGCTTTAGCATTTAGCGGCTTAGCTGGTATCGTCTAATGCCTTCGATTATCGTTGCGATCCTTTTGTTTGTAGGTTTAGGCGCTATCTTTGCGATTGGCTTTTACCTCAATCAAAAGACGCCTAAACCCGAAGGTTGCGAAAATCTATTAGCGGATTGTGAGGGCTGTCGCCTTGCGACCTGTCCTCATCACCCGCATCATAAAGAAGGAGAAAAAGAAAATGCTTAATTCCTTTATTGTCATGCTTGTGGTGGGCTGTATCTTAGGCTTTGTCTTGGCTGTTGCTTCTAAGGTCTTTGAAGTTAAGGGCGATGAGAGAGAAGCTACGGTTACTGCAATGCTTCCAGGATATAACTGTGGGAGCTGTGGCTATCCGGGTTGCAGTGGCTTGGCAGCAGCTTTGGTCAATAAGGAGACCGATACAGTCAACTGTCGTCCTTGCAAGAGCGATCAAAGGGCCAAGATCGTCGATTACTTGAATTCGACCCCTGGACCCGATGGTGAGACACTAAAAGTTAAATCAATCTAAGAAAAAAGAGTCATCTTATCAAAAGATGGCTTTTTATTAGGATAAAATGATTAACCTCACAATAATCAAGTGAGGTGAATTTATGTATAAAAAGTATGTACTGATTATTGTTTTAAGTATTGTCCTTTTATTGCTTTGTTTTGGCTTTGCCCATATTTACCACAATTTAAAGCTCGATCTTATTACAGTTTATATTGCCAGCCATAATCTAGAAGCCAATCACTTGATCCAAGAGGAGGATTTAGAAGCTATTCAAATGCCTAGTTCCTATGTTTTAGAAGAAGTGATCTTGAATAAAGAGCGCTTGATTGGCTCTTCTGTGGCCCTAGATTTAAGGATCGCCAAGGGATCTTTCTTTTTAAAGGATCAGGTCAATGAAAAAGGGGAGGGACGCGATAGTAACCACCGCCTTTTAGAAATGACCCATTTTGATCTATTGAGCAGCAATTTGAGCGTCGTGCCTAATAGTTTAACAAAAGGCATGAGAGTCGATATCTATTTGACGATCAATCAGGAAAGAATCATTTCCGACTTGCTTTTTCAAAATGTTAAGATCGTCACGCTATATGATGAAAGCTTTAAGGACATTTCCCTTAATGATACAAGTTCTAAGGTCGCTGGTCTTTGCCTTGAGTTAAAGGATGCATATATTCCGATAATTAATGAAGCTATAAGACTCGGTGATCTCTCTTTGGCAATCACTTCTAAAAGTTATGATGAAAATGCAAAGTTAAGCTTTAATGAAAACGCTCGTTTTAAATCCTATTTCTCATGTTTAAAAGACTCGTAAGCGTTCTAGTTTTATCTGTTGTACTAAGTGCTTGTCATAATACAGGGCATGTCTATTGTGAACTTGATAAAGACCCCTTTTTGACAAGGATCACACTTGGATATGATTTTAAACATATTAAGAATTATAAAGAAGAAGTCCGCATCAAGATCGAAGATATCGATGAAGAGATCATCAAAGAATACGTTAAGGATCTAAAGGATTACCGTTTTGATGGTGAATTTCTCTATGTGTATTTTGAATATGAACTTGAAAAGATGTCAAAAGATGAGATCATGACGGTCTTTAGGATCGATGATTATAGAGATGGTTCATATTTTCATCTTGATCGAAGCATCGAGCTTTTAAAAAGTGCGGGCTTTAGCTGTAAGAAAATCAAAGAGTAATTTTTGCCCTCATTTTTATGGTAATATATTCACATGAGAAAAGCTTTTTTAGTAGTAGTGCTGTCATGTCTTTTAGTGGCCTGTCAAAATATTGGGGATCCTAAGTCATCGCTCTTTGCCAAGACAAAAGCCTTTCAAAGCTCAGCCCTTTATAAGAAAGCCAATCATCACAAAGATCTCTATTCTTATTATCTGCCACGCATGGTAAGTGTCCTAGATACCCAATATACCTATGACATCTTGTCTTATAAGGGTATTACCTTTGCGATGAGCCTCAATGTCAGCCAGATTATCAACAAAGCCTATTATCCAAGCTTTGCGCATCTTGATACACAGATCTATGATGATGCCTACATGATTTATAGTTACGGCTTTATCCACGATGGTCAAAGTTATGAAGTGCGTCTTTATCAAATTGATGATTCTTACCTTTTGAATCTCAATACGGACTATGTCAGCTTTCATGCTACGATGAGATCTAACTATTTAGGAGATGTTCTTGCAATAATGCTCAAAATGGCTAATAATGTGGTTGTAGATGAAAAGGAGGTCGTTAAGACGATGTCGAATCGACCGATCATTGACTACGAGAAAGAACAGCTTGATCTTTTCCAGATCGTCGTCCCACAAGATGGACGTCTAGAAGATTTGATCGCTGAAAATTAGATAAAAAGGGGTATTTGTATGAAAAAGATTATGGATCTCATTTTTGAGCCGATTGAAGAAGAAAAAGAAGAAAAGATCGATATTCCTAATATCGTATCAAAGACAAGCGAAATCAAAACACCTGTGAAGGAGGTCAAGAAAGTAGCGCCGATTACTTATAGCGAACCTAAAAAGGAAGTTGTTAAAAATGTGAAAGAGAATGATGTCTTGTCACGCAAAAGCGTTTCGCATATTTCGATCGACGTCACGCCTAAAAAATCGATCCGCAAAGTAGAGTATGACAAAGATTATAAGTACGAGTCACAGCCAGCACTAAGCCCGATCTTTGGTATTATTGAATCAAAGGGATCACACCCTAAATTTACTGCCCCCAATATCACTGGGCAAAATACGACCAAAAGTAAGATCGGAACGATCCTATCGCCAATCTATGGTGCCATCGAAGCCGATAAAGAAGAGGATCTAAAACAAGCTAGTGTGACGATCAAAGAAACAAAATCTGCAAATGATTTTGAAAACTATTCTTTGGACGACCTCTTAAAGGAAGATTGATTTTAAGGCTCGCTTGGAGCCTTTTTTAAAAAGGAGAACCGGAGTATGAAAACACCAGATTATCTTTTAAACAAGACGACGATCAAAGTGCTCGGTAAAAATAAAAAAGTAGTGACTCAAAAACTGGTCGCTGTCTTAAACAAGCTTAAGCCGACTAGCGTATTTGATAAAGATAACTATAATGCCGATGATATGATCTTTTGTCTTTATGAGGATGATGAAATTAAAGGCTGTACTTATACACTGGCTTTAAGGGATGTATCTTTTAGAGAACTAGAAGCCAGTCTTGCTAAAAGTAAAGAAGCCTTGATCTATCACTATGATAATGAAGCTTTAAGCAGTGATCTGCCAACTTTTTCATATGCCATAAATAATGATCACGCGGATTTTTCGGGATATGAAGTCTATGAAGAAGAAGACTTTGTCGAATTTGATCTCTTGTTTAGGGGCAATTTCATTTACCACTTCCACATCTTAAAAGATGAATGTGATCTGAATGATCTTTTGGCTATTATCACCATTGCCATACTTTTGTGTTTAGATGCCCGTTTGATCGAGATCGCTCTAAATAATTAATTAAGCGTTATCATTATTATTGAAAATCTTTTCATAAATGTTAGAATAGACGTAGGAGATGAATTATATGGATCAGTTTATGACATCGAGTTCTTATGTTGCCGACTTATTGATACCGGTAATCCTATGTATCCTTTTGATATTTTTGATCGTTTTTGTCTATCGTCTGTGCGTCCTTGTCAAGCGTTTTGAAAAGACGATTGATAAAGCTGAACATTCGATCGATCTAGTTGATAAGAGTATTGAAAAACTGCAAGCCCCGCTTTCGACGGCTGTCAAGCTTTCTGAGACGGTCGATAAAGTGCACGATGCCGGTGTTGTGGCGTTTAAACAGTCGCGTGACTATCTTGTCAAGAATTCTAAAGCTATAAAGGACAAGCTTTCTTCGATGTCCTTTAAGAAGAATAAGAAGGCCGAAACGCAAGTAGGCGATATCCGTGATGAATTAAAGAATAATAAGGAGGTGTAATCATGGACGAGAAAGAAAGAAAAGAATTAGAAGAATCTGTTGAATCGACGGTCGAAGAGATGAAACGCAAGATCGAGGAGATCTCAAAGGCTACCGATGATATCGAAGACAAGGATCTGAAACAAAAGGCGACCGAAATCAAAAATCGGACGGTCGATCTTTTTGAGAAGACCATCGCTAAATTAAAAGTCACTGCTGCCAATATCAAAGATTCAGAGGAACTTAAAAAGACGCTCGAATTCGTCAAGACCAAGTCCAAAGATCTGGCAAATGCGACACTTAAAAAAATCAATGAGATCAAAGATTCTCCCCAGGTCAAGGAAGGTCTCTCTAATGCCTCGGATTCCTTAAAAAATCTTGGTGATAAAGCCATCAAAAAATTTAATGAAGTAAAAGATTCGCCTCAGGTTCAAGAGACTCTTGATAAGGCTGGCAAGACTTTGGGCGATATCAAAGACGCAGTGGTCGATAAGGCAGAAGAGGTAATGTCTAACGAAAAGGTTAAAAAGACCTATGAGAATGTTGCTTCTAAGGCTAGCGAATTATTTGATTCAGTAAAAAGTGGTATTGATGAATTCATGGCTAAACCTGAAGTAAATGAAAAGGTCGAAAAGGCTAAAGATGTAACGATCGATGTAGCTCAAAAGGCGGTCGATGCCCTGCGCAATTGGCTAAGACCGGAAGATAAGGAAGAAAGAGATGACACAAACAAACCGGAAGAAAAGTAGACGGGTCACGATCTATGAAGTAGCCAAGGAAGCTGATGTCTCTTTAGCGACGGTCTCAAGAGTCATCAATGGTTCAGAGGTTGTCAAAGAGCCAACCAGGCGCAAGGTCGAAGATGCTATTTCACGGCTGGGCTATAAGCCCAATGCGATTGCCCAGGGCTTGGCACTTTCTAAGACTACAAGTGTCGGACTGATCGTTCCTGAGGCCAGTTTCAGTTATGTCGGTCAAGTCATCAACGGGCTTTTAGATGTTGCGAAGATCTATAAATACAACATCATGCTTCATACGATCAACGAAGGCATCACCGATGTTGAAAGCATCGTCGATGATGTCATTAAGTCACGGGTCGATGGCGTGATCGTCTATAGCGACCGCATTACGGACCGTTCGATCTCATTGCTTAGACAATACAATATCCCGATTGTCGTCATTTCAAACCGCGTTTCCAGCGACAATATCTGTTCGGTTTTTGTCGATATTGAAAAGGCAATCTATGAACTTTGCAGCAAATATCTCTCTAACGGCATCAGTGATATCGCGGTGGTTGGCGACCATCGCAATATCAACACCACTTCGATGATGTTAGAGGGGGCAAGAAGAGCCTTTAAGGAACATGATCTAAAGTTTGATAATGAGATCCGCAAGCCCAAGAACTACCACACGACTTTCCACTATTTGAAAGACTATTTTCTAGATCATAAACATCAACTTGTGATCGCTAACCGCGATTCACAAGCGATGGCTGTTTTAAATGCTGCCAGAGAAAACGGTATCAGGGTACCTGACGAGATGGAGATCGTAGGTGTCATCGATACTAAATACAATTCGATGATGCGCCCGCAGATTTCTTCTTTCTCGATCCCTTCATATGATCTGGGGGCGGTATCGATGCGTCTTTTGACCAAGATGCTGGACGCCGAGGAGATAGCCGATAAAGAAAAATGTCTAAAATATCTCTTCACTAATCGGCAAACGACTAAGATTTACTAAAAAGATGGGCGACCATCTTTTTTTCAAGCTTTATTTATTTAGCAACTTTGATTATAATTTTGGGGTGAGGTATAGATATGAAATTATTTGATGAATTAAAGTGGCGCGGCCTTGTCAAAGATATGACGAGCCCGGAAATCGAAGATAAAATAAATGAGGGAGGTCTGACCTTTTATATTGGAACTGATCCGACTGGTGATAGCCTGCATCTTGGCCACCTTTCTAGTTTCCTGATCGCCAAGCGTTTAAAAGAAGGCGGTCATCATCCGATCCTTCTTATTGGCGGGGCGACTGGAAGGATTGGTGATCCCAAACCCAGTGGCGAGAGACAGATGCTAGATGAGGCGACCTTAGAACATAATATTAATGGACTTAAAAAACAGGTTGAAAAACTATTCGGCTTTGAAATCGTCGATAACTATGATTGGACCAAAGATCTGAATCTTTTGGATTTTTTAAGAGACACTGGTAAATATTTCAATGTCAACTACATGCTTGATAAGGATATTATCAGAAGACGTCTTGAAACAGGCATTACCTTTACTGAATTCTCTTATATGCTTTTGCAAGCCTATGACTTTTACCATTTATACAAGAGCCATCATTGCCTAATGCAGGTCGCCGGAAGCGATCAATGGGGCAATATAACAGCTGGTGTCGATCTAATCCGCAAGAAAGAAGGAGTTGAGGCCTATGCCTTTACGATGCCACTTGTAACTGATAAGGCTGGCAATAAATTCGGAAAGTCCGAAGGCAATGCCATGTGGCTTGATAAAGATAAGACTTCGCCCTATGCAATGTATCAGTTCTTGCTTAATGTGGAAGATGAAAAGGTCATTGACTATCTTAAGATCTTTACTTTCTTATCAAAAGATGAGATCGAATCTTTAGAAAAACAACACTTAGAACACCCTGAACATCGCGATGCCCATAAGGCCCTAGCTAAAGAGATCACGATTTTCTTGCATGGCGAAGAAGCCTATGAAGATGTCTTAAGGATCACAAAGACCTTGTTTAGTGGCGATATCAAAGATATGAAGGTCGAAGACATTAAAGCTGGTCTTTTAGATGCACCACATGTGACGATCGAAGATGGTGTCAATGTATGTGATGCCTTAGTTTTGTGCGGAGCGTGCAAGTCTAAACGCGAGGCGCGTGATCTAATTAAAGGTAACAGTATTTCTTTAAATGGCCTAAAAATAAATGATTTCAATTTAGCTATTTTAAAAAAGGAAGCCTTTGGTGAAGAATTAGCAGTCTTACGCCGTGGCAAAAAGAATTGGTATGTCTTACAGTTTGATAAGTAAGATGAAAAAAATATTGATTATTTTGTTGTGCCTGTTGCTTGTCGGCTGTCAAAAGGGCAATCAAGAAGAGATCGCCTATGGACGTTATAATGAGCTTTTGACGCAACTTGTTACTAATACGAGCTTTAATACTTCTTCCGAATATTTTGATGCCTCTTTAGAAGTGGCAGAGTTAGACGATGGAACTTATCGATATTATGTTTTTATTGATGGGGCGCGGATCGCCATGTATGATGTGATTGCCTTGGCTTATCTTGAAAATAGCGATCTTGAAAATGAGATGCAACCCTCCATTGGGATCTTTGATACGATCGACTATACTTTTATTCCCAACCAAGAAAAAAAGGAAGATGGTTATGTCAAGGGTCTGGTCTTGTCTGGCCTTAGTGATACAAAATCTTTTGAGGTGAAGCTATTAATCGAGTGGTATGACAAGGAACTCACTAATCGTAGTATGGAATATTTACTACTATCAAGCAACGAGGTGAATATAGATGAGTAAGACCATGAAACAATCATTGATTACGGGAGCTTTGGCTTCTACTTTTGGGGTCTTCTTATCCAAGGTCTTAGGTCTTTTGTATGTCGTACCGCTGAATGAATTGGCAGGCGATGCCAATATGGCCTTTTATTCTATCACCTATACTTACTATGATATCTTGCTTAGGATATCAAGTGCCGGCATTCCTTTTGCGATCGCAGCCTTAGTAGCTAAATATTACAGCCGGGAAGATTATCGGACCATGCTTCTAGTTAAAAAGATTGGTACTTCCTTGCTTTTAGTGAGTGGTTTTGTGATTGCTGTGGTCTTTGTCCTTTTTTCAAACCCGATCGCTTCACAGGTCTTAGGATCAATGGCTTCAAGCGAAGATATCGAGACCTTGCACAATCTTTTTATGATCTTGGCAATATCGCTTGTCTTGGTCCCGCTTTTAAGCGCTTATCGCGGCTACTATCAGGGTTTAAAGATGCTCAATCAATATGCGGCCTCACAGGTTTTAGAACAACTTTTAAGGGTCGCTTCGATCGTTGTCTTAGGTTTTGTCTGTGTAAAGGTCTTTAGTCTTGACAATATTTACGCGATCTATATGGCGGTCTTAGCGGCGGCAATCGGTGCTCTTTTTGCGATCGTCTATCTTTTGATTTCCGGTCGCAAGATCGATCACGATGTGAAGATCTTGGCGCAAAATGCCCGCGAAGGACGTGGTGGGAAAGATGTCTTTATTGAACTTTTGAGCTTGGGCTTGCCCTATCTTTTGGTTGCGCTTTTGGGACTTGTGCCAAGCTTCATTGATTCCACTTTCTTTATTGATTTTTCGACTTCTGTGGGTTATGGATATGAAGATATGATGCTTTCATTTGGGATCATTCGGGTCAACTGTACGAAACTGGCTTCGATCCCCATGGTCTTGGCGACGGGTTTTGGGGCTGGGCTTGTCCCTTATCTCGTAGAGACATTAGAAAAACAGGATTTTCATTTGCTCAACAAGCAGATCAACGAGATCTTCAATACAGTTTTATTTATCCTTTTACCGATCATTTTGTGGATGATCGTCTATGTAAGACCGATCTACTATATCATGTATGGCGGCGAAAACATTGACCTAGGAGCCCATATGATGCAGATCTACATGGCTGTTGCGCTCATCGATACCATCGGTCAGATCTGCTCATCGATGGCGATCACCCTTAATCTAAAGAAAAAAATGATTTATATCACGATCATTGGATCATTTGTCAAACTCCTTGCCTTCTTTGTCATGGTCTATTTGTGGGGTGCTTATGGTATGATTTTTTCGGCCATTATCTCGGGACTTGTCATGATAGCTCTAGATATTTGGACTTTTTATCAAAACTTTAATATCGATTTTAGTCTTTTGTTTAAACGCATCATTATTATGTTGGGTGTGTCGCTGTTATCTTGCTTGCCCTTCTTTTTAAGCTATCTTTTACCCTTTAACTATAACAGCCGCCTGTTATGCCTTCTGATCTTAGGTGTCTTTGGTATGATGTCACTTTTGATCTATGTTTTAGTGAGCGATTATCTGGGATTTTTTAAATTGTTGTTTAAAAAAGACCTCAGGTCATATGTTAGAGGTCTTTTGAAACGCTAAAGGATTTCTTTTACATCAATTTCTTCATCTAAGAGATAGCCGTTATTTTTGAAACATTCCAAGCTTTTAAATACCTGATCGATCAGATACTTAGGGGTTGAGGCCCCGGCTGTGACATAGATGTTTAAAGAGTCATTTAAATCAATAGCTTGTATATCGTGTGCGCTTTGGATCTTGCGCACTTTTTTAATTCCGGCTTCAAGGCCGATCGCCCTTAATTTTTCGGTATTATTGCTTAAGGGGTCACCGACGATATAGAGTAGATCGCAATCCTTTAAATCTAAAATAGCTCTTTGACGCATAGAAGTGGCTGAACATATCTCATCTTCGATCAAAGCTTTAGGATATTTATTTAAAATTTCTTTAATTAAAGCCTCTGTTTCATAGATCGACATGGTAGTCTGGTTGGTCACCATGATCTTTTCTGTTTCTAATTGTAGATTTTTAATATCTTTAAGATCTTTGATGAGATGGATTTTTTCTGAAATACTAAGGACCGCTTCGGCTTCAGGGTGTTTTTCTTTGCCGATATAGATGACCTCATAGCCCTTTTTAAGATAGTCCTTGATGAGATCTTGTGTCTTGATCACATCGATGCAGGTCGCATCGATTGCGATAAGTCCTTGGTCTTTGGCTTGCTTAATCAATTTGGCATCGCTTCCATGAGCACTGAATATAATAACCCCGTCATCGATCGAAGCGATCAGCTCACTTTTGGATTTTCCAGTCGTATCTAGACTGATGATGCCTTTTTGATAAAGCGCGTCGGTGATAAAACGGTTGTGAACGATCATGCCTAAGATATAGATCTTTTTATCACTGTAGGTCTTTTGGGCTTTTAGGGCAATATCGATCGCTCTTACAACTCCTTTGCAGAATCCACTGGGTATAACTCTTTTTATTTTCATGTCCTAATTCTAACATTAATTTTATTTTTTGGTTTATGGTATAATCTAGCTATGACAAGTTATAAATTTAAAGATACAACTCTAAAGTTTTTGGAATTAAACCACTTTAAAGAATTGACGAAAGTACAACGTCTTTGTCTGAATAAGATTATTAAAGGACAAAATGTCATGGCGATCGCCCCGACTGGAACCGGTAAGACTCATGCTTATCTTCTCCCAATCATGGAAATGATCGATCCTTTAGATCACAATCTTCAAGTCATGATATCTTGCCCCAGCAAGGAATTGGCTTTGCAGATCTATGATAAGGCCAAATTGATGTCAAAGGTCTTTACAGATCTTAGCGTCAAGCTTATCACTTCAGGGCAAGACTTTGAGAGAATGAATCTTGAAGGCGTTCAGATCGTCATCGGTACTCCAGGAAAGATCAAAGATCTCTTTTTAAGTGGCCGTTTAAGGGTCGATAAAATCCGAATGTTTGTAGTAGATGAAGCTGATATGACTTTGGAATTCGGCTTTTTAAATGATATTGATGCCGTTTTATCAAAAATGAAAGATGATGTGCAGATCTTAGGTTTTAGTGCGACCCTAAATAAGAATCTCGAGCCCTTCATCAAAAAGTATTTAGGCAACACTCAGATCATCGAGGTCAAAGATGAGACCAAGTTTGCCCCCAAGATCGATCACTATCTTGTGAACTGCAAGCATTTGTCTTATAGCCAAATGCTTTTAAAGATCTTGCCTAGTCTTAACCCTTATGTCTGTATGATCTTTGGAAATACGCGCGAAGAATGTCAAGAAGTTGCCCGCACCTTACGTGAGAATGACTATCGCATATTAGAGATCCACGGCGGGCTAAACGCCCGCTCCAGGGTCCAGGCTCTGCGCTTTTTAAAGCACAAGGACTATACCTATATCGTCTGCAGTGATGTCGCGGCCAGAGGTATTGACATCGATGGTGTCAGCCATGTCATATCATTGGGTTTCCCTTATGATCTTGAATACTATATCCATCGCTCGGGACGTACGGGAAGAAGCGGGCGCCAAGGTCTTTGCATCGCTCTATATCATGAAGAAGACGCCCAAAGTATCAAGGCCTTGCGTGAAAGAGGTATTAATTTTCTGAACAAGACCTTTAAAAATGGTGAATTTAAAGATGATACCAAGCGCAGCAACTATCTAAAAAGACAAGCGGCTGAAGAAAAAGCCTTGGCCAAAGCTTTGACCCGCAAGAAAGAAAAAGTCAAACCCGGCTACAAGAAAAAGAAGAACGAAATGATCAAGGCGATCCAAAAGAAAAGGCGCCGCGAATTTATCCGTCAAAAGATCAAAGAGGAGCGCAAAGAGCGCTATCGTCAAAAGGCGAGGGAAAAGATGTGAAGAAAAAAGAGATCATCATCATTGGGATAATCGCCCTTTTGGCTGTCTTTTATTTAGCCTATAACTTTTTAATCAAAAACCAAGCACACACCTATGCTGAAGTTAAGGACCTTGAAAGTGGGGAGGTTTTGTTGCGCTTTGATGTAAATGAAGATGCCTATTATGAGTTTGAAGTACCAAACGGGTTTTTTCATGTGGAAGTAAAAGACGGGCACTATCATGCCACTGATGTCGATTGCCCAAATCAAGACTGCGTAAATTTCGGTTGGATGCCATCGCTTGGTGTCTATACCCCGATTATCTGTATCCCCAATGGGATCATGGTAGAGGTTGTCGATGAATAAGACTCGCAAGATATCTTATATTGCACTGCTCAGTGCCTTGGCGATCGTCATCAATCTTTTTGAAAGCGCCTTTATCCCACCGATTCAATTTGGGATCCGTTTTGGTTTGGCCAACATCATCTCGCTTATTACGATCGAATTATTCTCTTATCGCGAACTGTTCTTTGTCGCCCTGATTCGCGTCACGATCGGTTCTCTTTTAAGAGGAGTGATCTTTGGCTCGGCCTTTATGATCAGTTTTTCCGGTGTCTTATTGTCGACTTTGGCAATATCGCTTTGTCATAAACTAAAGACCTCCTTTATCTTTATGTCGATCATTTCAGCGATCGCCCATTCCTTAGGCCAGGTCTTAGTAGTTATCTTTTTATACGATCAAGTCAATGTCTTTGTCTTATTCCCGATCTTAGCTCTTTCATCGATCGCTACAGGGGTTTTGACAGGTTTAATCGCTAAAGAATGTATCAAGAGGGTGAAAAGAGTATGAAATTAGGTTTTATTTCCTTGGGCTGTGCCAAGAATTTGGTAGATAGTGAATATATCTTGGGTCTTTTAGAAAATGAGAAGATCTCTTTTGAAAGCAATCCTAAGCACTGTGATGTAATCGTGATCAATACCTGCGGTTTTATCTTAAGTGCCAAAAAGGAGGCGATCGATACGATCCTTGAGATGGCTGAATATAAGACTAAGGGCCGTCTTAAAAAACTGATCGTCACAGGCTGTCTGGCAGAGCGCTATTATGATGATCTTAAAAAAGAGATGCCCGAGATTGATTGCCTTGTAAGGATCAGCTCATACAATGAATTGCCGAAGATCTTAAGGGAAGAATTAGATATCGAGGTAAACTCTGAATATGGCCTAAAACGCAAGCTTATTAATCATGGTTCCCATGCCTATTTAAAGATCGCCGAAGGCTGTAATAACCGTTGCGCATATTGTGCGATCCCTTTGATTCGTCATGACCTTCGATCATTTGAGATGGATAATCTTATCAAAGAAGCTGAGATGCTTTCTGGTATGGGCATTAAGGAATTAGATGTCATCGCCCAAGATACGACCTCCTATGGTCTAGATTTTGATGGCCATAGTCATCTTAAAGAACTTTTGGTCGCTTTAAATAAGCTTCCCTTTAAATGGATTAGACTACTTTATATGTATCCCGATGAGATCGATGATGATCTATTAAAGACCATGGCCAGCCTTGATAAAGTTGTCCCATATTTTGATATACCTACGCAATATGGTAATGACTCACTATTAAAGCTCATGAATCGCCGGGGCAGCGTAAAACTCATTGAAGAGCGTATTGCTACTATCCGAGCGATGTTTAAAGATGCCTTTATCCGCACAACTTTGATCATTGGCTTTCCTCATGAGAGCGACGAGACTTTTAAAGATACCCTAAAATATGTTGACCGCAACCGTTTTGATGCCTTAGGGGCCTTTACTTATTCAAAAGAAGAGGGGACCAAGGGTTATGAGATGGATAAACAAGTCCCTGAAGATGTCGCCCTTTTAAGACTTGATCTTTTAATGAATAAACAAAAGGCGATCCTTAAGTCTTTAAATCAGCGGTATATAGATAAGATTTTTGATGTCGTGATCGATTCTTATGATGGAGAATACTATCACGCCCGCACATGGTTCATGGCGCCTGATGGCGTTGACAGCGAAGTATTGATTACCTCAGCCCAAAGCCTCAAGATCGGGGAATTTTACAAGTGTCGTCTTACAAAAGTTCAAGATTATGATTTTTTAGGCGAAATTGTCGATTAGTGATGTTATAATGGGATTAGGAAGATAGCAGGCTTACAATAAGAGAAAGAATTTATTCTTTTCTTTTAAACATATATATCGAAAGGAGGAAATAAATATGAAATTCGAGATATATGGAGATAATGTAACTATTACTGAGGGTATGCGCCATCGCATTGAGACCAAGCTCTCCTTTTTGAACAAATATCTTCTGATTGACGAAAACACCACTGCCCGGGTGGTCGCCAAAGTTTACCCCAATGCCCAGAAAGTTGAGATCACCATTCCTTCCAAGGTCGGTATTTTGCGGGCCGAGGTCATTCATGAAGATTTCTATGCGGCCGTAGATCTTGCGATCGATAAACTGGAAGATCAGATCAGACGTCAAAAAACCCGCTTATCGCGTCGCCACAAAGATTCTTTGGCCGAAAGCTTCATCGATGTTTCCCAAAGTGAAACCGAAAAAGATGAGGTCTTGGTCCGTACTAAAGAGATCGCCGCTGAAGATATGACGCTTGATGAAGCCATCATGCGTATGGAGATGTTATCACACTCTTTCTTTATCTATCGTGATGTGGATTCCGATAAGATGGCTGTAGTCTACAAACGCCTCGACGGCAACTATGGCTTGATCGAAGTCGACGAACAACTTTGATTCATAACTCCTTCTTATCCTGCTAGGAAAGGATAGGAAACAAAATGTTAGGACTTGATGATCAAAAATGTGTTCAGATTCTGGCGCTTGCTTATCGCGATTTCTCAAAGATGATCGCGGATAATATGAATGGACTCAATCCGCGTTCTAAAGATGAGATCAAAAGAATCACTAAGATGATGCAGATGATGGAGAATACCGTATCGTTTCTGGACCAGATGGAAAGGACCATCATCTACCACGAAGTGATCTTAGGCCAAAAGGGGAAATGGTATATGGAATATTTTTCTCCCAGTGTCTATCGTCGCAAACGCAAGATCGCATATCATGAATACGTGCGTTTGCTTCACTTGTAAAGGGTCGTTTGACCCTTTATTTTATTGAAGTGAAATAAAAATAATAGTAAAATACATTTAGAGCAGAAAAACATCTGCAAAATTAAATTTTTTAGATAAGGAGATATAGAAAATGCTAAAGGGAATTGCTGCATCAAGCGGAATTGCGATTGGTAGGGCTTACAAGCTTGAACAACCTAAGATTGTCCTGAAGGAAGAAAAGGGCAATACAGAGGACGAGCTCGCACTTTTTGAAAGATCGATCACTAAGACGATCGCCGATATCGAAAAGGTCAAATCAAGAGCTGCCCAAAGTTTATCAGAAGATGAATTAGCGATCTTTGATGCTCATTTAATGATGGCTAATGATCCAGAATTAAAGAGTCAGATCGAAGACGCTATTAAAAACGGTGAAAATGCCGACAAAGCGACTAAGACGGTCTCTGACAGTATGATCGCGATGTTTGAAGGAATGGGTAATGACTATTTCAAAGAAAGAGCGGCCGATGTCAAAGATGTCAGTTATCGCTTGCTTTGCAATATTCTAGGTCTATCGATTCCTGATCTTGGAGCGATCGATGAAGAGGTCGTCATTATCGGTGAAGATCTTACACCCAGTGATACCGCCCAGCTCAATAAGAAGTATTGCTTAGGATTCGGTACCCAGATCGGTGGCCGTACCTCGCATTCGGCCATTATGGCCCGTTCTTTGGAAATTCCAGCAGTAGTCGGTGTCAAAGGCATCATGGACGAAGTTAAAGATGGTGATATGCTTATTCTTGACGCCCTTGATGGTAAGGTCATCACTAAGCCCAGTGCTGAGGAAATTGAAGAATATACTAAAAAACGTGATGAATTCTTAAAAGAAAGAGAAGCCTTAAAGGTCCTTGTCGATCAAGAGACGATCACAACCGATGGTCATAAAGTTGATATTGCTGGCAATATCGGTACACCGAAAGATGTTGAAGGTGTCCTAAATAACGGTGGGGAAGCAGTCGGTCTATACCGTACGGAATTCTTATACATGGATTCCGAAAACGATTTCCCATCTGAAGATGATCAATTCGAGGCTTATAAAGCTGTCTTAGAAGGCATGAAAGGCAAGAAAGTCGTCGTTCGTACTTTAGATATCGGTGGCGATAAGCGCCTCAAATACTTTACTTTCCCCGAAGAGATGAATCCTTTCTTGGGTTATCGCGCTATTCGTTTGTGTCTTGATCGCAAAGATATCTTCCGTACTCAATTAAGAGCGCTTTTAAGGGCCTCGGTTTATGGAAAACTGGCCATCATGTTCCCAATGATCGCAACGATCAATGAATTTAAGGAAGCCAAAGGTATTTACGAAGAAGAGAAAACTAAACTTATTTCTGAAGGAGTTGCAGTTTCTGAAGATATTGAGGTCGGTATGATGGTCGAGATCCCCTCAAGCGCTGTCTTGGCTGACAAGTTTGCGGAATATGCGGATTTCTTCTCGATCGGTACCAACGACCTTATTCAATATTCGATGGCTGCCGACCGCATGAGCGAAAAGGTCTCATACCTCTATCAGCCTTTGAATCCGTCGCTTTTAAGACTAATTAAGAGCGCAATTGACGGAGCTCATAAGCATGGTAAATGGTGTGGTATGTGTGGCGAGATGGCTGGCGATACCCTAGCAGCTCCTGTCTTGTTAGGACTAGGTCTTGATGAATTCTCGATGAGTGCTACTTCGATCTTGCCGGCTAGAAAGATGATCAATTCACTTTCTAAAAAGGAGATGGAAGAATTAGCTAACGAAGCTTTAGACAAAGAAACGATGGAAGAAGTCGTTGAACTTGTCAAATCGCGCTTAGGCAAATAGTTTTATATCTTTTAAAAGAGCTCAAGGTTTTAACTTAGAGCTCTTTTTATCTGCTTTATTTGCGCCTGAAATAGTTTTTATTGTATAATGCTAGAGTTGAAAAAAGAGGTGAAATAAATGGGAAGAGCACATGAAGTGCGCGCAGCGTCTATGGCGAAGACTGCTGCTATGAAATCTAAACTTTATTCAAGATATGGAAAGGAACTATACATCGCCGCAAAAAGCGGAGTTCCTGACCCTGAGATGAACTTGACCTTAAAAAGAAAGATCGCTGAAGCTAAAGCTAATCAGGTTCCAGCTGATGTCATTAAAAGAGCGATCGAAAAGGCCAAGGGTGGGTCAACTGAGAATTATGATTCTTTGCGTTACGAAGGTATTGGCCCAAGCGGGGCAACGATCATTATCGATTGTTTGACCGATAATTCCAACCGGACGGTCGCCGCCATGAATCAATGTTTCAATAAGTCGCATTGCAAGTTGGGGGTCAAAGGGTCCGTTTCATTCAATTATGACAATCTGGCAGTTTTATCCTTCCCTTATGAAGATGAAGATAAAATGCTGGAAGAATTGATCAATGCCGATGTCAATGTTTCAGATATCGAGTGTGAAGAAGGGCAGATGACGGTCTATGCCGACCCCAGCGATCTTCATAAAGCCCAAGAGTGCATTGAAGCAATGATTCCTGATGTTGAGTTTTCGACTTTGGCGATTAAGATGCTTCCACATGAGTATGTCAAGCTTGAAGATCCTGAAGAAAAAGAATTGTGGGATCGCTTGCTGAGACTTTTGAACGATGTTGAAGATGTCCAAGAGATCTTCCATAACGTCATCGAAGACTAATGAGGTATAAAAAAACTTACGTTTAAGGCGTAAGTTTTTATTTAGGCCAAGACTCTTACATGGCGTTTGTATAAGCCACTATAGTAATAGATCATGAAGACGACGCTGGTGATCGACCAGGAGATCGGGTAGATGCTAAAGACCATGCCAAGACTTAGATCATTCATAAACAAGATCCATGCAAGCCTTACTAAAATTATGCCAAGGGCCGTAATGATCGTCGGTATCAGAGTGTTGCCCATACCTCTAAGCCCCCCTGCGATGATCTCAACAGGAACATAAGTAAACCAAAAGGGGGCGATCCACATGATGATGTTTTGTCCGATCTTGATAACTTCGGCATCAGAATTAAAGATCGAAAGAAGATTCGGCGCGAACAAACACATGATAAGCGAAAGCGAAAGCGAGACGCCAAGGGCTAACAAAAGCCAACGATTGATGCCTTTTTTGACCCGGTCCATTTTTTGAGCGCCATAATTTTGCCCAACGAAGGTCGTGATCGAGATATTAAAAGCTTGTAAAGCCATCCAAAAGATCGCATCGATCTTTCCATAGGCGGTATTGGCAGCGATCACATCGACTCCAAAGTCATTGATTCGCCAAGCTATCAAAAGATTTGACAGGGAATATAAGACCGATTCGATAGCGGCAGGAAGACCGATCTTGATAATATCTTTGACTATGCTTAGATCGAATGTTAGCTGTCTGAAAGAAAAATGCAAGGGGCCTTCACTTTTCATCAAAGCCAAGATGACAAGGATCGTAGATACTAACTGAGCGATGACAGTCGCTATGGCGGCTCCCATCACGCCCATATTAAAGATGTAGACAAATAAGATATCAAGGATTATGTTGACGATGCAAGAGACGATCAAAAAGTATAGGGGACGCTTTGAATCGCCGACCGCCCTTAAGATGGCACAACCCATGTTGTAGATCAAAACGATCGTCATGCCGATAAAATAGACATAGATATATTCAAGCGAGAGATCTAGTATTTCTAATGGCACATTTAAAAGAAGCAGGGAGCTTCGGGCGGTAAACATGCCAATGATCGTCAAAATTATACCCAAGACAACTGCCAAAGTAATGGCAGTATGAACAGTTTTATTTATGGCTTTATGATCATTTGAGCCAAAGTATTGCGAAATCAAGACAGTCGCCCCGGCACTAAGGCCTACAAAGAAACCGATGTAGAGGTTTAAATAGGTCGAAGTCGTCCCGCCCACTGCCGCTAAGGCTTCTTTACCTAAAAAATTGCCGACGATTAAGGCATCGACAGTATTGTAAAGCTGTTGAAAGAAGGTACCGATCAAAATCGGAAAGAAAAACCACAACAATGGTTTGATGATCGATCCTTGCGTGATGTTGTTTGAAATGGTCATGTCTACCTCCTTTTTATGAACTTTAACCATTATATTAGCCTCATTTTCAAAAATCAATGAACAGCGAATTTTTTACTATTATTAAGGTTTTTTTGTTATAATTATGCAGTTAAAGAAAAGAAGGAAATTTAAGTTAAGATGAAAGAAGTATTCACATTAGATTTCTATGGTCGCAAGTTTACTGTTGAGACCGGTGAAATCGCTAAACAAGCTGGCGGGTCAGTCCTGGTCCGCTTTGAGGATACCGTCGTATTATCGACAGCGACAGCTTCTAGTGTCGCAAAAGATACGGATTTTTTCCCATTGACGGTATTATTTGAGGAAAAATTGTATTCCGTTGGAAAGATTCCGGGAGGTTTCTTAAGACGTGAGGGAAGACCCAGCGAGCATGCAACACTCTCGGCTCGCTTGATCGACCGTCCGATCCGTCCCTTATTCCCAGAAGGGTTTAGAAATGAAGTCCAGGTCGTCAATACCGTATTGTCTTCCGATGTCGACTGCAGCGCGCAAGTTGCGGCAATGCTAGGGTCTTCTTTAGCCTTAGGCATTTCAAATATCCCTTTTGATGGACCGATCGCTGGCGTACATGTCGGATATGTTGATGGGGAATATGTCATCAATCCAAGCACCGCTGATATGGAACGCTCTTTAATCAATTTAACTGTCGCTGGTACAAAAGATGCCATCAATATGGTCGAAGCCGGTGCCAAGGAAGTCAGCGAAGAATTGATGCTGGGAGCTTTGATGTTTGGCCATGAAGCGATTAAGAAGATGTGCGCCTGGGAAGAAGAGATCATTAATAAGTGTGGCAAGGAAAAGATGGAAGTTACGCTCTATAAGATCGAAGATGCCATCATTGAATATGTCGATGCAAACGGTGCTGAAGAATTAAAGAAAGCTGTAGCGATCGAAGGAAAATTAGAGCGCTATGGTAAGATCGATGCGATAACCGAAAAGATGCAAGAGCACTTTAATGAGCTGACTTACGAGAATGACAAGGCTAAAGACAAGGCTCTTAAGCAAGTCAGTGAATATTGCACACAAATCGTGGCTGATGAAGTCCGCCGTTTGATTAGTGTTGAAAAGATCCGTCCTGATGGTCGCAAGGTCAATGAATTAAGACCTCTAGATTCTCAAGTCGATCTATTACCACGAGTTCATGGCAGCGCCATGTTCACGCGTGGTGAAACTCAGGTCTTATCGGTTACAACCTTAGGTCCACTAGGTGATAACCAAATAATTGATGACTTAACAGAAGTAGAAGAAAAACCCTTTATGCATCAATACAACTTCCCGCCATACAGCGTCGGCGAAGTGGGACGCATGGGCTCCCCCGGCCGTCGTGAGATTGGTCATGGCGCACTTGGCGAAAGAGCTCTGGCCCAAGTCATGCCATCACAAGAAGAGTTCCCGTATTGTGTCAGAACGGTGGCTGAAGTATTAGAGTCAAACGGCTCTTCTTCACAAGCTTCGATCTGCGCAGGCACGATGTCTTTGATGGCTGCCGGAGTCCCAATCAAAGCTCCGGTTGCCGGAGTTGCCATGGGTCTTATCACATATGGTGAACACTACACGATCTTGACCGATATCCAAGGTATGGAAGATCACTATGGCGACATGGACTTTAAGGTCGCTGGTACAAAAGAGGGTATTACCGCTTTACAGATGGATATCAAGATCAAAGGTATCTCAAAAGCCATCTTCGAAGAAGCTTTAGCCCAAGCTAAAGAAGGACGTTTAGAGATCCTTGAAAATATGATGAGGACCATCTCAGCCCCACGCCCGGATGTCTCTAAATATGCTCCAAAACTTGATAAGATCACTATTCCGGTCGATAAGATCCGCGATGTCATCGGTACGGGCGGCAAGATGATCAATCAGATCATTGCGGAGTGTGATGATGTCAAGATCGATATCGATGACGATGGTAACTGTGTCATCTATCATATGGATAGAGAAGCCATCAATAAGGCTAAGGCGATGATCGAAAACATCATCAGAGAAGCCAAGGTCGGTGAGATCTATGAAGCCAAGGTCGTCCGTCTTGAAAAGTTTGGCGCCTTTGTGGAGCTTTTTGCAGGTACGGATGCCTTATTGCATGTATCAAAGATCGCCCATGAAAGAGTTGAAAAGCCAGAAGATGTACTAAAGATCGGGGATACGATCCGTGTTGTCGTCACTGAAATCGATGACAAGGGTCGCGTCAATGTCTCGGCTAAAGATCTTTTACCAAAGCCCGAAAGACCTCGCGAAGAAGATAGGGGCGAACATAAAAACGAACCTAAGGGCGAAAAAAGAATTTTTAGAAGAAAATAAGAATCAAAGAAACTCCTGAAATATGCTATTATTAAAAAGCTTATTTAAAGGAGTTTTTTATTATGCGCATGCGAAAGAAAAAATGGGTCACACCCTTTTTAGAAAATGAAAATAAATATATTATTAAAAAGCGCCAGCCCCTCGAGCTTGGTCCTAAGACCGTTTTAGAGATCGGCATGGGAATGGGCGATTTTATCACGCAAAGTGCCAAGAATAATCCGAAAATTGATTATATTGGCTTTGAGAAGGTCGATCTTTGTGTTGCGCACGCCGTTTTAAAGGCGCAGGAACTAGAACTTGATAATTTAAGGATCATCATGGACGACGCTAAAAATGTCGACGAATATTTTGATCACAATGTCGATACCCTTGTTTTATTGTTTTCAGATCCTTGGCCTAAAAAAAGGCAATACAAGCGTCGCTTAACCTATCGCGATTTTATCCAAAAATACGAGAAGATCCTTAAAGATGAAGGCGAGATCGTCTTTAAAAGCGATAATCGTCAGCTTTTTGAATTCACACTCAAAGAATTTTCGCATTTCGATTTCTATCTTTTAGACCTTTCCCTCGATCTTGAATTAGAAGAAAATAGCCCGATCTCAAATTATGAAAAACGCTTCCGTGAAATGGGTAATCCAATTTACTATGCGCATTTTAAAAAGCGGGTTGATAAAAAAACGATATAATAATAGTGTATGAAAAAAATATTTTTAGTATGTATAGTATTCCTCTTGACGCTTTCAGGCTGCAGCAGTCTTAAAACGACTTTAGCTTATACCGTCTATCCGATCGGTTATCTTTTAGAGCGTCTAACTGACGGGATCATCGATATAGAGACCATACAAAGCGACGATCTTGCCCAGGTGGCTAAAATTAAAGATAATTATAAGGAGATCTTAGATGATTCGACTTATTTTTTCCACATTGGTGAATTAGAGCCATATCTTGATCTTTATGATGAAGAAATTAAGGACAGCGGTGTCAATGTGATCGACCTTTCTAGGGTCAATGCCATCTATAAATTTGAGCGCTATACGCTTGTCTATATTGACGGCAATGAATCATACGTCGAAGGTCCTTATTATAATTCGGAGCTTTTTGATAAGATCGACACGACCGAAAACGATCTTTTTATCTGGATCGATCCCATCGGTATGCTTTCGATGGCCAGCGACATTTATGATCTTTTGTCTAAGAATTATGTCGAAGAGGCCGATCGCTTCAAAGAGAATTACGAAAAACTTGAAAGTGATCTGACATCGCTTGATGCGGCTTATCAAAATCTGGTCAGTGAATTGAGGAAGGAAAATACGACAATCAAATTTGTCACGATGTCCGCAAGCTTCGGCAATTGGCAAAAAGCGTATGGCTTCCAGGTCTATCCAATTTGCTTATCAAAATACGGCTCCTTGCCAAGCGACAAAGAATTAGAGGTCATTAAAAAGCGTATTATCGAAGACGATGTTAAATATATTGCCTATGAGCCTAATATGACTCAAGAGATGCGGGAACTTTTTAATGAGTTAGAAGATGAGTTAGGGCTCACTCGGGTGAATTTGAATAACTGTTCTAGCTTGACTTTGTCACAGCTTGAAAATAACTCCGATTATTTGAGTCTGATGTATGAAAATCTCAGCGTTTTAGAAAATATGGCAGCACAGTCGATCGAGGAGGTAACGCAAGATGAAAATGCTCTTGATTGATGGAAATTCAATGCTTTTTAGAGCTTATTATGCAACATGTTACGGGCAGATGTTAAAGACGAGCGATGGTATTTATACCAATGCCGTTTTCGCCTTTGCCAATATGTTAAATAAAGCTTTAAAGCTCACGCACCCGGAGTACCTGGTCGTAGCTTTTGATAAAGGCAAGCACAATTTCCGCCATGATATCGATAAAGACTATAAGGGAACGCGCAAAAGCGCTCCCGAAGAATTAGTGCCTCAGTTTAAGATCGTTCGCGAATACTTAGACGCTTTTCATATCCCATATTTAGAATACGATGAAATCGAGGCGGATGATATCATCGGATCACTGTCCAAAAAATACCAAGATGTCCAGGTCGATATCTTAACTTCTGATCGCGATTTATTACAGCTTATTGATGATACGACAAGGGTCTATCTTATGAAAAAGGGGCTTAGCGACATGCAGATGATGGATCAAAAAGCCTTAAAAGAAACTTATGGACTTAGTCCTAAACAAGTTATTGATCTAAAGGCTTTAATGGGTGATTCCAGCGATAATATCAAAGGGGTCGAAGGAATCGGTCCCAAGACGGCCGAAAAGTTTTTAGCCCAATACGACAATGTTGAAAATCTCTACAAACATCTCGATGAGATCAAGGGAAAAGTTAAAGATAAGCTGATCGCCGGCAAAGATTCCTGCTTTAAATCAAAGATCTTAGCCACGATCAAGACCGATGTAGAGATAAAAGAAGATCTAAAGACCTTTAAATTAGATCTCGATTATGAGAAGGTCAACGACTTTTATGAGCGCTATGAAATGTATTCTTTAAAGTTTAAAAATAAGCAAAGTGTCGATAATCTCGCTAGTTATAAACGTGTCGATCATATTTCAGAGGATCTTTTAAAAGAAAAAGCCGTCATTTATTTTGACAGTGACCACTTCAGCTATTATGATGCCAATATCTATGGTCTTGCCATTGCCTTAGATGGCAGGGCCGAATATTTACCCTATGAAGATCTTTTAAAAGACCAAGCGACCCTTGATTATTTAAAAAGTGATCTTAAGAAATTTACTTATGATCTCAAATGGGCCAAGCATGCCCTTGACAACAAAAAGATCGAGCTGGGCTATTTTGATGATCTTATGCTTATGACATTCCTTAAGAATAATTATCTTGATGATCTCGATAAGATCTTTTTAGAGTTTAAGCTAAATGACATCGTTCCTTTACAAGACGTCTATGGTACGGTCAAAAAACCGAAGATGATCGATGCAGTCCTTGAATGCAAACGCTCTTGTGAAATTGCCTTAGGACTTTTAGAAGTTTCTAAAAAGATCGATGAAATGCTTAAAGAAGAAGAGGTCCTATCTCTTTATCATGAAGTTGAATTACCGCTTTTATATGTCTTATATGATGTTGAAAAAAATGGCATCCATTGTGATGCCAAGATCCTTGAAAAAATCGGGGAAGAAAACAGTGCACGAATTGCGGATTTAATCAGCGAGATCTATGAATTGGCCGGGCACGAATTTAACATTAATTCACCTAAACAATTAGCGAGCGTGCTATTTGATGAGCTAGGACTCCCTCCCAACAAAAAGCGTTCAACCTCGATCGAATATCTAAGCGATCTTTTAAAATATCACCCGATCATTGATAAACTGATCAGTTGCCGCAAATTTTCCAAGATCGAAAGTTCATATGTCGAAGGTCTTTTGCGCTACATCAAAGAAGACGAGCGTATCCATACGGTCTTCTCGCAAACTATTACGCAGACCGGACGTCTATCGAGCTATGATCCCAATCTTCAAAACATTTCGGTGCGCGATGAAGAGGGCAAGGTCATTCGTAAGGCCTTTTTAGCCAGCGATCAAGATCATATTCTCATCAGCAGCGACTATTCGCAGATCGAGCTTAGGATCTTAAGTGCTCTTTCACACGAAGAGAAGATGATCGAAGCCTTCAATAAACACATCGATATCCATACCAAGACGGCCATGGACATCTTTAACGTCACACATGATGAGGTAAATGATGCCCTAAGGCGCAAGGCCAAGGCGATCAATTTTGGGGTGATTTACGGCATCAGTGATTTTGGTTTGGCTAAACAGGCTGGCCTGAGCCTACAAGAAGCCAGACATTATATCGATACCTATTTTGTGACCTATCCCAATATCAAGGCTTTCCTTGATACTTCGATCGCTTTTTGCAAGGAAAAGGGCTATGTCACGACTATGATGAAAAGAAGACGCTATATCAAAGAGATCAACGATAAGAATTACATGCTTCGCGAGTTTGGCAAAAGAGCGGCCATGAATTCTAGGATCCAAGGGTCAGCGGCTGATCTTATCAAAGTGGCGATGATCAAGATCAATAAAAAAATTAAAGAGATGGGACTAAAGTCCAAGATGGTCTTACAGATCCATGACGAATTGATCTTCGATGTCCCCTTAAGTGAAAAAGAAGTAATGCTGAAGCTTATTGATGAAGAGATGAAAAATGCTTATAAGCTTGATGTCCTTTTGGATAATTCAATAAGTTATGCATATTCATGGTATGATGCCTAATAGGAGAAGAAAATGCCAGAATTACCAGAAGTAGAAACTGTCAAAGCGACTTTAGAAAATCTTATTAAAGGCGAAAAGATCCAAGATATCGATATTTTATATGCCCCCATTATTAAAGGCGACCCTGAGGTCTTTAAAAAAAGACTGATTGGTCAGACTTTCAGAAAGTTTAAAAGACGTGGCAAATATCTGATTTTTGAACTTGACGATGTGGCCCTTATCTCGCATTTGCGCATGGAGGGTAAATACTTCGTCCAAAAAAGAAGTGAACCGATCTTTAAGCACACCCATGTCATTTTTCATTTTGAAAGCCTTATGGATCTGCGCTATGACGATACCCGCAAATTTGGACGAATGGAATTAAGAGAACTCTCTGATGAAGAGATTAAAGGTTTGGGGCAAGAGCCCTTAAGTGATGACTTTAATGAAGAATATGCCCTGAAATATTTAAAAAATAATCATAAACAGATCAAAGCCTTATTATTAGATCAAAGCTTTGTGGCGGGCATTGGCAATATTTATGCTGATGAGATCTTGTTTAGTGCTAAGATCCACCCCGAGGAGAGGACTTTAAAATTAAATCCTAAGGATATTAAAAAGCTTGTCTTTTTTACCAAAGAAATCTTGTCAAAGGCCATTGAGGCAGGTGGCACCACAATCCGTTCCTATACTTCATCACTGGGGGTAAGTGGGCGCTTTCAAATGAATTTGCGGGTCCACACGAAAGAAGGGCAGATGTGTCCAGTGTGTGGTAGCAAGATCATAAAAAAACGGGTCGCTTCAAGAGGGACTTATTTGTGCCCGAAATGTCAGAGGCTCAAGAAATGAAGATCGCCATTACCGGAAGTATTGGGTCGGGCAAGAGTACCGTTTTAAAAATTTTAGAAGAAAAAGGCTATAAATGCTATTCCTGCGACAAGATCAACGCTGAGCTTTTAAAATACCCTAATAAAGGCTATGAATTGATAAAAATACATTTTAAAGAATGCGTCAATGATAGGGAAGTTGATCGTAAGGCTTTGTCTGATATTGTCTTTAAGGATAAAAAAGCTTTAGATACGCTAAACTCTTTAATGCATCCTTTAATATTAGATGAGATTCTAAAGAAGAAAGATGATCCTTTATTTGTGGAGGTACCACTTTTATATGAAAGTGGCTTTGATCGCTATTTTGATCATGCCCTTTTAGTATATACTAGTGACGAGATCGCTCTTGAAAGACTTTTAGATCGCGGACTTGAAAAAGAAGAGGCTTTAAGGCGCTTAGATAATCAAATGAGTGTTGAAAAAAAACTTAAGAGAGCTGATTATGTGATCGATAATAGTTTAGATCTAGACACATTAAAGCTCTCGGTCGAAAAATGGTTAAAGGAGATACTTTAGATGCTAGGTGATGATAAATACCTTGTTGAAAATAAGATCGAATTAGAAAATGGCGATACCAAAAGGCTATATCTTTTATATTACCCTTTAGTCAAAGAAGAAGCTTTAGCGATCTATTTGGCCTTGGTCTATGATCTAAATATCAACTTTGTAAAGCTTCACAACCTTTTAAATTATCTCGATCTTTCGATCGATCGCTTTGAAAAAGGTCTGCATAAGCTTGAAGAAGTCGGCTTAGTCTTAACTTATCAAAAAGATGACAGCTATATATTTGAACTTGTAAAACCTCTAAGCTTAGAAGACTTTATGCGTCATGACATCTTATCGAGAATGCTTTTAGGAGCTATTGATGCCAGAAGCTATAAGCGTCTATATGAATTAAGGACTTCAAGTAGTAAACATAAGGGTTATAAGAATGTTTCACATATCTTAGAGTATGCGCATTTGAATAAATGGAATAAGTCTCAAGAAAAGAAATACCAGAACATCAAAAAAGTCAACTTAGAAGAACTTGATGTGGAAGGCTTTGATATAAAGCGTTTGATCGATAAGATCGCATTACCGAATGATTTAAAAAATAAAGATGTCCTAGAGTTTATTGCCCGCACCGGACGCTCTTTTGGTGTCTCTTTGGAGGACATGGGCAAATATGTCGTCGATGCGATCGACTATGATAAAGACGAAAACGGCTTTCCTTGTCTTAATCCAAAACTAAACAAGGGACGCTTGCTCTATTATATTTCTAAAGGCAAGCACTTTAATCTTACAAATTCACAAGATCCTTACGAAAAGCCCTGTACAAACTTCTTAAAACAACTGCAAAACAATAAGGAACTCACGATCTCAGATTATAAATTGATCGCTTCCTTAAGCAATGAATATTACTTAAAAGTTCCTGTGATCAACTTTCTTTTAGAGTATGTCTTTTTAGAAAACCACGGTGAATTAAATCCGAACTTCATCAAGGCGATCGCAGCTAATTGGCATCGTCTTGGGATCGATACGATCGAGCAAGCCAAGGAATACCTAAGTGAAAGACAAAAACGTCTTCAACAAAAAGGAAACCTTAAGAAAGATAGTCTCATCAAACCAGACTATACAATCGATAATTCCGGTTTGATGTTAGATGATGACGACTTTGATAAATATTTGCCAAAATAGGGGGTCATATGGAATTTAAAGACTTTATCCAAGATGAAAAGGAATATCAAAAAAAGCGCAATAAACTTATTAAAGAGTTAGAAAAGGAAACGGCGGTCCAGGAATTTTTAGATAAACACTCTCTAAAGTTAAATGAGGTATATGAATTAAATGCTTTAAAGACCTTCGCGGATAAAAGTAAACTATGTCTTAATTGTCAGGGTCTTGAACGTTGCCCATATGAACTAAAGGGCCGCGCGCTTGATCTTGAAGTGCTTGATGATCATCATGTACGCCTTATTTATAGCGATTGCTCGTTTTTAAAACGCAAAAAATTCTCTCAGGCTTTCTATAAGAACTTTATTGTCCGTGATATTGCCTCATCTTTTGATGATCTAAGCCTTGATTCTAAAACGATCGACTTTGAATCTGAAAACTCCAAGGTCTTATATGTACTTTTAAAAAAGATCTTTATGAAAGAAAGAAATAAGGGGCTCTTTATTTATGGTCCTTTTGGGGTTGGAAAAACTTATCTTTTGATAGCCTTAGCTAACTCTTTAGCCAAAAATAATGAGAAGGTGGCTTTTTGCAAGTATGGGCGTTTGATAAATGAACTAAGGACCTTATATATAAGTGATCGTGAAGCATATAATAAACTGTTTTCATCGTTATGCAAGGTCCCTTATTTGATCTTAGATGATCTGGGCACGGAAAGTGCTAGCTCTTTTGGACGCGACGACATCTTGTTTAGCTTATTTGACTATCGCTTAGAAAACGCTTTGTGCACACTTATTTCTTCCAATAATGACCTCAATACCCTAAAGATTAATTATGGAAATACAAAGGGCGGTAATGCATCGATCAATGAGCTCAATGCCCAAAGGCTCTTAGAAAGGATCGAGAAATTATGCGATCCGATCGCGATCGGTGGTAGGGATCGGCGACAATTTTAAGTATTAAGCGCTTACAGCTAAAATATACCCTTATATCTAAATTATAATGTGCTAAAATAAGCAGGAGGTAAATGATATGATACGAAAGATTGGGATTTTGACATCGGGTGGCGATTCCCCGGGTATGAATGCTGCTATTAGAGCGGTAACACGTTGTGCATTAGGCAATGGGATTGATGTCTTCGGGATCCAGGATGGTTACCTTGGATTGATCGAAGACCGCATGCGTCCTTTTGAAAAAAGCGATGTCTCGGATATCTTATCGCGCGGCGGAACGATTTTAGGCAGTGCCCGTTTGCCGGAATTTAAAGATCCCAGTGTTCAAGACAAGGCTTGCGAGATCTTAAAGAAACATGAGATCGATGCGCTGGTCGTCATTGGTGGCGATGGCTCTTATCGCGGTGCTAAATCTTTGACCGACAAAGGGATCAATTGTATCGGTTTGCCTGGTACGATCGATAACGATATTCCAGGAACAGATCAGACGATTGGCTTTGATACAGCCTTAAATACCGTAGTTGAAGCAGTGGATAAACTTCGTGATACGTCAAGCTCGCACCATCGTTGCAGTGTCGTGGAAGTCATGGGCAATCATTGTGGTGATCTGGCAGTCTATTCCGGTCTTTCCTGCGGGGCGGAGATCGTTGTATCCCCGGAGACCGGTTATGATGAAGAAGATATCCTTGATCGCTTACGTTATCTAGACAATCTTGGTAAAAACCACGCGATCGTCGTGATCTCGGAAAAGATCTGTGATGTCGAAGCTTTAGCTCGCAAGATCTCGGCTTCCACCGGATTTAGCGGTCGGGCTACTGTTTTAGGACATATTCAAAGGGGTGGTTCACCAACACCTAATGATCGTGTCTTAGCTTCGCTAATGGGTCAAAAAGCAGTTGACCTGCTTGTTTCTAACGTTGGCGGACATTGTGTCGGCATCAAAGAGAATGAAATCGTCTCTTTCCCAATTGAAGAAGCTTTGGCGATGCCTAAATCTTCACGCAAACATCTATATCGTTTATTTGATCGCTTAGTATAAAGTTTAAAGGGAGTGTTTTACAAGATGAATAAACAAACTAAAATTGTCTGTACCTTAGGTCCAGCCAGCGATAACTATGATACGCTATTAAAGATGGCGAAAGCCGGAATGAATATCGTGCGTTTAAACTTTTCACACGGTTCTTATGAAGAACACGAAAAAAGGATTAAGCTTATCCATCAGGTCGAAAAAGAAAACCACATCAATCTTGGGGTAATGCTTGACACCAAGGGACCAGAGATCCGTTTAGGGGATTTTGCCAACGACAAAGAGGAATATAAGATCGGCGATACCGTCACGATCACCAAAGAAAAGATCATCGGTACCCACGAGCGTTTCCATATCCAATGCCCAGAGCTTTTTGATGATGTCAAGGCTGGAAATTATATCCTCATCAACGATGGCAAGATGCGTTTAGCGATCCTTGCCAATAACGGCGAAGAATTGACCTGTAAGGTTGAGGTCAATGGTCCGCTTTCTTCAAGGAAGGGCTGCAATGTTCCAGGTGTAAAGCTTTCGATGCCTTTTATCTCGGAAAAAGATGATGCCGATATTCGCTTTGGTTGTGAACACAATGTCGATTATATTGCCGCATCTTTTGTCAGAAGAGCCGAAGATGTCAATGCTATCCGTGCTATTTTGGCCGAAATGGGCAAACCCAAGATCAATATTATCGCTAAGATCGAAAACCAAGAAGGTTTTGACAATATCGAAGAGATCTTAGAAGCAGCTGATGGCGTTATGGTCGCAAGAGGTGACCTCGGGGTCGAAGTAGAAACGGCCTTTGTCCCAATCTATCAAAAACAGATCATTCATGCCGCTAATCGTCATGGCAAAGCTGTAATCACCGCTACTCATATGCTAGATTCAATGACCGCCAACCCACGTTGCACCAGGGCGGAAGCCAGCGATGTGGCCAATGCCGTCTTAGATGGCAGTGATGCGGTCATGTTGTCGGCTGAAAGCGCCGCTGGTGATTATCCCGTCGAAGCAGTAGCTACGATGTCCAAGATCATTGAGGCGACCGAAAAGATCATTCCTTATCGCAATAACTTAGAAGTTTTAAAACAATATAATGACAAGACCGTTCAAGATGCGATCGGTATATCTATTTCTGATGCGACTCTAACTTTAGATATTGGGGCGATCGTGGTCTTTACACAAGGTGGTACGACGGCACGAAGACTTTCTAAGTATCGTCCAAGCTGTCCGATCTATGCTGTGACTTTCTCAAAATCGACGCAGTCTAAACTAGAAGTCTATTGGGGCGTTCACCCGATCTTCTCTAAGGTCCAAAACGAAATGACCAATGACGATGAACTGGCCAGTGCGGTTGCCAAGGCCAATGGTTTAAAGCCCGGACAGCTCATCATCATCTCGGCTGGCTATCCTACGGGTGAAGGCAGTGCCAATATGATGAAGATCGTTGAAGTAAAATAAGACATTAAGCAGGCTTAAAAAAGGCCTGTTTTTGTTTTGTAAGGTTTTTGTATGTTTTTATTTTACATTTACATGGTAAAATGGACACATGAAAGTATTGTTATATTTTGAAAGTGAAAAAGTTTTATCGATTTCAGGGATTGGCCGAGCCCGCCGCCATCAGATCATGGCTTGCGAGAGTGCTGGTATTGATTACACTTTAAATCCCTTAGATGACTACGATATCTTACATATTAATACGACGCTTTTAAATTCCAAAGCGATGGTCGAAAATGCCCGCCGCCATCATCGGGCAGTTATTTATCATGCTCATTCTACGGAAGAGGATTTTCGTAACTCCTTTATGTTCTCTAACCAGCTGGCACCTTTTGTCAAAAATCATTTGATCTCGCTTTATTCAAGCGCCGACGAGATTATCACCCCAACGCCTTATGCCAAGAGCCTTTTGCATTCTTATGGCATTGAACTTCCCATTACCCCTATAAGCAATGGCATCGATTTAGGACGCTTTGTATATGACAAAGATAAGGTTGAAGCCTTTTATCGCTACTTCTCGCTTTCAAGAGATGACAAGATCGTCTTAGGGGTCGGCATGCTTTTTGAAAGAAAGGGGATCTTGGATTTCTTCGAGGTGGCCAGGGCCTTGCCAGAGTATAAATTCATCTGGTTTGGCACTACACCTAAGATATCTTTACCTCCGGTCATCAATAAAGCTTTAGAAGATCTGCCCTTAAATGTCATAATGCCCGGTTATGTTAAAGGCGCGATCATTGAAGGGGCCTATTTGGCCAGCGATTGTTTCTTTTTCCCGTCTTATGAAGAGACCGAAGGCATCGTCGTCTTAGAGGCCCTGGCTTCAAAACAGCAGGTTATCGTGCGCGATATTGGGGCTTTTGAAGGTTGGTTAAAGGATAAAGAAAATTGCTATATGGGTAAAACCAAGGAAGATTTTATCCGTTTGATTGATGCTTGCTTAAAAAAAGAGCTCCCCTCGACCACTGAAGGAGGTTATGAAGTGGCCAAGTCACGTTCGATCGAAGAGATCGGCAAACAATTAAAGACAGTATATGAAAGGGTCTATCAAAAGTTATGATTAAAAAGATTTTCTCTAATACCTTTGTCAATTTAGGTTTTATCATTGCGATCGGTGCCTTTGTCTTGTGGCTTGTTTTAAAAGATGATCCCGATGTGATCTTAAATACCATCGCTTCGGCCGATCCTTGGATTCTTTTATTGGCCTTGTTTTTAGTATTTGTCTGGCAATTTATGGTCGGTCTATGTTTAAAGGTCCTCACCAATATCACGCACCCTGAATATCGTGCCAGTCAGGGTTTCCTCAATTCTTTTGTGGCTTCTTTATTTCATGGTTTAACACCTTCAGCCAGCGGCGGTCAGATCGCTCAGATCTATGTCTATAAGAAGCAAGGGGTTGATATCGGGGATTCAGGCAGTGTTTTGTGGTTAGAGTTCATTATTTATCAAAGTGTTCTGACTTTGGTTTCTTTGTTTTTTATCATTATTAAATTCCCGTATTTTTATTCCAATTTTTCTAATCTTTTTGCGGTTGTGCTCATTGGTTTTGCTTTAAATACGGCCATTATTTTCTTTATCTATGGTTTAGCGAAGTTTAAGCGCCTGCATGAATGGATCAAAAACAAAGGGGTATATTTAGGACATCGCGTTCATCTTGTAAAGGATCCCGAAAAAACGATCGCCTCAATTGAGGTCCAACTTGAAAAATTTCGCAGCGAAGCAGAAAAGCTTCGTCACAATAAAGGCGTTATCATTAAATGCGGTCTTTTGTGCGTCATAAGACTACTGGTCTATTACGCCATTCCCTATGTGGTTTTTTTGGCCTTAGGAGTACCGCTTTCTTTTGAATTATTCTTAAATTCGATCGCCATGGGCTCTTTTGTCTCGATCGCTACCGGATTAATACCAATTCCTGGGGCCAGTGGCGGGGCCGAGGCTATCTTTGTTTTGATGTTTGGCAACCTGTTTGGAACTAATATCGTCAGCGGAGCTATGCTTTTGTGGCGTTTTTTAACTTTCTATCTGGTAATGTTTATTGGTGCGGGCTGTTTTGCTTATCTAAGGCTCAAGCGCTAAAGGGGGTTATTTTATGCGGATCGGATTATTTTCAGATACCTATCTACCTGATGTCAATGGCGTCGTGACATCAGTTGAACTGCTCAGAAAAAAACTCAGTCAACTCGGACATGAGGTTTTTGTCATATGTACCCATAAGGGCTTATTGAAAGTCGAAAGAGACGGCAACATCATCAGGCTTCCAGGGATCGAAGTTAAAAAGCTCTATGGCTATGCTTTAACTTCGCCCATACACCCTTTAATGATCGATGAAATTAGGAAATTGGATCTTGATCTCATTCACCTGCATACCGAATTTGGCGTTGGGATCTTTGGGCAGATGTGCGCTGAATCTTTGCATCTTCCCTTAGTGCGGACCTATCATACGACTTATGAAGACTATACCCACTACATCAACATCTTTAATAGTGACTCGTTTGATAAAATTGCCAAAAAGGTCGTCATCAACTGGACCAAATATCTTGGCAAACACTGTTTAAGAATGATCGTTCCTTCTAAAAAGACCTACGATCTTTTAAAATCCAGCTATGGCATGGGTGTCAAAGCTGAGATCATTCCTACCGGTATTGAATTAGACCGCTTTGACCGTGTCCACTCTGATCATTCCAAGGTGGCTATGATCAGAAAGGAATGCCATGTCAAAGATAATGAATTGATGCTGCTTTTTGTAGGCCGGATCGCGCAGGAAAAATCGATCGACATGCTTTTGAAGATGATGAAGATCGCCAAAGATAAAAAACTGCCTGCCAAGCTTGTGATCGTAGGTGGGGGACCAGATGAAGATAACCTAAAAGATATGGCCAAAGAATTAGAACTTGGCGATGTCGCGATCTTTGTCGGCAAAAAGCCTTTTAGCGAAGTGCCAAGCTACTATCATGCCGCCGATGCCTTTATCAGCGCTTCTACAAGTGAAACCCAGGGCATGACCTATCTAGAAGCCATGGCTAGTGGCAATATCATCTTTGCCCGCCGCGATGAATGTGTTAAAGATCTCTTGTTTGAAGAAGAGAACGGTTTTTATTTTGATGACGAAAAAGAACTGTATCAAAAGGTGGAAAAGTTATGGTCATTAGATAAGGCAAAACGCGAAGAGATGAAAGAAAAGGGTCTGACACTAGCTAAAGAATATGATGCCGATACCTTTGTTAGAAAAGTCATGAATGTATATAATAGTGCTATGAGTGAATTTCATGATTACTACCTTTTAAAAGATGTCCGTTTATATAACGACTATGTTAAGCTCAAATTAGAAAACGGCTATAAAGAAAAAGAAGATCTGGTCGTTTCCTTAGATGATTTTCTAAACGAGGGCCTTCGCAAGGGCGAAAGTATTTCTAATGCGACCTATGATCTTTTAAAGTCTAAGGAAGCTGGCATCTTGGCTTATGTGGCTTGTCTTAAAGCTATAGCACGCAAAGACTATACTATCAAGCAGATGTATGACCTTATTCAAAAAAAGTATCCTCAAATGCCGATTAAAGAGATCAATGCCTTGATCGATCGTTTAGAAAAGCTCGGACTTTTAAACGATGAGTCCTATGCCAAAAACAAAGTCGAAAGTTTTGAGGCAAAATTATTTTCTTATAAGCATATCTCAAATGCCTTAAGAAAAGATGGTGTAAGTGTCAAGACGATCGAAAAGGTCATGAATAAAGATGATGATAGAGAGTTTAAGAAAGCTTATAAACTAGCTGAAAAATATCAAAACAATTATCGTTCGCGCTCTTTGCGCATGCAAAAGATGATGCTTAAAAGAAAACTATATGAGGAAGGCTTTTCTAGCACGATAATCGATAGCGTAATAAACGAACTCGATTTCAGCGATGCTAGTTTCAATGAGATCGAAAACCTTCGTAAAGACGCTAAAAAGGCCAAAGATCGCTATGCTAAAAAACTATCAGGGACAGATCTTAGAAATCGCGTCTATCACTATCTGGCCTCTAAGGGTTATACTAGTGATAATATCTATACGATATTGAATGAAATGAGGTGGAAAGATGAATAAAAAAGTTGCGGATTTTAAAGAAGGCGAACATCTTGAGATGCCTCTTTTGGTCGCTGGTTTGACAAAAGGAACGACTAATTCCGGGGCACCTTATCTAAGTCTTATATTACAAGATGATTCCAAAGATATCGAAGCTAAGATCTGGGATGTCAAACCTGAGATCGCTAAAGAGATGGAAGTAGGGAAGGTCTTTGAGTTTGAATTTGACGTCATCAAATATCGTCAAAACCTGCAATTAAAGATCGCCAAGGTCTTGCCTTTGATCCAAAGTGAGATCAATAAGAGCGATTTTATTTTTAAATCGCCGATCAAAAAAGAAGAATTGAGAAGTGCTTTATCAGAAGCGATCAATCGCATCAAAAATCCGATCATTGCCAAGATCACAGTAGCCGTCTTAAATGAGTATGGCGAAGCTTTCTATGAATACCCGGCGGCCTCTAAGATCCATCACTCTTTTATCGGAGGATTAGCTACGCATGTCAAAGGCATGTTAGAGGTGGCTAAGGCGATCACTGAGATTTACCCGCAGGTCGATTACGATTATCTGTGTGCTGGCATAATCTTACATGACCTTGGTAAGATCGAAGAACTGTCTTCACCGATTGTTACTGAATATACGACCAAAGGCAAGCTTTTGGGACATATCTCGATCTTACATGCCAAGCTAACAGAAGTGATCGATGATCTCAAGTTATCAGAAGCTAAAGAAGCCCTGATCTTAAGACATATGGTTTTGGCGCATCACGGACAGCTAGAATTTGGCTCGCCTGTCAGACCCATGACTCTTGAAGCGGAACTTCTCTATCTGATCGATAATATCGATGCTCGTATCAATACGATCACAAAAGCTTTGGATCAGATCAAAGAAGGGGAGTTTACTCCTAAATTGTTTGCCTTAGAGAACCGCAGTTTCTATAAGCACGATTAAGCCCTTAAGGGGTTTTTGATTTAGGCGATAAAAAAGCCAAGTTTTTATAACTTGACTTTTTTTGATAGGCTGTTTAGATCGAATTTGTTTTCACTAAATTCGATCTTGATCGTATCATCTTCGCTATAGCGCGGTATGATGTGGACATGTAGATGCATCATCGTCTGTCCCGCGACTTCGCCTTTATTGATCAGGATATTATAGCCTTTGGCATTTAAAACCTTTTCAAGGTGTTTGGCAATCATTTGGACCTTCGACATCAGATCCATTAATTCATCGCTTGGGATCGCACTAAGATCTTCGTAATGCTTCTTAGGCATCACTAAGGTATGACCTTTGGTGGTCTGGCTAAGATCTAAGATCGCTAAGACTCTATCGTCTTCATAGACCTTGCTAGAAGGGATATTGCCCTTTATTATCTCGCAGAATACGCACATACTATTCAAAGGCCTCAAAGGTTTGATGCACGAGATCATAAGTTCTTTGATCATAGACCTCGA
>CALUVF010000080.1 GCA_944324155.1 uncultured Erysipelotrichaceae bacterium | reverse complement strand
CGCTCTTGATTTCGACTTTTTGATCGCCTTTTTTAGCCAATTCGGCCTTAAAAGTGATCTTATCTTTTTTAAAGGTCGCATCTAAGGTCCAATACTCTTTTGGCACAAAAGCCCGGATCTCTTTTTCCCGATCACAGATCATTCTTAAAGCAATCGACTGAACGCGACCGGCTGACTTTGATTTGATCTTGATCTGCAAGAGCTTAGAAAGTTTAAAGCCGATGATGCGGTCTAAAATTCGGCGGGTCTCTTGTGATTTAACGAGATCAAAATCGATCTTGCGTGGCTCTTTTAAAGCTTTTAAGACAGCATTTTTTGTGATCTCATTAAAGACAATGCGATCTTCACTATCAAGATCTAAACCCAGTTCTTTGGCTAAATGCCAAGAGATCGCCTCTCCTTCACGGTCCGGGTCGGTCGCCAAATAGACGTGATCCGCCTCTTTGGCAGCGGCCTTTAATTCCTTGACGGTCGCTTTTTTATCCTTGTTGATCTCATATAGGGGTGCAAAGTCGTTTTCAATGTCGACGCCCAAGCCCCCTTTTCCCTTGATGGCTAGATCACAAATATGGCCCTTGGAAGAAAGGACCTTGTAATCTTTTCCTAAATATTTCTCAATCGTTTTCGATTTAGATGGTGATTCCACGATAACTAGATTTTTCATTTTCGATACCTCAAAACACGACATATATATAAACACATTTTTTTAATTAGTGCAATTTAAAATATAAGACCCTTTTTCAAAAAAGAATCATATTGGCTCCATCTTCGATCAATAAATTAGTGCCTTCGCCCTCTTTTAAAAAGACATCATAAGGAAGGGCAAAGACCTCACGGCCTAATTCAAGCGCATAATTGACACTGATCAGAGTGCCACTTCTTTTTGAAGCCTGCATGACATAGAGCTCTTTTGATAAAGCGGCGATCAGGCGGTTGCGCCAAGGGAAATGGTGAGATAAAGGCGCCGTCTTATAAGGGTATTCTGAAATGATCAAATGATCCTTTTTCATCTTTAAATAGAGCTCTTTATTTTCATAAGGATAGATATAGTCGATCCCTGATCCCAAGACCCCGATCGTCTTTTGATCTAAAGAGCTTTCATGAGCCTTGGCATCGACCCCTTTAGCCAGACCGGAAACAATGGTATAGCGCTCCTTTTTATTATCCACTAAGCGCTTAGTAGCCTTTAAAGAATAGTCCATAGCCTTACGCGATCCAACTACCCCAATGCAAGGGGAATTTAAAAGATCGACCTTTCCATAATAGTATAAGACCAAAGGCGGATCCTTTAATTCATAAAAAGATCGGGGATATTTAGGATCTTTGATCACTAGGGTATTTGATGGGATCTTAAGCGTGACCCCGTTTAGGTTTTGTTTGGCATACTTTAAAGTAAGGGCGTAGTCGCCATGAGCTAAAATCGAAGCTTTGATGAGGGTTTCACGGTTCACATTTAATTATTGCCACTATTTTTATCTTTTCCCAATATTTTTTGACAAGGCCCATAGCTTAGACGATAGATGGGCTTTAAACCATGTTTTTGCAATAGTTCGAGGTGTTCCTTAGTGGGATAGCCCTTGTGTTTTAAAAGATGATATTCGGGATATAAGCGATCATAATACGCCATGATGCGATCTCTGATGACCTTGGCGATGATGCTGGCGGCGGCGATCGAGATGCTTTTTTGATCACCTTTGATTATCGGGATATTAATTTGATCTTTTAGATTTAAGGGCATGGCATCACTAAGGACACATTTGGCAGCTTGATATTTTTGGCTGAGCGTCTCCATTGCCCATTTAGTGGCCTCATAGATATTGAGTTCATCGATCTTTTGGGGCGAGACGATCATAAAAGAATAATATAGAGCATCTTTAATGATCATCTTAAATGCTTTTTCTCTTTTCTTTTTAGAGAGTTTTTTTGAATCATAGATGAACTCATTTTGGTAATTGATTGGAAGAGTGCACATAGCTACGACCAAGGGACCGCATAGTGGTCCCCGGCCAGCTTCATCTAAGCCTATGACGAGCTCCTTTTTGGCCCAGCACTCTTTTTCATAAATGTCACTTGTGCGGTTCATCTTCCCAACTCATTTTACCTAAAAGATTGTCCTTAAACTCATTGAACAAATATTCCCTGACCTGCTTTTTCTTTACGCCCTCACTGCTTACAAAGCCCTTGTTTTGGCCAATCTTTAAAAGCAAGTCGCCTTTAAGATCATCAAGATCGTAGCGCTTTTTTAAAAGTTCGGGGTAGTGTTTATAATAGTAATCTAAACCATAGGCGATAATCGGTTCCTTATCGATGATCTGGGGATTTAAAGAACCGATCAAGACAAGATGGTAGGCGGCTTCTTGATCATCAAAACGCGGCCATAAGACACCTGGTGTATCTAAAAGCTCGATGTCGTCAGATAACTTCACCCACAAGAGCGATCTTGTCACCCCTGGCCGATTCTCCGCTTTTAAGGCCTTGCGTTTTAAGGCGCGGTTAATAAGCGTGGATTTGCCAACATTGGGTATGCCAGCGATCATCACACGCAAGGTCTTATTGCGGATACCACGCTCTTTGGCCTTTTCGATCTTAGCCTTAAGCATCGCCCTGATCTTATCACTTAAGATCTTTCTTACATCGTCCTTATTGACATCAAGGGCAAGAGCTTCTTTGCCTAAGCTACTAAAATAAGTTATCCATTTTTGACTGATCTTGTCATCGGCCAGATCGGCTTTTGACAAAATGATGAGATGGGGCTTTTGATTGACCATCTGCATAATGAGTGGATTGGCACTGGAAAGTGGGGCACGCGCATCTCTTAGTTCAATCAAAAGATCGACATGTGAGAGGCTATCGGCCATCTGACGACGTGCTTTTTCCATATGTCCCGGATACCATTGAATCGGATTATTATTCATTTTCATCACTTCCTTTATACTCTTCCTATTATAAACTTCGACTCATAAAAAAGATGTAAATCTAATCTATATATTACTTTTTATCAATTTCTTCTAATAATATATCAAAATCGGATTTATATAATTTATCCTGTTTTACTCTATACTTTTCAAATTCACTTAATGCTTTATCGCAAGCTATCTCATGCGAAATTTTTCCAGCATCTTTTAAAATATCTAAATCATCCGCCAGCAAAAATTTATCAATTCGTTTGGACCAATCTTCCATTGTCATTGGAATATGTCTTTTAGCTCTATTTTCTGCTAAATCTAAAAAGGCCGAAACTATTAGTTCTAAACTTTCTAATTCTTCCTTGCTTAAATAATTTTTAGCAATTACTACATCAGTTTCTAAGATTTTTCCATTAGGAGAGTTCTTCCAATTAGTAAGTCCCATATGTTCTTTCTTTGAATCTGCCCTATTATATATAATTTCAGCTGCAGTTTGATGAGATACTGCATAATGCATTTTGTTTTGGACTTTCTTAAAAAATTTTATTGTGGTAGGAGATTTAGAATCATAATCAACGCTGGTTGCATAAATATCAGTGATTTTTTGATAGAATCTTCTTTCTGATAACCTTATTTCCCTTATTTCAGCAAGCAGAGAATCATAATAATCTTCATCGAAAAATGCTCCATTTGCCATTCGTTTTTTATCGATGATATAACCTTTTTTTGAAAATTCTTTTAATATATAAGTGGCCCATCTTCTAAACTGAACCGCTCGATCAGAATTAACCCTATATCCAATAGAAATAACCATGTCGAGATTATAATATTGAACATTTCTTTTTACTTCTCTATTCCCTTCTGTTTGAACTAGTAAGAATTTCTTACTAGTTGAATTTTCGTCTAATTCATAAGTATTGTATATTTCATTGATGTGCATCGTAATATTATTTCGGGTTGTATCAAAAAGTTCTCCTATAGATTTTTGCGTTAACCATAAATCTCCATCTTCAAACCTAACTTGAACCCCTTTATCATGCGTTTGTCTTTCAAATATTAAGAACTCTGCGCTGCTACTTCTAATCATTAAATCTTTCACCACAAGAACATTACCTTTCTTTTTAAATATATTAAGGACTTAACATGCGATATCAATTAAAAATAAATACCTCGTTTTTACTACTTTTGTAAAGCGCAAGATCTAGATGCCCACAATCCCTTTATTTTGAAATATTTAAAAAGGATTTACTAAACCAGGATCTTGCATAAATCAGAGTATTGTTCGCTTCATCACTTCCTTTATACTCTTCCTATTATAAACTTTAACTCACAAAAAAATGTAAATATACCTCATAAAATACAATTCCACTAAACTCTATCAACACCTATCTAGCTAATTCTATATTAGTTGATAATATTTCTTTTCTCATTTTTTAGGTTCCGACTAGTGCCTATTATGAGTCCCAAGATAACTTTAGCTTTTTTTCAAATTTAAGAGCCAGATCGAACAAATACTCCTTACGCTTAAGTGTGTTTAGCCACTTATGAGGAATGCTTTTTAAACCATAGACGATACCGGCCATCGAGGCACTGATTGCCGTGATCGTATCGGTGTCACCCCCAATATTGGCCCCGGTTAATAAAACATCTTTAAGATCACGACTTGATAAAAAGATCCAAAGCGCGCATTCTAAAGTATCAACGACATAAGCGCTCGTTTTTATTTCACTTCTTGAAAGAGTTTTGATATCAGCTTTTAAGATCCGATCATAATTAATCAAAGCTTCCTTTGTAAAGAGCGAATAATCTAAGGTTTGTATTTTTTGATAAGCAGTGCGAGGGTCTAGGCCATCTAATAAATACATGACATATCTAACATAGATGTAAGAACCAAGACGTGCGATCTTATGGGCGTGCGTCAAAGATGATAGCTCATTTGTCAAACGATATACTTCCTCTTCATCGATCTTTCGATAATAAGCATATAAAGCCAAAGGAAGCATGCGCATCATAGCGCCGTTACCATTATCGTATTCCCCTTTTAGGCCGCATTTTAAAGGTTCCTTTCGCAAAGCGTAATTCTCTATCGCCTGAAATGAAGTATGGCCAACTCCAAAAGTAAGACCATTAGGGGTATATTCGCCATTATTTAGCCATCTCAACCATCTCGACATGATGTCATCATAATCAAAAGACCCTTTTTGAATAAAAGAGGCGATTGTTGCAATCGTCATCGAGGTATCATCGGACCACGAGCCAGGGGGAACATTGTAGCGTTTAGAAGGTCTCATATCGCTAATGGGCTCAGCTTCAAGTTCTAAAGGAGTCATAAATTCCGATGCCACGCCAAAGGCATCACCCAAGGCAAAAGCGATCAGGGCATCTAGACATTTCGACATGGTTTTAATGGACACCTATTTCGTCAAAGGGAAACAAGACAAGAATACCCTTAGCAATGATCTCGCTTTTTTTAAAGGCCGGATCTTCATAGGCACGCGAATCCTTAGAAACATTGCGATTATCGCCTAAGACAAAGTATTCGTCATCATCTAGTGTCACACTATAACCTGAAGGTAGGTCTAAGCTGTTGACCTGAGCATAATAAGCATAAGGATCATCGATCGCTTCACCATCGACAAAGATTGTCGTACCCTCAAAGGTCAAAGTCTCACCAGGCAATCCAATGACACGCTTGACGATCTTATCACTAGTCTTGGGTGAGTCAATTACGACCACATCATAGCGCTTGATCCCAGTCAATAAGCTGATCTTACCAGCAAAGCCAAATTCACCGTCTTCGAGATTAGGGTACATCGAAGAGCCAGAGATCGTCACAGGCATAGCAATAAAAAAATAAATTACGATAACGATCAAAAGAGACGTCAGAACGGTTTTAAAGAGTTCTAGTAAAGCATTTTTAATATTCATCTTTTTAATTATAAGTTTTTTAAATAAAAAAAGCCACATTTGTGTGGCTTAGCGAATCTCCTTAAGACGAGCTGACTTACCAGAGCGTCCACGTAAGTAATAAAGACGAGCTCTTCTGACCTTACCTTTTCTTACCACATGAATGTTTTCAACAAGTGGTGAATGTAAAGGGAAAGTTCTTTCGACGCCAACGCCTGAAGATAACTTACGAACGGTGAAAGTCTCACCAATACCAGAGCCCTTGACACGAATAACTACGCCTTCAAAAGCTTGGATACGAGATTTGTTTCCTTCTTGAATGCGGACATCGACTCTAACTGTATAACCCGGGCGAACATCTGGGCGATCAGTTTTAAGTTGAGACTTAGTGATTTCGCTTACTAAATTTAAATTCATCTTCACTTCTCCTTTTCTAACTAGATCAATCGATACTCATAGGCCTAGATCCCAGCGGAATATCGAAGTTTCGCATGGAATATGTTAGCACACCTTAAAGCATAAAGCAATATTTTTAGCTTTCATCGATCTTTTTACCACAATGGCCGCAATGTTTTAAAGAACCACTAAATTGCAAAAGTCTTCCACAATGCGGACAACGCCAGAATATAAACATAAAGCCGATATCAATGATCAAAAAAACGATCGTGATCGCCAAACACATCGTATAGTTTTCTAAAAAGGACGCAATAAAAGCGAAAGCGACGACGACCACAGTTAAGATAATATTAACAATCTTTACGGTATATAAGGGAAGATGAACTTTCTTCATAAAAGCTTCCTCCCTTTAAAAAAGGGCAAGTACCAAGACCTGCCCGTTTAGTTTTAGCTTTTAACTTTTATTGAGCCATATATTCCTTGGCTAACTCGACAGCCTTGATTAAGGCATTAGAAGTTACGGTAGCCCCTGAAACAGCATCAGCTTCACCCTGACCTTCGACTAAAGCCGTTAAGAAATCTGAACCATCAGCTGTCAAAGCGCCACCGACATCAGGAGTTTCTTGCGAGTCACGCACACTGATCGAAACGATTTTACCATCATCATCAAATACGACATGGGTCTCGATCTCTCCGCCATAACCCTGGGTAACGACTTCGACCTGTGTTCCTTCATCAGTTTCGGAAGTATTGGTCACACCTTCAAATAATTCGCCATTGATCGCAAGATAGACCATTCTTTGGAAATCACCGACAAAGGAGATCGTGGCACCGGTAATAAGATCGCGATCTTCGATCGGAGTGCTTTGTTGATTCTCGGTCCTAAACATCTCATAGACATCTTCTAATGTCATATTGTTGGCTAAGATATAGTCAACGATCGCATCGATCTGTTCGCCATAGCTGCGTCCACCGTTGATACCTTCAAAGGAAACACGGTTTTCACCCTCTTTAAATTCACCGTCTTCATAAAGACCATAAAGGCTCAAGAAATCGGAAACCGGTGTATCTTCACTTAAAGCGGCGTCCGTTCCAAGTTCATTGTAAAGATATTGATAGACCTCTAAAGAAGTTTCCATATCTAATTCTTCACCAGTGTAATTAGTGATCACTAAATCTTTAAAAGTTGTATCAGTCGTCAGATCATCACACTTTGCCGTGATCATGTATTGGCCAAGTTCGTTGGTATAGCCATTCATACCTAGCTTCTCTAATACGAACTTGTCGCCATCTTTTTTAACAACGGCATCAGATACGTTCATTTCATAGCCATAAAGGTCTTTCTTAGAATATTCTTCGTCTGTACCTTTATTGCGGATGATGTCAAAGTTCAATTTGGTGATGATCCCATCAGTCGTCTCGCCTTCAAAGATAAAGGTGTCGTTTTTGGGAAGACCGGCACTGGTTGTGCCAACCATCTCATATTCCGCACTGAATTCTTTGACTTCGCCCTTAGGTTCTTCACTTCCTTGGCTGCAGGCTGTCAAACTTAAAAGCAGGCATAACGCAATTAAAATTTTCTTCATAAGCTTTTCCTCTTCTTTCTTTGTTAATTGTCTCACATATTACCTCAAAATGGTATCAAACCTATATTTTTTGCGATAAAAATTACCTAAATGGATCATGATAAAAGAAAGTACAAAGATAATTGGATACATGAAATAAAAAGGAAGATTTATCCTTAAAAAATCTGGTAAATCGTTTTTAAAATATATAAACGCATCAACGATCCAATAAATTGAAGATAATTCCAAAGAATAGACCCAATTGTTTTTGATGACATATTGATTTTTTCCGATAATAAAGGACACGCAAAGGGTCGATATCGGCATTAGAAAATAGATGTAAAAGTAATCTATGATCATATCAAGACCTTTAAAAAATAAAAGATAGGCCCCAAGCAAGGCGATCCAGATCAAAAGATAGATGAGGACAAGTCTATGTATGTCAATCTTTCTTACCTTTAAATAGTCAAAATCAGCACATTCTAAGATCGCATCGGCACTGACATTATAAAGCGTGCACATCTTCTTTAAAGAGACAGCGTCTGGGTATGCGAGACCCCTTTCCCAATTTGAAAGGGTTTGTCTTGAGATACCAAGCCTTTCGCTGGCCTCTTCTTGTGACATGCCGATGTTTATGCGGGCCTTTTTAAGATTTAAAGCGATCTTCATAAGCTTATCTTATACGATTTTTTAAAAGAAAAGCTGACAAAATTCTTTGACATCACGAAAAAAGCCCTATTTTTCCTTCAGGGCTTCTTCCAGTAAGATCTTCTCTTCGATCGTCAGCGGCTTTTTGTCAAAGAGATCCTTTCGATATATATAGGTATCTAATAGGGACATCTTCTTCCGCCATCTGGCAATATTGGCATGATGTCCGCTTAAAAGGACATCTGGTACCTTCTTGCCATCATAGACGGCTGGTTTGGTGTATTGGGGATATTCTAAGCGACTATCATCATAAGATTCTTCTTTTAAGGAGTCGGGATTGATCGCATCACTTAAAAGTCGGATCATCGCATCAGAGATGACCAAAGAAGCCAGTTCTCCACCGCTTAAGATGTAATCGCCCAGCGACACCCTTTCATCGACATAATCTTCGATGCGGGCATCAGTTCCTTCATAATGCCCACAAATGATGATGATATGCTTCTTCTTAGCGAGTCTTTGCGCATCTTCTTGCGAAAAGGGCTTGGCTTTGGGCGAAGTCAAAAGGACATAGGAATCGTCGCTTCGACAAGCCTTGAGGGCGCGATCGATCGGCTCGATCGAAAGTAGCATACCTGCCCCACCCCCATAAGGGGCATCATCGACATGGCGATGCTTATCTAAGGAATAGTCCCTGATGTCAATGACCTCCACCTCAAATACGCCTCTAGCCTTGGCTTTGGCAATGATCGAGTGATTGAAGTAGTCTTCGATGAGGTCTTTAAAGAGCGTTAAGATCGTTATCTTCATAAAAGTCCTTCCCAGTATTTGATACTGATGAGCTTATTTTGAAGGTCGACCCTTTCAATAAAGACATCTTTAATAAAAGGTATGAGCACTTCTTTTTGATCTTTAGAGATGACGCGCAGATAATTATAGCCAGGCCCCTCTTCGACCCTTTTAACGCTCGCCACAAGCTCACCGTTTAAAAAAACATCGAGCCCTTCAAGGTCACTGAAATAATACTCCCCCTCTTTTAAAGGTTTGATCGAGGCTTTATCCTTATAAAGTTTAAGGCCCTTATAAGGTTCAACACTACTAAGATCTTCATAACCTTTAAAAGAGATCAAAAGTCGACCAGCGTGATAACGCTTGGTCTTTATTTCTAATGCGATGTATTGACCCTTCACTTCAAGATAGACCAAAGAGCCGACCTTAAAGCGTTCGTCGCTAAAGTCGGTATAAACATCTACTTTAACCTCGCCCTTTAAACCAAAGGTCGTGGCGATCTTTCCAATTAATACATATTCCATAATCTTAAATAAAAAAGAGTGAACATGTCACCCTTAAATAGCTTCAAAACGAATGTTGATGCGCTTGTGATTGATCTTGCCGGCGACCTGCATCATCGAGCGGATCGCTTGAGCCATCATGCCCTTTTTACCGATCAAACGGCCCAAGTCATTGTTAGGAGCATAAATGTAAAGCACGATCTCGTTTTCCTTCATGCTTTCCATCTGCTTGACCATCACGGCATCTGGTTCGCTACATAGTGGGCGAACAATATCGCTTAAAGTTTTTTCGTAATTAATCTCTGCCATTATTTGCTAGCCTTTTTTGCATCAGTGAACTTCTTCATGATGCCTTCTTTAGAAAGAATGCTGCGAACAGTGTCAGATGGGATTGCACCATTATTGAGCCACTTCATGACTTTTTCTTCGTCGATGTTGATGATCGCAGGATTAGCAGTAGGATTGTAAGTACCGACTACTTCAATATTGCGGCCGTCACGTCTAGCACGTGAATCTGCAGCGACGATTCTATAAAATGGAGCTTTCTTTGCACCCATGCGTAAGCATCTTAATTTAACTGCCATTGATATTTCCTCCTTTAGCTTTTAGATTATAAACAAAAGCTAAAAGCTGTGTCAAGTATTTTTACTTGACTAACCAAACAAGCCTGGGAAACCGCCTCTTAAAGAAGACATCTGTTTCATCATCTTCTTCATGCGTTCGTATTGATTCAATAGACGATTGACGTCATTGATCGACGTGCCACTACCGCTGGCGATCCTTCTTTTATGTGAATTGCGCATGATCGAGGGATCTTCACGCTCTTCTTTGGTCATCGATTGAATGATGGCCTTGACTTTGATCAGTTGTTTATCGGCATCCGTGTTTTCCATCTGCTTAGCCATCTCGCCCATACCGGGGATCATCTTCATCAGTGAAGCGATCGGCCCCATTTTCTGGGTAGCTTCAAGCTGCTTCAAAAGATCGTCCATAGTGAACTTTCCTGACATAAAGCGCTTAGCACTGCGCTCAGCCTCTTTTTCATCGAACTGTTCTTGGGCTTTCTCAACAAATGTAACGACATCGCCCATGCCTAAGATCCTTTGAGCTAAACGATCCGGGTGGAAGACTTCGATATCATCGACCTTTTCACCCACACCGGTAAATTTGATCGGAACGGAGGTGATCGCTTTGACCGATAAGACACCGCCGCCTTTAGAATCGCCATCAAACTTCGTAACGATCAAACCGCTGACAGACAAGAGATCATTAAAACTCTTGGCAACATTGACGATGTCTTGGCCCGTCAGGGCATCGACCGTCAGAAGGATCTCATCAGGCTTGATGAGGGCCTTTAGATCTGAAAGTTCCTTCATCAGCTCTTCATCGATGTGTAAACGCCCGGCCGTATCGACAAGCGCAACGTCAAAACCGCCGTCTTTGGCATATTGAAGACCATCTTTCACAATTTTGATCGTCCCTTTTGAAATGTCGTCACGATAGACCTCGACACCGATCTCTCGACCCAAGGTGACAAGCTGGTCAACCGCCGCCATACGAATCGTATCACCAGCGATCATGAGAACCTTTTTATTTCTTTTTTCTTTTAAAAGCTTAGCGATCTTGGCGATCTGCGTCGTCTTACCAGTACCCTGAAGACCGACGACCATAATGACAGAAAGCCCGTTATCCTTTAACTTTAATTCAGTATCATCGCTTCCCAAAAGCTTGACTAGCTCATCGTGGACGATCTTGATCAAAAGCTGTCCGGGATCGACTGAATTTAAGACATTCTGCCCGATGGACTCTTCTTTGATGCGATTTAAGAAGTCTTTGACGACACCATAATTGACATCTGCTTCTAAAAGTGCGACACGAATTTCCTTGAGCGTGTCGTCCATGTTTTTTTCGCTTAACTGGCTCTTGCCCTGAACTTTGCGAAGAGAATGGACTAGTTTATCTTGTAATGTATCAAAACCCATAATTAATCACCTGCTACATTATATGAAAAAAGGGCCTCATAAGTAAATAGGTACCCATTTTTGGGTACCTCGTTTTTAACATACAGCCATCATCCTTTCCCCGGTAATCTCGGCACGGTACATGACTTCACCATTATCTTTAAGGAAGTTGTTGGCACTAAGACGTCCCTTTATTACAACCAGGTCGCCTTTTTGGAATTTTCCTTTCAGCTCTTCGCTATTACCTCGCCAAAAGGTCACTTGGTAAAGATCAGACTCTTGTCCATCGCCGCTTTGATATGGACGTTTTACCTCAATAATTCCTTGAGCCATCGGTATGTTGGCAGCCGTTTCTTTAAAGCTAAGGGGTTCATGCAGTTTACCGACTAAAATAATTTGATTCATATTTACTCCTTCTTTACCTGCAATGCAAGTCTAGCAAAAGAAGAAAGCTTATGGCAAATCGATGAAACTGTCCACTTTAAATATAAAGTGTACAAAAATACCTGGGCATTTTTGTCGATTTAAGCAATTTTGGGCTCCAGATCAAATAATGTATAATTCTCAAAATCAATGAGTTTAAAAGTATCTAAAAGATCCTCATAACTGAAATTCATGACGATCTTGATCTCTTCAAAGTAGTCAACATCATTTAAGACACCTTTGATAAAGCTCAAGACAAAGTTTTCGACATCACCCATCTCTTGGAAGCAAGAGCCGATAAAACGCCTTTTAAGCCTTTCAAATTTAGTGCGGTCTAATTTAGCCTCTTTAAACTCCTGATCGATCAGAGCTTTTAATTCTTGAGCCCTTATCCCTTCGCCATAAAAAAGCATATAAGAGAAATCTTCATCAAGATTGACATCATAACCAAAGTAGTAGTTGATAATGCGCTCATCTAACCACTTTTGATAGTTGGGATTGAGCTGGGAAAACAAAAGCTGCAAGATAAAGCGCATTCCCGTCTCATATTTGATAAGCGTTTTAAGATCATACTTAGAAAAGTCCATCTTAAGGCCATAAAGTCCTTTATTAGTCTTGATATCCATCTTTTCTAAAACATAGCGATTCTTTACACTTTTTGGTTCCTTATAGTCATATTTTTGGATCTTGTCTGCCTTTGAGAAGCTCTTTTTGGCCTGATTTTGCCGGATTGTGTCAAAGATAGTTATACTATCAAGCGGCGTGAATACCACTAAAGTCATATTAGCGGGGTGATAGTTTAATTCATAGGCCTTAAAGAGTTCATCTAAAGTGATCTTAGACACACTAGAGGCATCACCACCGATATCATACTTTAAGGGAAAGTTATGATACATTGCCCTAAAAGCCCCATTCAAAAGCCTTGTCTCGGGCATTTGGGCATACATTGCGAGTTCCTCAATGATGATCGGTTTTTCTTTTTCGACCTTATCTTCATCGATCTTTAGATCTTCAACAAAATCTAAAAGCATATTTAGGGCCTTTAAAACCTCTTTTCTGTT
>CALUVF010000079.1 GCA_944324155.1 uncultured Erysipelotrichaceae bacterium | reverse complement strand
GCCAATTCATCAAGCGAAATATCTTTAAGATAATCACTATTAAAAGTGCTTTGCGGTTTATAGCTTAGGGCGCCCATACCATTTCTTCCAACTAAGGCTAGACGATCAAGAGAGTTGAGTTTAAAGGGGTCAATACCCTTTTTTCTTATTATTCTATCGGTCAAAAGTCGACCAAAACCATCGCTTAAACTATCATTAAAAACACCAAACAGCCCTTCAAAAGGATTGTAGTCAGGTATAAATACTTTTTTGATCAAAGGCAAAGACAAAGGACTGATCGAATATCCATCTAGCAGCCACTCGTCGCTATACTCAAAAGCCACCCTTCGATCTTTTAATAGCGCTAAGGTTCCCACCTTTCTTTTTTCAAGATAAACATCAAGATAATTTCTATTTTTCATCGATTATCTCCTTGATCGAGCGATAGCTTCTTTTTTTAAATAAGGCTTCGAGGTCCTCTTCCAGTCCTAAGGCGAAGGCGATCTTGATCAGAGACGATAAAGAGATCTCGCCTGTTCTTTCAAAGCGTTTGATCGAGCCTAAGCTCACATCTGAAAGCTGTGATAAGGCAAACTGCGTAATCTTCTTTTCTTTGCGTCTTTTTCTTTCGTTTTCAGCGATCTCTTTTCCAATCTCCTGAGGAGACTTATTCATTAGTAAATTAATGTTGTTCATAGCTAATATTTTAACTAAGATCTTCATATTTTTCAATAATAGCTAATATATTAGCTATCTTTATTGAAATCAGTTATATTGTGAATTTGTACGATCCTCTACACATATCACTATATGTCGATATATTTAAAGGACAGTTACTTTCTCTTAAAAACTGTCCTTTTTTCTTTAAAAACGGTCAAAATGAGTTGTTTTTTTAAAAAGAGGACAGTTTAAATCCATAATAAACTGTCCTCTTCAATATTTGACATAATTAAAAATGTGTCGATTATTTGCCAAAAGTTTAAAAAAGCAGGTTTTCCTGCTTATTTATCCAGACAGTCGATCAGTTCAAGGATCCGGTTGAGATCATCAATTCCACTATAGGAGATCGTGATCTGATGTTTGTTGATCTTGACCTTGGTGGCTAATTTTTTTTCCATGATTCCTTCCACGTCGCTGAACTCGGATTTAGCCTTCTTTTCTTTATGTGGTTTCACCACCTTTTGTTTGGAAGAAAGATTTTCGATCTCGCGAACGCTCAAACCGTCTTTAAAGGCTTTTTGGGCCAAACGGATCGCTTCTTCTTCATCTTCAATATTAACTAAAGCTCTGGCATGCCCATAAGAGAGCTCTTTTTTCATAAGCATCTCGCGGATCTCTCTAGGGAGCTTTAAAAGGCGCAACATGTTGGTGATATAGGGACGTGACTTGCCAACCCTTTTAGCCAATTCATCTTGTGTGTAGCTAAGCTTCTTTAAGATATTGTCATAAGCTTCAGCCTCTTCGATCGGACTTAGATCTTCTCTTTGGACGTTTTCTAAAAGTGCTACTTCCATCATCTGCTGGTCGTTGAAATCGACAACGATGGCAGGTATGGTTTCTTTTTCGGCGACTTTTGAAGCTTTTAATCTTCTTTCGCCGGCAATGAGTTCATAGCCATCTAAGCTCTTTCTGACGATGATCGGCTGGAGCACGCCGTGCTCTTTGATCGACTCCGCCAGCTCCTTGATCTTCTCTTCATCGAAGGTCTTACGGGGTTGATAGGGGTTGCTTCTGATGTCTTCGATCTTTAGTTCGTTGCTTACTTTGTTTTCATCTTGTTCGAGATCTTTGATGAAATCGTCGATTTCATCACCAAAGATCGCATTTAATCCTTTTCCTAACTTTTGGGGCTTAGCCATTTCGGACCTCCTGATTATGTTTCAAAACTTCCTTTGTCAAAGCGACATAAGCTTTAGCACCTTCGGAACTGATGGCATAGTCATAGATCGACTGGCCACGCGAGGGAGCTTCTGATAACTTGATATTTCTTGGAATATAGGTACGATAGGTCTTTTCTTTAAAGTGCTTGACGACTTCCTGCTGGACCTCGACAGAAAGATTGGTCCTGGCATCAAACATCGTTAAAAGCACGCCTTCGATCCTTAGTTTTGGATTAAAGAGCTTTTGGACAAGGCGGATCGTCTGCAAAAGCTGGGTCACCCCTTCTAGTGCGTAATATTCACACTGTACTGGGATCATTACAGAATCGGCGGCAGTCAGGGCATTGGTGTTTAGTAAGCCCAAAGACGGCGGACAGTCGATGATGATGTAGTCATAGTCATCTTTAACAGCTTCTAATTTATTCTTCAAAAGCTTTTCTCTACCCCTAGCGATCTCAACCATCTCAAGATCAGCCCCGGCCAGAGAGATCGAGGCTGGAAGAATATCTAAAGGCGGCTGTTTTAAAGATTTGATGGCTTCTTTTGCCTGAAGATCCGACATGATCACATCATAGACTGTAAGATTGTCTTTAAATTCATATCCTAAGCCTTGGGTGGCATTACCTTGCGGGTCAAAGTCCACAAGGAGCACTTTCTTTGATAAATATGCTAGCCCGGAAGCTAGATTGATGGCGGTCGTAGTCTTTCCTACCCCGCCTTTTTGATTGGCTATCGCAATAATCTTTCCCATATTCCTACCTCTGTTTTCTAAATCTGATGATAACTTTGACATCATCTTCCCCATCTCTTATATGATAGTCGCCATCAAGCCCGGAATTGCGACACATGTCATAGGCTTGTTTGATGGTGTTGATACCAAGCTGAACGCTGGCACTGAAACCCCTGACCTTCTTGTCGCCTTTATCTTCAAGGGCCTTAATGTATTCTTCGGTCTTAGCGACGTTATAGTGGCGTTCTTTGATCGTCTTAAAGACTTCTAAACGCTTATTTTCATCGACCTTTAAAAGGGCGCGGGCCTGTCTTTCGGAAATCTCGTTTTTGGCTATGGCTTCCTTGATCTTGTCATCAAGGCGCAAAAGACGCAGCTTGTTGGCGATCGTCGATTGTTTATAACCCAGAAGATCAGCTACTTCGCTTTGGGTATAGTGGCCGTCCTTCATGATTTTTTGGATCGCGATGGCCTCTTCGATCGCGCTGAGATCTTCTCTTTGCAGGTTTTCAACAAGCGCCATATTGGCACTGGTCTTATCGTCCTGATTATTGATGATGGCCTCTATTTTGGTATAGCCCAAATATTTAAGTGCTCTAAGTCTTCTTTCACCGGCAATGAGCTCATAAGAGCCGTCGACTTCTCTTACTACTAGCGGTTGCACCAAGCCGCTTTCTTTGATGGAGCGCGCTAGGTTTTTGATGCTTTCATCATAAAAGTCGAGGCGCGGTTGATTTTTATTGGGTCTTATTTTCGCTAATTCAATCGTTCTTATTTCTTTCATAATGCCTTTCTTTTTATTTCTGCATACGGACGCGGATATTTCTTAGGACACTTGCCCACTTTTTTTAAGATCACGATCGAGCGCTTGTTTTCTTTATCAAGATCGATCTCTTCGATTGCGTCTAAACTTAAGCCAAGTTTTTTAAAAGCCTCAAGGGCCTGTTTAGTTTCTTCTTTGGCCTTTTGGCCTTTAAGGGCGATGAATAAACCCTTTACTTTGACAAGCGGGGCACACAGTTCGCTTAAGACACTTAGGTCGGCGACGGCCCGTGCCGTAACTATATCATATTTCTCGCGTTTCATTTTAGCGAGATCTTCACTGCGCTCATTTATCACCTCTACATCTTTCAGATCTAATGTTTCAATGACTACTTTTAAAAAGGTGCAGCGCTTTTTGATGGGCTCGATGAGATCGACCTTTAATTCAGGATAGGCAATCTTAAGGACCAGCCCTGGAAAACCAGCCCCTGATCCCACATCGGCCAAAGTTCCTTCATATTTCACATACTTGATCGACAAAAGTGAGTCATAGAAGTGTTTTAAATAGATCCCCTTTTCATCATCGATCGCCGTCAGGTTCATCTTTTGGTTCCACAGTTTTAAAAGCGCGATATAATCACGATACTGTTTTAATTGCGTCTCATTTAGTTCAAGCCCCAAGGCTAAGGCTTTTTCTTTAAATTCTGTCTCTTTCATAGTCAATAAAAAAGTGGGTCAATACCCACTGGCGTACTGGAATATGTCCCGGGTAATGGTGGGCTCGATGACATCGATGCTTTCTTTAGCGTGATATTCAACATAGTTTGGATTGATCTCACCGGTCACTTTTTCAACCTTGGTGATCTCTCCTCTAAAGAGGGCGTTATTGTTGTAGTTGCCCGACGAGATTAAGCCATTGCCGGAAAGGGCAAAGGAATTGCGGGCATAATCGCGATGAATGACGAATTCGATAACGCTGCCATCACTTTCGTGTGCACAACCGCCAACCGTATCGGCATCGGCCTTTTCTTCGATCTTGACAAGCGGCAAGACATTGCCGTTACTTAAAGTGAAGTAATAGCGATCGCCGATTACACCATAGTAAGACCCTAACGCTACACCGATAAAGCCATCTTTGTCATATAAAAAACCAGTCGAAGCATCTACTAGCATATTGGCGCGAATATATTGATACTGGCGCGATCCTCTGGCAGTTATGGCACGATAATCCATATATGTCTTGGTGCTGCTGGGGGAGCAGACTCCGACGTTATAACTGTCATATTTCTTTTGGTAATCCGTGACCTCGGAGATATTTAGCTCACCGCTTCTTACGCCGATCTCATCGATGGCATCGACTTTTTGGGGCATAATAAGTAAAGTCATGGCAATCAAAACGCTTAATATCCAAAATCTCTTCTTCATTTCTACCTCTGTTACGCGTCCAATTATACCATGATATTTCCCAAAAAATTCGCTATTTCCCAATATCCCTTTGTGGAGGTTTAGAGAACTTTTATAATAGACGGGCTTTAATCAAGGACTTTTGGCAAAATAAAAGGGCTTTAAAAGCCCAAATTATTCTTCATCTTTTTTCTCTTTTTCTCCATCGCCCTTAAAAGTTTCTTCAGCTTTTTCCTTTACCTTTTCTTTTAAGGCGCCGGCTTGCTTAGAGATCTTGTCGGCATACTTGCTGGTATCGGGATCCATGAAGTTCGGTTTATCACCGCTACCGCCCATCTTGTCATTGATCTCAATGATATTGGTGACCCCAACAACAATCAACAGCCAAAATTCAAATAAGATCCGAATTATGACCTCCACTAAGATCAGACCGACTAACGACGCTAAGAATCCGCCAAGACCGTTGTTGAAGGAAGTCAATAAGAAACCGACTGCTACAAAGATGGCCACAAACAGATAAATAAATTTGAGGACCGTCGCGATCGTAAAGCTTCTGAAGTTCAAGAAATCATAAAGCTTTCCTAAAAAGCCATGATACTTGCCACGGTTTTGTTTCCCCAAAAAGCAGATCATCAACAAGATGACAGCCACAAGAATCAAAACGATCACACCAAAGTTCATCGATGATGGAACAGAATAATGATAGTTGAAATGCATAATTATTTCCTCCCCTTACGTTTATTATACATCTATATAAGACATCTAAGATTTAATTTCTTCGCTTGTCATTTGCGTTTACTTCTTTAATCATTACTGATACCACAACCGCAATCGTTGATCTTGTTGATCTATTTGTCAACCTCATCATAAGACATCTTTGCATTAGCTCTCCTGATAAGATCTTCATATTCAATCTCATAAAGCTGATATGGATCGTCGAGGACTTCTTGTTGAACCTGCTCTTTTATAATTTTAGAAAGATGTGGTATATCATCTTTAATAATGTCCTTAAATATATCTTTATCAACGGACAATTATGTTTCTAACCATAATTATGCTCTTATAAGGTATATCAATATCATTTATATAAGGGTTATTGTTTTTCTAAGCCTTACACAGTGTTCTCCAATTTGAGATATAGACATCAGACATGCTTTATATACCATTTTGTCTCTTGTCAACATATCATAATCGCGACTACATCTATCGACAAAATCTGCTATATCATTGTTCATAGATTCTGGCCAATTCGTATTAATATTTAGTTAGATCATTCATATATTCCTCCATTTCCGCGCGCCTTTGTCGCGCGCACACAAATATCTTATGAATAACACTCTACCTTCAAGTCATCACATGGTACCATTAAGAAGAGGTGACACATGTAGAGCACGAGGAGGTGAGTAGGTATTCTACTTTAGAAATCCTGTATATATATAAGTCGCCGCTATCATTCAAGCACAAATAAGTAGGACTATGAGCCTGGACACTTATGATTGTTTAATCAATTTCGTCGATAGCTATGATAGCCTTGTGCCATCTCTCCTTTATAGAAAGGAGATTTTTTATGGCAATGAAGATCGTTCGTCCTATTTGTGCAGGTCTTGATGTCCACAAGAACCTTATCGTTGCCACGATCGGTATCACTGATCCAAATACGAATATCACTGAATATGTCCAAGAGTCTTTCTCTAGTCTGAATAGTGATCTATACCGTCTTAAAGATTGGCTTTTGTCTTATCAGTGTCATGATGTAGTCATGGAATCGACTGGCAAGTATTGGATACCTGTATTCAATGTCTTAGAGGATAAGCTCAATGTGAATCTGACTCATCCCAAGTATGTGAAAGCTATCAAAGGCAAAAAGACCGATAAGAAAGATTCCAAATGGATATGCGATATCTTCAAACACGATCTTATTAGATTCTCATTCATCCCACCAAAAGAGATAAGAGAATTAAGAGAGATCGCTAGATATCGCTATAAACTTGTCTTGTATGCGCTCAAGCGAAAGAAACAGGTATCAAAACGCGATGACAGTATCTAATATCGGGCTTGGTTCTATCTTCTCTGATCCTTTTGGTAAATCAGCTACTAAGATCATGAAAGAGATCATGACAAGCGAAGTTATCGATGATAATAAGATCTTAAAGCTCGTCCATAAGAACTCTAAGAATAAAGACAAGATCTTAGACGCCCTACATGGATACCAGATCGAATCAGATCAAAGGTTCAAGATGGAAAGATCGCTTGACCACATGGAATATCTTGATGAAATGATCAAAGCCTGTGAAGCTGAGATGGTCAAAAGAGCTATGCCCTTATTTGATAGGTTTCTCCATATAACCGAGATCAAAGGCATAAGTTCCTTATCGGCTATCATCATCATCTCTGAGATAGGGACTAATATGTCCGTCTTTGAAAGTGATAAACAACTGGCCTGTTGGGCAGGGCTAGCTCCCGCTAATAATGAGAGTGCCAATAAGAAGAAATCAGTCAGGATAGCGAAAGCAGGACAATACCTTAAACCATTACTTGTCCAATGTGCTCTTTCATCTATCACTGATAAGCAATCCTATTTTGGTATCAAATACTCTTATATCAAGAAACGTCGCGGTCACAAGAAAGCCATCATCGCTATCGCTAGAATGATATTAATCTCGATCTATCACATGATAAAGACTGGCGAATCATTTAATCCAAGTGACTATGAATCCCTAATGAATCCTAAACCCAAAAAGAACGAACTTACTTTAGATAAAGCCTTATCGTTCTTACAAAGCCAAGGATACGACACATCATCTATCCAGTTATCAGCCTAACTGATAACAGCTAACTTATAATTACTATACAAAATTTCAAAGAACATCCAAACTAGTTTTAATAGTGTCTTAACTTACAAGAACTTAGGTTTTTTTATTCACACTTCAACACCTTATCCCTTTCTGCCATGATTTTTTATGGTCATCTTTTCGTTTCAATTATAACAAACCTACCTCTAAGAATTGTTTTTTATCATTGCTTTGCATCTTTTAAATTAACCTAATTTATTATTATGCTCATACTTTTAAGCTGAAGTAAAATTCTAGAGTCCTCTTTTTGAAAATTTCCTAGATTTTGGGCTATTTTTATGTCTAGTGGTCACTATTTAAGAAATTTTTTAAAGAAAAAGTTGACAAATGCCTCCCTTCTTCTTTAAATTATTAGCATATCAGTGAATAAGAAAAGTACCTTCAAAAGACCTGCAAGCGAGTCTGGTAGAGTGGAAGCAGATCGGGGATATGAGGGGAAGCGCTCTTAGGAGATGCGTCATT
>CALUVF010000078.1 GCA_944324155.1 uncultured Erysipelotrichaceae bacterium | reverse complement strand
GGCCAAAAGGTGATGTATAACAAAAAGGCCAGGGCTAAAAGATATAAGAAGAAACCGGAAGGATATAAGAAAGCCAAGATGATGATAATGACAAGCATAATAAAGGCATATAAGCGCCTAGAGACTTTATAAAGGCCATACATTAGAAAGTTTGCGGCAAAGCCCAAAAGATAAAGCGTGGGCCTTAGATCTTTTAGGGCATCGCTTAAGATAGAGACAAAATCATTATAATCATAGAGCTTGGCGATGTTTATAAGCAGTGACAACTCTTTATGATCTAAATAGATCATAAAGACAATGATCAAGATCACAAGACTTAAAGCCATAACCCTAATAGGGGGCCGTTTTGTCTCATAGATCACAAATGCCAAAAGATAGGCGCAAAGCGACCCTAAGACTATATAGATTAAAGCCTTTAGATCAAGACTTAAAAATGATAGAAGGGCATAAAAGATGATCCCAAGATTTAAAGTGATCAAAAAAGACTTGAAGTATTTCATAAGGCCACCTCATAGAAGTGATCTAAAAAACGATAGAGCTCATCGTAGTTTCTCAAATAATAGTCTTCATCATAGTGTACGATTAAAGTCTCCTTATTCGCATAGACCACTTTTTCAAATAAATAGATGATCTTAGCCAGACTTTCAAGACCTTCTTTAAAACTTATCGAAGGATCAAGGTCAAAGTGATAGATATTGCGATGAAAGCTTGAGCCTTCTTTAATGATGTATTCGCCCTTTTTGGCACTTAGATAGGGGTGGATATAGCGTATGTCATCGCCCTCCCTGGCCTCATGAAAACCGCTGGGCTCACTATAGTCCTGCCCCTTTTGCCAAAGGGCCTCGCTTTCTTCAACCCTAGAAAAAACATCTATGTCACATTCCTTTTTTAAAGGGTAAACATTTAAACTAAGCTCCCTGCCACCCTTTTTGAAAAAGACAAAAAAGCCCAAAGGAGAAATAAATTTAAGACGAGCAAGACTAATAGTATAGCGATCACTTTCAAGATCTTTTAAAACAAAGTTCAGATTCTTAATTTTAAAAGTCTTTACTTTAGGGTCGCTCTTTCTTTTGACGATGATCTTCCACATGACCCTAATTAGCATCTTTCTTTTAAAGCGCAGCTTTAATCTTAAGGTATCATGAAAAAAATAAAGATCACTGTTTTTTTCAAGGTCATAGTCGTTTTTAATGATCCCTGAAATAAAAATGAGCGCATCAAAAATAAGCAATACTTCTAAGGTCTTGATAAGGACAAAGTAGAATTGATTACCAAGATTTCCATGATAGATGATGATTGACAAGATCAAGATGAGCCAGAGCATTTTAGCGATCCTTGATACTAGGTTTCTTTACACTTTCTAAGATCGATCTTAAGATCGTCTCGCGCTTTAAAGACAAGACGCTTTCATCACTATCCTTAAGCACTAAGCGATGACTTAGGGCATTTATAAATAAAACTTCGATATCATTTACGGTTACATAGTCACGCTCATACAAGACTGCCCTTGCCTTGGCGAGCTTTAAAAGGGCCAGAGCACCGCGCGGGGAAGCGCCGACCTTCACGCTTTCATGCCTTCTTGTCATATTTATGAGTTTAGCGACATATTCGTATATATCATCGTGTACAAAGACTTGCTTGGCAAAGTCCTGAAGCCTGACAAGATTCTCTTTGGCGACTAATTTTCTGACATTTACAAGCGGATTTTCATGATGGCGATCCTTTAAAAGGCGGATCTCATCTTCGATCTTAGGATAGCCTAGGCTTAAGGCGATCAAAAAGCGGTCTAATTGTGATTGGGGCAAAAGATTAGTCCCGGCCGAGCCATAGGGGTTTTGGGTCGCCAAGACGATAAAAGGGCGCTCTAAATGATAGGTCTTGGCATCGATCGTGACCTGCGCTTCTTCCATGACCTCTAAAAGGGCACTTTGCGTCTTGGGCGAGGTGCGATTGATCTCATCGGCCAAAAAGAGATTGGTAAAGATCGGGCCCTTTTTAAAAGTAAAGCTCTCATTTTCCTTATCAAACATTATAAACCCTGTGACATCACTGGGGAGCGTATCGGCAGTAAACTGCATGCGGGCATAGTCGATATTAAATAAACGAGCCAAGGCTAAGGCCAGGGTCGTCTTGCCAGTGCCAGGAAGATCCTCTAAGAGAATATGGCCGTCAGCCAAGACTGCCGTTAAGATCATTTCAAGGACCTCATCTTTTCCGACAATGACCTTTTTAAGTTCTTCGATCAAGATGTCTTTTTGCATAGCGCCTCCCTTTCAAGATCCAAAAGATAGACCTTGATATCACTTGTCTTTTCTCCCATAAAGCCTCCGATTTGGCCACTAGATCTAATGATGCGATGACAGGGTATCACGATCAAAAGATCATTGTGTTTTAGGGCCTGACCGATGGCTTGATAAGATACCTTTTGATGGTATTTTTCTTCTAATATCTTTGCGATGTCGCGATAACTTCGAACTTGCCCATAGGGCACCCTCGATACTTCTTCGAGCACCCTTTTTTTAAAGATACTGCCACTTATCTTGTAGGGAATATCAAAAGTCACTATTTCGCCTTTAAAATAGCGATCAAGGCACATCTTTAGTTTTTCAAAAGCTTTAGTGGGAACTTTAGAATATTCCTTTATGTCGGGCTTTAGCAAGGACAAATAGCTTAAGGTCTCGCCCTTAAAGATGATGTAAAGTTCGCCGATCGGGGAATCATATTTGAAATAGCTTTCCATCAATTCCATTATACTTTAAAAAAGACCCTAAACCATGACGATTTAGGGTTTTAATTCGTACTAAGAAAGGCAGGTCTTCTTAAAGGGCAAAAGGCCGCTTTTATTTAAGGCAACCATAACTAAGGGGATCAGCGTGAGCTGCAAGATGATGCCAGGTATCGCTGTCAATAAGGCCCCTGAGACGAAGGCTTGCCAGGTAAAGACAATATTGCCTATCCCAAGCAAGATGATCTCGCTTAAACCCCATATGACCCTTCCCATAAACATGGCGATGATTAAAACGCGATACAAGGCCCTTAAACATTGCCATTTGGAGTGCTCGTATAAATAGCCAGCCACTAGGCCATAGGTCATAAGCTCAAAAGCCATCGCCAGGCCGTTTGGATAAAGCGGTGGCATGCCAAAAAGGAAATTTCTTAAAAGCGGTAAGATAAACCCAAGCAAGGCCCCGTATCGCCATCCCAAGATAAGACCGGCTAAAAATACCGGGATATGCATAGGAAGAAGCATGTTTCCGATCTCAGGGATCTGCCCCATGAAAAAGGGAAGGACAAGCCCCAGGGCTAAAAAGATCGCAGCTAAAGTAATATTTTTGATCTCTTTATTCATTTTTCGCCATCGTCTATAAAAGGCTTTATCTCGCTTACGGCCTCTTTGGCATCTATTTCTTTATCGTCATGATCGATATCAATGAGGGTATATAGATCATTTCCCATGCCAAGCTCCTTCATATAAGAGAGTTGTCTTAAACCATGACGCGAAGTGATCCTTTCAACTAGGGCATGGCGATCCTTTTCTTCCATCGCAAATACGCAATCAACACAAGCCTGATCGATCGCCAGGATATCAAGTGAAGCCATGATGCCGACATTGGGCGTTACGACCTTGGCAGCTGCCAGTCCTTCACAATCGCAAGACACCGACATATTGCGCATGACGTTGATAAAGACGATCTTTTCGCCAAAGTGATCGACTACCGCCTTGGCACTTTCCATCATGCGTTCCATAAATTCTTCTTCTTTGATATCCCACATGTCATCACTGCCCGGCGTAGTGTGGATCATGGCCTTGCCGATGCGTCCATCTGCGCAACCGATCCCGATATTTTTAGCGCTGCCGCCAAATCCGCCTTGAGTATGGCCTTTAAAATGGGTCAGCACCAGCATCGAATCATAATTCAAGATATTTTTGCCCATGGTCATATGGTCAAACCACTTACCATCTTTAACCGGTAAATCAACCATCCCGTCTTCGTCCATGATGTCGACATCAGCGAAGGTCCAGCCATTGACCTTTAAGGTCTCGCGATGTTTTTCAGTGGTATAGCGATCACCCTCATAATAGGTATTGGTCTCGACGATCTTGGCACCACTTAGATCTTTTTTAACTAAATTCTCGACCCATGAGCGCGGTATGATATTGGGCCCGTGTTTTTCACCGGTATGCAGTTTGATCGCAACGCGCCCCTCAAGCTTTGAGGCGATCCTTTGATAGATCTTTTCTAAGCCTTCTTTTGAGAGATCGCGCGTAAAATATACGATCGACTTCTCACCCTTTCTTTCATTATAAGGTACATAGATATCGCCCTTTGTACCTGCGGTTTTTTCTTTTGCCATACACATTTCCTCCTTTTTGATTATATGGTAAACGTCACATCAATTCATCATTCTTTAGATCATATAGATCCATATACTTGTCTTTTAGATAATCGATATAATAGCGTGGATTGAACCTTTCGCCAAAGCTCTTTTCTAAGAGCGTGTCAAGATCATATAAAGCTCCATAGCGATGGATCTTATCCTTAAGGTAATCCGTGATCGCCTTAAGATCACCCTTTTCTAAAAGCGTCTCAACATCTTTTTCTTTTTCCATGTAATGTAGGATCTGAGCGGCTAAAGCACTGCCAAGGGCATAGGTTGGGAAATAGCCAAAACTACCGCTCGACCAGTGGATATCCTGCAGGATCCCCACATCATCGCTTGTCACATCGATGCCAAGATATTCCTTATAATATTGATTCCAGACCTTATCGAGATTTTCTATGTCAATACTTTCATCAAAGATCCCCTTTTCGATCTCATAGCGGATCAAGATGTGGATAGGATAGGTAAGTTCATCGGCATCAGTCCTGATAAGCGAGGGCCTTACAATATTGATCGCTTTATAAAATTCATTTAGGCTCACATCTTTAAGATTTTCTTTAAACAAGCTCACTAGTTTTGGATAGTAATTTTTGATAAAGCTCTTCTTGCGTCCGATATAGTTCTCTAAAAAGCGGCTTTGCGATTCATGCATCCCGCTTGAGACATTTTTAAGGATCGTCCCCTCAAAGCTTTCGTCTATCTGGTGTTCATAGAAGGCGTGACCGACCTCATGAATGATCGAATAGATTGCCGAGGAAATATTATATTCGTCATAACTTGTCGTGACCCTGACATCATTATTAGAAAAACCGGAAGTAAAGGGGTGTAAGGAAACCCCCATATATCCCCAAGATCCATCAAAGCCCAAAAGCTTATTGATATCATTCATGAGTAGGGCTTGTTTATCCTTGGGGTAATAGGCGTGAATGAAATCATCTTTGATGGCTGCTTTTTTTGTGATCGCTTTAATTAGCGGCGAGAGCTCTTTTTTGATAAGCGCAAAAAACGCATCATAACTCTTTTTATCCATGCCCTCTTCATAGTCATCGAGCATTGTCTCATAAGGATCGCTATCAGGCCTTCGATATAAGGCCATCTTCTTTTGGCAGGCAATGATCTTTAAAAGATAGGGCTTAAAGATCCCATAATCATTCGCGCTTTTTGCCTTAGCCCAGGCAGACTGCGATTCAAGCGACAATTTCGTAAATTCCTCATAGACCTCTTGTGGGATCCTTTCAAGGTCTTCAAAACTTTTTAATAAGAGCTTGACCTTGCGCCTTGTCACTTCATCGATTTGTTCGTCTTTTAGCTCATATAACAAGGCCTTGATCTTAGGATCGCTTGATATCTTATATATCTCGCCAGACATCAAGGCCAAACGCTCATAGCGATAGTCTTGACCGCCTTTTGGGGCGATCGTCTCATCATCAAAATAAGCCGTGCTCATCAAAAGCTCATAGGCGCTTTTTTTAAATTCCCATTTTTTTAATTCGGTCAGTTTTTCTTCTAGGCTCATTTCTGTCCCCCTTTTATATTCTTCATGATAGTCCAAAAAGAGAGCTCTTTAAATATACTAATTTTTAATATACTATATACTTATAGTTTATATAAAAGGAGAAGCGAAGATGTATGACAAGCGCCTAGACACCTTTCTTGAAGTATGCAATACCCAAAGCTTTAATACCGCCAGTGAAAGGTTATATATTTCACCTTCCGCTATCAAAAAACAGATCGACCTTTTAGAAAGAGAGCTCGGCTTTAAGCTATTTAAGCGTTCTAAAAAGGGCGTGAGCTTAACTTTATCGGGCCAGAGCTTTTATAAGGACACTTTAAAGCTCATTAAACTTTCAAACGATGCCCAAAGAAGAGCATTTCTGATCGCACAAAAAGAGCGCTACACGATCAAGGTGGGATCATCATTACTTTTTTCTTCTAATGAGCTTTTAAAAGCCTGGTCAAAGATCGCTTTTAGGTATCCCAAGTTTGAGATCGATGTCGTGCCCTTTGAAGATGACTATAATGGCCCCTATTCGATCATCGAAAATATCTCAAAGCGTTTTGATCTGATGGTTGGAGCTTGTGCCTCGCTCAACTGGTATAACAAGTTAGAATTTTTGAATCTTTTAGATCTCGACTTTTACTTATCGATCCCCCTATGTCACCCCTTAAGCCAAAAAGAAAAACTGAAGCTTATCGATCTAAGGGGTGAAAGGGTCATGTTAGTGAAGAAGGGGGATAGCGAAGTGATCGATAAGATCCGCGTCTATCTTAAAGAAAGATATCCCGAAATTGAGATCGTTGACACCAGCTTTTACTATGACATCGATACCTTCAACTATTGTGAACATCACGGCGTCACACTTTTATCCTTAAAGATCTGGGATAATATCCACCCGCTTTTTAAGACCTTAAAGATCGATCTGCCCTTTAAGATGCCCTATGGACTTTTATATGATAAAAATGCCCCGGATGGGGTAAAAGAATTTGTTGACATCATGAAGACTGCTTTTAATAGCGAGCATGTGTTATAGTGAAGTAAAGGGGAGCGCTATCATGAAAAAGCTAATATTCATTCTTTTATTGGCGCTGGCTTTAATAGCTTGCGAAAAAGAAGAAGAGGTTATGACCTATAAACCTACCATCATGGTAAATGACAAGCTCTACGCCACAACGCTTGAGGCATGCGAAGTCGAGGCTTTTGAAAAAAGCGGAACGATCACTTCAAGCATCAACTCTTCCAAGGCCCCAGAAGTCAATGACCAATCCAACTTCGGGAGCGGTTTTGACTATGACATCAAAGATGATGTGCGTGTCGATATCCTTCTTGATGGTAAATGTACGATCTTTGCAAACTCTGATAAACCCACCATCACCTATCTTCGAAGCTATGAAGATAAGGGATACACCCACCACATCTATCTCTTTAATTCCTTTGATTTTGAATTTGAAAACATGTCGATCATTTCAAAGCTCTATAGAAAAGAAAGTTGGGGCGAAGGGAATGTTGATGTCATTCCGATTGAGACTTCTGGTTTTTATCTTGATCTCTTCTATTCAAACGATGACTATCATACCGCTATTAAGATCACCAATAATCCAAACATAGCCAATTACACTCTTTTATCGATCGATCACGATGATAAGGACTTTATGATCTCAAGTCTTGAATCCAAACAAGACAGCCAATATATCAAAGCCAATGAAGAGATCCCTATGGCTTTATTCATGTTTAAAAAAGGCGAAGCACAAAAAGAATATACCATGAGCGGAAGCCTTAGGAATCATGATGATATCGATGCCGATGGAGCAGCTTATTATGCGATAACTTTTGAATAAGAAATAGAGTAGAGAGAAGATTTACTGAAATCTTCTCTCTACTCTATTATATATTCTGTTCCTTTTTTTTTTTTTTTTAAACCGTCATGCCATATACCCCGGAACCGGATGCAGCCAGACGACCAGCCCCCAGCCTCATGTTACTGCGTCTCCCCGTCGTCG
>CALUVF010000077.1 GCA_944324155.1 uncultured Erysipelotrichaceae bacterium | reverse complement strand
TCTTCAAAGACCGGCAAGAGATAGTCGAGCAGTCCGCTGTCTTTTGTGCTGGTCGTCGTCGCTAAGATGATCTCTTCATCTTTCTGCGTCTCTTCTTTTTGGCAGGCGGCTAATACCATAAGCATGGCCACTAGCACAATTATGATTTTTTTCATATCATACCCTCCACACCTCATAAGGTGTTTATGTAAATTAATTATAACATTTAGCTTGTTTTTTTAAATATCTTTATGAAAAAAATTTTCCATGATCTTAAAAAACTACCTGTATATAACAGGCAGTTTAGTTTCACAATTCTTCTCCGTTTGTTTCAATTATGTGTTTATACCAATAAAAGGAATCTTTCGGATAACGTATCAGCGTTCCTTTTTGATCATCATCAAAATCAACATAGATAAAACCATACCGTTTTGACATTTGACCTGAAGAGCAACTCACAAGGTCGATGCAACCCCATGATGTATAGCCCATTACATCAACACCGTCAATTTCGATCGCTTTTTTTATCTCGCTTAGATGATTTTTTAGATAAGCTATCCGATAATCATCATGAATCGTCTTATCTTCATTCAATATATCATTAGCTCCAAGCCCGTTCTCGACGATCATAATTGGTTTATGATAGCGATCATAAAGATAATTCAAGGTATATCTAAGCCCCACCGGGTCAATCGACCAGCCCCACTCGCTGATCTTTAAATATGGATTTGCGATATGACGGATCATATTTCCTTCGGCCATTTTTAAGCCTTCGTCTTTTGCGGCAGCGATCGATGTTTGATAATAACTGATCGAAATGAAATCAACGATGCCTTTTTTAAGGACTTCTAGATCTTTATCGAGTATCGGTAATTTAATTCCTTTTCTTTCGAGATCTTTCAGTTTATATTCTGGAATATACCCTCTAACCATTGTATCGCTATAATAGTTAACTCTTAAATCATAGCTTCGTAATGCTTCAAGATTATCTTCCGGCTTGCAAGTATAGGGATATGGAATTGACGAACTTATCATGCACCCGATCCTAAGGCCGGGATACTTTTCATGCGCTAATTGACATACTTTAGCACTGGCGAGCATTTGATGATATGAGGCAATCTCGCTTAGTTCCTGATCCTTAGAGAATACTCCCGCATTGACAAAAGCACTGTGAATGATCGAGTTGATCTCGTTAAAAGTCAACCAATATTTGACCTTATCAGCATATCTTTCAAATACCGTTTCACAATATTTATAGTAAAGATCGACAAGTTTTCTATTTGCGAAGCCTTGATATTTAATGCTTAAAGATAGCGGCATCTCATAATGCGACAGCGTTACTACCGGTTCTATTCCGTACTTAAGCAGCTCATCAAAAACGCTGTCGTAGAATTTCAATCCCTTTTCATTAGGTTTTTCTTCCTCACCATCTGGATAGATTCGGCTCCAGGCAATCGACATGCGATATGCCTTGAAACCCATTTTAGCCATTAGGGCAATGTCTTCCTTGTAGCGATGATAAAAATCGATAGCTTTATGATTGGGATAAAATTCTCCCTCTACGATTTTCGGCACCCCTGAATCAGGATAGGTCTCCTTTTTAAAAGCGATACAAGCTTTTTCTATGCCGTCTTTTTCATAAGTGACATAGCGCATCTTACTTAAAAATCTTTGATATTCCGGCTTAATATAGGGAAGATCGACTTTAAATCGGCTCTTCCCTCCGCATGTCATAACATCGGCAACACTCAAACCCTTACCATCTTCTAAGTATGCGCCTTCCAGCTGATTGGCTGCCGTCGCGCCACCCCAGAGAAAGTTTTTTGGAAATGACATTTTAAGCCTCTTGAGCCTTAACTTGTGCTTCTTCTTTTAATGCTTCATGATCAGCGATCTTGAAGAATGGGTAGTATAGAAGAGTAGAGATAACGATGCATATGATAACCACAAGCATCAGGCCGAATCCGCCCATCATAAAACCAGAGATAAATTTAGGCATTACCCATGGCGCCATAACAGCTGGATTCATGGCATTAGATAAACCAAGACCACATAGGCCCCATGCCACAAAGCTGCAGATCGGCGTAGCTAAAATCATCGGCAAGAAGAAGATGGGATTTAATACAACCGGAACACCAAACATCATTGGTTCAGAAATATTGAATAAACATGGCACGGCCGAGATCTTGACAAGTGATTTATAACGTTCGGATTTAGCCGTAAGCATCGAGATTGCAAGGCCGATAAGATTGCCGCTACCGCCTAAGCTCATGGCAGCATAAATGGTAACAAAGGCTAAGTTAGGTAATTCAGCGACCGGAGTTCCTGCCATAAAAGCCTCAAGATTTCCAAGCAAGCAAATGGAAATGGCAGGAGAGAAGACATTCATGATAGCACTGGGGTGAACACCAAAGAACCATAGAATATTAGAAAATGTATAGGCGATGATGATAGCCCATGGCGTAGAGCCGACGTTCATGATCGGTGTAGCCAAAAGCTGATTAATCATATCGAAGAGATTGCCCCAAGGTGTGAACGTCAGACCCCACTTAATTAAGAAAGTGATTGTAAAGACAATTATCGCTACAAATGTCGGGGATAAAGAATCAGTGACCATGGTTGGAACTGATTCAGGCAATTTAATCGAAATTCTCTTCATCAAAAAGGCGTAGATGTTAGATACGAGTACTCCTAAAACGATCGCCACGAAGATTCCACTAGAACCAAGATAAGCCGTATTGATCATGTATGAGGTCGATCTTCCCTCAGTTGTCACAACTAAGGGCATTAAGACCAAAAAGACACCTAGTGTAACGACTGCTGTAGTGATGCCGTTGATCCCTTTTTGCTTACCGTTATTGTAGGCAATGGAAATAACGATATATAGAGCCAGCATGTTCATGGTGACGGTCAATACTTCGTTACATACTGCTGAAAGACCAGAGTTAGTTAAAAATGTCGTCCAGGCTTCGATTGGTAAATTGACCAAGATGGCTAAGATACAGACACCCAGAGTAATCGGCATCGTGTACATCATGCCTCTTGATAAAGCTTTGATTGTATCGCTGCCATTTAGTTTTTCTGCAATTGGTGCAATATACTTTTCAAGGGCAGCTTGCATTTTTGAAAACATAGTTATCCTCCTTAATGTTTGTTGATGCTTTTGTATAGATCAATAAATTGTTCACTGAGTATTTTGAAAGTTTCAGCACTCATCAAAATATCCTCCGCATGAATCAAGAATAGATTCGGGGCAACGCCTTCACCATTTGCTTCTTTTTGGATCAGTTCAGAATGAATCTTATGACCAATGTTGAAGTGTTCCTCACCCTCTTTGACTAGGCGTTTGCTTTCTTCTTCGTCACCTTTTTTGATGGCTTCGATCGCATCGATAAAGTTGCTTCTAGCCATACCTACTTCGGCAATGATCTTAAAACAAGTCTCGGCTAATTTTTCGTCCATAATCTAGTCTCCGATAATCTTCCTTGCGTCTTCTAAGACTTTAGCCCCGTTCATCGTTCCATAAGCTGTCATATCAATTACCTCCACTGGGCAATTGACCAATGATTTTACTTTGTTGAGTTGAAACTTAACTTGTGGGCCCAACAATATGATGTCTACATCAGCATATTCCTTAACATCATCGATCGAATGAGCCTCGATCTTGCAGTCATAGCCTGAGTCTTTGGCATGATCCTGCATCTTCTTGACCATCATGCTGGTAGACATACCATTTGCGCATAAAAGCACGATATTCTTCATTTCTATACCTCCTTGTAACTTAATTGTATTATTTGTCAAATTATTAACTTACTATCTATTTCCACAATCATTGCGGAAATAAAAAGCCTTCCTTTATAGAAGGCTCATTCGATATTGTCAAGACTTGCCAACATATCGATGAATAGATCAAAGTCGCGATGATGAATAAGCATTTTGACGAGCTTCTCATTCATCATAAAACGCATCGTCAGATCGTAAAATTTAACTAAGCTTTTACCTCGTGTTTTTCCAATGTTGGTCAAGAAAATAACTTGTACCTGCTCATTATCCCAAGCGATTGCCTGATCCAAAATGCCAATATAAACAAATGTATTATCACAGATCATTTCTATTGAATGGGGCATCGCAACCAGATTTCCAAAAGCCGTCTTCGCCAGAACTTCCCTTGTAACTACGCTGTCATAGTAGTCTTTCCCTAGGCCATATTTCTTTTGCGCATAAGACACTATCTCTTCAATTGCCGAAAATTTATCTGCCGCTTTCAAATGCGTGATAAATTGATCTTTGGCATAAAAGCCTGAAAGAATGTCGTTTTTGGGAGTATTAAAAATCCTCCTGATTTTTTCCTTATCTTGATTATCTAAAAAATAGCCGACTTGAATTATCGGAACAGTAGTTTGTGTAATGATCGGAACGGTAGAAAAGATATAATCAAAACATTCAAAATCGATATTTTTAAGATCTTTCAAGGAAAATATTTCAATCTTATCTAAAAAGTCAGAGAATTCATTTTTAAATTTATACATTAAAAGATGGGCTGAACCATTGCTGGAGCCACACACCAGAGCGATATTCTTTTTTTGATAAGTGTTATCATATCTTTTTTCCTTTTCAAGACTTAAAGAGAAAATAAGTGCTAAATATGATACTTCATCATCATTGATTTTTTTATCTAAAACTTTTTCGATTATAGTTGCTGCGGCCATCGCCATTTGGTAACCAAAAGTATATTTTTCTTTGATGGTTTCTTTAAGCGGGTTGTTCGCAAATATTCCATATCTCACCCTAATGATCATAGGTACCAGATGCCGAGCAAGGTTGACCTGCAGATCAAAGTCATTAACTAAATCAATCGAAAAATCTTTACTTAAAGCTTCAATGATATGCTTAGAAAGGGCGTAGACATCTTCTTTGATATAAAGCGAGCTTTTATTGATCTCAAAATTCGAGCTGTCGCGCATGCCGGAAAGCTTTATGGCCAGCGCACCCTTTTCTTCTTCCGTAAACGCGATCTGATATTTTTTTGAAAGCCTATCGTATAGATCGTCAATAACCTTAAATTCCACCGAATCCTTGGCAATCAAAGATATATGCACCAATCTATTATGCTTAATGCGACGTATATTTACGAATAATAGAATTATAAACTGATTATAAAATATCTCATCAAGATAAATATTGTGATCTCTAAATACCTCTTGTACTTCGTTATTTATATTTTCGATGTCGCTTCTGTTTTCCACATCGCGAAAATACCCCGATACCTCGAATCTTATTAGAAGCGAAACCGTACACATTCTTTTATTCATTTCATCGCCGACGATCATCATACCTGTATTTTTCTTATGAATGATCGATAGAGAAAACTCTGCTATGATACTGTCGATATTCTTAAGCAGGGCATTTACTCGAGATTCCGATAAAAATAATTTGTTAGAAATCTTGTTTAGCGAGATATAGCGATGATCATTATCTAAAAGATTTAGGATTATATACGCCAAACGACTTACATTGTCTTGCGGGACTTTATTGCTTAAAGAAATATACGTCTCATATTTACTTTGATCAAAGATAACTATCTTATTCCCATAATGAGGCTTTATCTGGATCTCAAAACCATGGTCTTTAGCGATGCTGGAAAGACCCTTAAGATCATCTCTCACAGTCCGGTCTGAAACACCCAGACTCTTGGCAATAAATCCTGAGGTAATGTATTGATCTTCATTTAGTATCTTTAAAATATCGATGTATCTAGACATAATTTCATATTAATATTTTTTAGCTTTATAAACAATCCCTCTATTTCCTGAGCAATAAACTGATTGATTCTACATGCGCCGATTCTGGGAACATATCAAAGGGCGTTATTTCAACTAAGCGATAATACTTTAAAAGATAGCTTAAATTTTTAGCTAAGGTTGCAGGATTGCAAGAGACATAGATAATCTTATCGGGCAGGGCTTTTGTGATGCCGATAAGCATATCGTCATCTAGACCGCTGCGGGGCGGGTCTAAGACCAGTGTCGAGATCTTATGCTTCTTGGCCGTTTTCTTTAAAGCCATGGCAGCGTCATCATACATAAACTCGACGTTAGTGATCTGATTGGCCTTAGCTATAGCCTTGGCATTTTGTATTGCTTGGGCAATATTTTCAACAGCCAAGACCTTCTTATAACTCTTGCTTAAAAGTAGGGACATTACCCCAATGCCACTATAAGCCTCAAATAAGGTATCTCCCTCACTCGCTAATTCCTTGACTTTGGTATAAAGAAGCTCCGCCATAGGGGTGTTTAATTGGAAAAATGATGGCAGAGATATCTTGATCTTTAAGCCCATGAATTTAAAGTCCAAACTTGAGCTTAGGGCAAGGTGTTTAAAAGATTTGCCAAAAAAGGTATTGCCACTAGAAGTATTGATCGATTGATAGATCGAGCTTAATCCTTCAATCTTAGAAAGATCTTTTAGAAGTTCTTTTTCAAATTCATCTTTCCCACTTATAAGACACAGCTCACTTTTTTGACCTAGGCGTCTGATATATAAAGCTCGCATGCCTTTTTTGGTTTTGGGATCATACAGAGGAAGATGATACTTGTTTAAGACATTTAAGACATTGATTCTGATACGTTCAATCTCTGTATCATGGATCAGGCACTTATTAATAGGCATGAGATGATTGCTGGAATATTGATATAGACCTGAGACCAGCTTGCCTTTAAAAAGTGTCAGGGGGAGTTTAAGACTGTTGCGATAGCCAAGTTTTACATCATCGCTTATTAAGGGATTGATCTTTACATCGTTTAAACGAGCATATTTAAAAAGACTTTCTCTTATAAGCTCGACCTTTAATTCCTTTTGTTTTTCATAGTTTAGGTGCATAAGACTGCAAGCCCCGCATTTTTCAAAATAGGGACAAGGGGGATCGATGCGCTCTTTAGAAGGTTCTAGGACTCTTATCAGTTTAGCTTTGGCATAAGTCTTGTATTCATCATAGATCTTAGCTTCGACCTCTTCTTCTAACAAAGCGCCTTCAATAAAGACGGGACGGCCGTTTTTATAGGCTATCCCCTCTCCATTGATTCCCATTTTAATGATTTTAAAACGCATCTTATAACTGCGACTTCGCTAACATCGCTGCACCTACAAGGCCCGGTTCTTCGATCGTTGCACTAGCTAAAGTCACTTCCCTCATGCCAGGGAACAAGAGCCCATGAAGGCGCTTTTCAACATCGCTTAAGAAATCGGAACTTGATTTCATCACGCCACCTTGAATGAGGATCCTTTCAGGGTCGCACACAAAACAGACACCAGCCAATAAAACAGCCAGATCGTCCTTAAAGCGCTCCACGACCGCCTTAGCCCTTGCGTCGCTTTTAGCTGCTTCAAATACTTCGCCGGCATGTTTAAACTCTTTTTCACAAGCCTTATCGGCTTCGCGTACTAAAGCCGGACCTGATACCCAAGACTCGGCTGCGCCCCTATTAAGACCGCCCAGTGCTTCGCGATTGGGGTCGATCGTCATATTGCCGATCTCGCCGCCATGACCATGGAAGCCTGACAAAACCTTGCCATCTAAGATCATCGCGCCGGCTACGCCAGTCGAGATCGTCAAATAGTAAAGATTTTTCTTGCCTCTTCCTTCACCTAAAAGCGCTTCAGCTAAGCCGGCTACCTTGACATCATTCGCCATAAAGGTCGGTTTTTTAAAGTGCTCGCGAATACGGTCAGCGATCGGATAACCGACAAGATCGGGCAAATTATTGGAAATGATGATCTTGCCATTGACCGTATCGGTCGGCCCGGGGATCCCCAAACCGATACCTAAAGCATTTTCATAGTCTTTTAAAGATGCGATCAAATTCTCCATCTTTTCCATGACGTGCTCTTTGCCAAGATGAGCTTCGGTCACATCTTTTTTGACATCGAGGATCTTACCCTCTTCATCGACGATGGCTGCTCTGATATTGGTGCCGCCTAAATCTACCGCAATAAATGTTCTCATAATTTTCCCTCTTTTCTTACTTTCTATTATAGAGGAAAAAGAAGTATCTGGCTTGCAAAGTTTAAAGGGCAATGCTAGTATTAAATTACCCATAGGGGGTATATGTATGAAGAAAGATTTAGAAGTAAAAGGCATGTCTTGCGCCATATGTAAGATGACCATTGAAAAAAACTTGAATAAACTTGAAGGTGTCAATAAGTGTGAGGTCAATCTTTTAGAAAACGATATGATCATCGACTATGATGAAAATAAGATCAAGCTGAAAGAGATTGCCGATACCGTTGATAAACTGGGTTATGAGCTTGTGATCGATGATCACGATAAAAAGATCGATTATTCCAAACTGAAGCTCATCATCTCAGTGCTCCTTGTCGTCTTTTTGATGTATGTAGCGATGGGCCATATGCTGAATCTTCCGCTTTTAACTCACGATTTGTTCCTTACGGGGATCATTGAACTAGTCATTGCCACCATCATTTATATTTTAGAAGGCAAGTACTTCACAAGCGGTCTTAGAAGCATCGTTCACTTAAATCCCAACATGGACTCGCTGGTTGCCATGTCGACCCTGGTATCATATCTATACAGTGTTTATGCGATCTATAAGGTCATGATGGGCGATACCAGCTTCCACTATTATTTTGAAACCGGCGCCATGATCCTTGTGATCGTCTCAATCGGCA
>CALUVF010000076.1 GCA_944324155.1 uncultured Erysipelotrichaceae bacterium | reverse complement strand
AAAACTTTTATTCTTACTACTATGCGCTTAATATCGAACCTTTTGCGCTTTTGGTCTTAGAAGAGGGCGACAACTACTATAAGGTGGCACTAGAGCCCAGCTTTAGCGATGATGACCGCTATGATTTTGAAAGTGTAGCCTATGTCAAAAAAAGCGGATTAAAAGTTTTGGGCAGGGGTGAAGAAAAAGCGGCAGTTTATCATACTGTGACCTTTAAGGCTCTTGATGGGACCTATAAAGAAGGCAAAAGTGTCAGCTATCAAATCAAAGAAGGCCTTAGTGCAGCGATGAGCACGCCAAGCTATAAGGGCTATGAATTTGTCTCTTATGACAAGGAACTTGAACCCGTCTTTGAAGATACGACCTATGAAGCGGTGTATAAAAAGATCGACCATCTTGAACTTATAGAAAGCCCCAGTTCCACCATGCAGTATAGTCCTTTAAATATCGATGGCCTATTTAAGGTCGTCTATGAAGACGGGAGTGAGAAGGTCATTGATATAAACAGTGATATGATATCCGATCTTGACACATCTCAAGCGGGTGAAAAAGTTTTAAAGATCAATTATTGCGGATTGACTTTAGAATGCAAGGTCAATATCGATGGCAAGATGTATGAAGACTATGTCTATGTAAGTGAAAATTTAGAGACTTTTTTAAAGGAATATGAAGAAACTAGTGAATTTGATAAAAGTGTCCTCTCTGATCTTTTAGGAAGGATCAAAAACTCTGATTATCCCTTAAGCGTTTCCGATATCCGAGCGCTTGACAGCCTTATGATGCCCTATTATGAAGAAGAGATCAATTTTGCGATCGATGAAAATGACTATGGTTTAACGATCTCCGGCATGTCTTTGGCCTTTGATTTTACATCTTCCCTTACAAGCGATAAGCCTTTGTTTAAAGATACCTATCGCGTCAGCTTGAATGCTTTATCTAAGGAAGAAGAAAGTGCACTCATAAAGGCTGGCGAGGGCTATGGATTAAAAAGTGTTGCTGGCTTTGAACTGTTGTTTTACCGCAACTTTGAAAGGATCACGCCAAGCTTTGACCAAGTCGTTGCACTGAGTCTTGAAAATCTCGACTCGGGCAAGTCTTATGCCGTCTATTATCTAGAAGATGGGACGGTCTATAAATGCAAGAGCTCGCAATCCAAAGATAAGATCGAGTTTATCGCTTCAAGCGATGGCCCTTATATGATCTATGAGGTCGACAGTGCCAATTCCTATGATTTTGTGGGCAAAGATGAGAATCTGACGCTTGAAAATTCCGACGAATTCTATATTTGGGCGGTCGTAGAGCGCTCTTTGCCGCTATTTTTTATGATCGTAGATGAAGTATTGATCGTTATATATTTGATGGATAAGAAAAAGAGGTATAAGTTATGGAACGACTACAAAAAATCATTGCAGAGAGCGGACTTTGTTCAAGACGCAAAGCCGAAGAATTGATCCTGGCCGGAAGGGTCAGGGTCGATGGCGAGATCGTCAATACGCTGGGCCAAAAGTTTAAGGGCGATGTTAAGATCGAAGTAGATGGCAAACTTTTGAAAAAAGAAGAGAAGGTCGTCTATCTTTTAAACAAGCCCAAAAACGTCTTGTCTTCGGTCAGTGACGACCGTTCGAGGCCCTGTGTCAGCGATCTTGTCGATGTCGCGTATCGCCTTTATCCCATTGGCCGTCTCGACTTTGAATCCAGTGGTCTTTTACTCTTAAGCAATGATGGCGACCTGTGTCAGAAAATGATCCACCCCAAATATAAGATCCCAAAGGTTTATGAGGTAACGATCAAAGGGCTGATCAAAGATGATGACCTCAAACTTTTAAGAAACGGGATTATCTTAGACGGCGTCAAGACCCAAAAGGCCAAGGTCGAGGTTATGACTAAAAATCTCAATAAGCAGACAACTAAATTAAAAATGACGATTTACGAAGGACGCAATCGTCAGATTAGAAGAATGATGGAATATTGCGGCTATGAGGTAGTGCGCTTGCACCGCATCAAAGAAGCCAACATCGAATTAAAAGATCTAAGGCCGGGTGAATACCGCCGTTTAAAGATCCACGAAGTCAAGGAGCTGCGCCGCTACTTAGATGAGCACTAGTCCCTCGGGTTCCCTGGTATCGGGATCGATATAGATCGTCTTATAGTTTTTAAGGGCGACCAAGCTTCCTTTGGCGCCTTTTATTTTGTGAACGTCTTTGACCAGGCAATAATTGACGCCGACCGATGAAGAATAGCGCCCTTTGGAATAATAGGCGGCCACTTTGGCACAAAAACGCATCGTATCTTCATCAACCTCGTTTGCATCGACGCAAAGATGCGCGCCATGAAAATCCTTGGCATGAAACCAAAGATAGTTGCCCCTAGCGTATTTAAAGGTCAGGGTCTCGTTTTGCAGATTGTTTTTGCCAAAGGTGATCTTATGCCCCTTATAGGTGATCTGATAGAGGTTCCACTTATTGGTCTTGGCCTTTTTCTTGGCCTTGGTCTTTTTAAGATAGCCGTATTTTTCTAATTCTTCCTTGATCAAAAGGGCATCTTCGTAATTGGCGAGCGATAATTGTTCATCGACCGACTTAAAGTATTCGATCTCATTTTCACAAAGCTTTATCTGCTCGCTTAAATATAACTTGGAGCGCTTCTTTTTCTGATAGAGGTGATAATAGCGATTGGCATTTTCTTTAATGCTTAATTTGGCGTCTAAAGATATTTCAAGATCCTGGTCTTCATAGTCTTTAAGCTTAATTTTAGAAAGCCCTTTTTGATCGAGCCTTTCATACATATATAAAAGATCGCCTTTTAATCTTAGCTCATCGCAGTTATCGGCCTCGCTTAGTGTTGTCAAAAGCTTGTTGAGCTTGGTCTTATAGTGCTTTAATTCACGCTTGATGAATTTGAAGATATTAGCACTGATACTTTTGATCCTTTCTTTTTCTTCAAGATCATAGAAAAGGTAGTCAAAACCAGCGCTTAGTTCAAATTCCTGCACCTCTTTTTTAAGGTGTTTTAAGGGAATGATGTGGTAGTCATTACCACTTATGAATAAATGTTTAGAAGCCTTTATTTCTTCCATGATCTCTTTGAAGCTTTCATCAAAAAGACGATAGCGCACCTCTTTTTCTAGGGTCGGTGAAAAGCCCTCAAGGGTCTTATATAAACAATCTTCTTCATTTATCGTATCGATTAAGAAGGGATCGCTTTTTTTGATGCCGGGTACTTTTGAAAACTTGGCACCTGGCCAGATCGTGCGCTGATTATTTTCAAAGGGTGGGATACGTTTTAAGGCATCAAGGATCAGACCGTTTTCATCAACCAAGATGATATTGGCGTATTTTCCCATAAGTTCGATATATAGATCGAAATAACGCGTGTCGTAAAGGTCGTCTAAAGTGCGTATGTGAAACTTTAAATAGCGGTCGTATTCAAACTGTTCGATCGTTTCGATAATTCCGTTTAAGAGATGTTTTCTAAGCAACATGATAAAACCATTTGGTTCACTTATCGCCTGATATTCTCGTTTTGTAAAATGTAGGCGGTTATAGACGCTGTGACAGGATATCAAAAGATTGGTGCGCTTAAAGTTAGCCAAAACATTAAAGAGGACCTCGTTAGCTGAGATCTGTGTAATGCGATTGATGCGCATGGGTAAATGTGCGACAAGATCGTCTTTGATCTTGCTTAAAACGATTCCATCTAAAGCCATAGTGAGATTATATCATTTTATTCATAAAATTTATGACCTTTATGGTACTATATCAATATGAAAAAAGGTTTATTAATTGTTTTCTCCGGACCCAGTGGTGTAGGTAAGGGTACGATTATCAAAAGGCTCATGGAACAAAAGGAGCTGCGGCTTTGTTATTCGGTGTCGATGACGACGCGTCAGAAACGCGAAGGCGAAAAAGAGGGCGTCAATTACTTCTTTGTAAGTGAAGATGAGTTTAAACAGGCCGTCTATAATGGAGAGCTTTTAGAACACGCCGTCTTTGTCGATCATTTTTATGGCACACCTAAAAAGTATGTCGAAGAAAAGCGTAGTGAAGGCTACAATGTTCTTTTGGAGATCGAGACCGTCGGGGCCAAACAGGTCATGAATCAGATGAAATACGATGATGGCTGTATTTCGATCTTTTTAGTCCCGCCCTCAATCGAAGAGCTAGAAAAACGCATTCGCCACCGCGCCAGCGAAAATGAAGAGGTCGTTCAAAAACGCCTGCGCAAGGCGATCCAAGAGCTTAAAGAAACCTTCCGCTATCAACACGTCGTCTGCAATGACAATGTCGATAGTGCCACTAAACGCATCAGTGCAATCATCAAAGAAGCGATGCTATCTCAAGATGACAAGGCCTAGGATCGCTCTCACCCCGCGCCTTGTGAGTGATGACAACCATAAGATGGGCGTCAATTTAGCCTATTTGGAAGCACTCTCTAAAAACGGGGCCAAAGCTTATATCGTCCACAATGACTATCAAAGCATCGATGATTATGTCGAAGAATTTGATGGTCTTTTGGTATGTGGTGGTGATGATATCACTTTAAAGTATTTAAATGGAGAAATAGATTCCAAAGATAATGACGACAATTATCGCCAGGATCTCTTTGAAGCTTTAATGATGGAAGCTTTTGAAAAGGCCAAAAAGCCGATCTTCGGGATATGTCGGGGCCATCAGTTATATAACGTTTTAAAAGGTGGCACCTTATATCAGGATATCGACAAGGATTATAAGGATCTAAAGGGTCTGCATAGTTCCGATCAAAGTTTTAGAGGCTATCGCCATGAAGTGACCATAAAAAAAGACAGCAGTTTGTATAGAATCATTGATCGTGAAAGGATCAAGGTCAATTCTTTTCATCACCAAGCCATCAAAGATTTGGGTAGAGGTTTAAGTATCGGCGCAATAAGTGATGACGGGATTATAGAAGCAATTGAAAGCGAGCACTTTATCGGAGTTCAATGGCATCCGGAAAAGTTGAATGATGAAGCTTCTTTTAGGATCTTTAGGGCCTTTATAGAGATGTGCCGATGAAAAAGATCCTCTTTGTCCATGGCAGCGCCCTAAACAAGGCGGGCACTGAAAATTTTATGATGAATGTCATCAAAAATATCGATGAGGATTTTAAGATCGATCTTTTAGTCTTTTCTAAAAATAAGGGCGCTTTAGATGACGCATTTTTAGATCTTGGAGTAAAGATCTATTATCTTAGCCCGCGATCTTTCTTTAAGGTCTTAAAAGCCATTAAAAATGCGCATTATGATGTAGTCCATGCCCATATGAACGCCTTAAACGGGATCGTGCTTTTAATTTTTAAGATCATGGGCGTCAAGGTTTTAATTTCGCATAGCCATGGTTCTAAAAACTTTGTCGACAATCGTTTCTTAGATCTTTTAGAAAACATCATCAAAAGGGCGATCCCCTATCTAAGTGATCATCTTTTATCTTGCTCAAAAGAAGCTGGCGATTTTCTTTATGGCCATCACCCCTATAAGATCATCAATAATGGGATCGATCTTTCAAGATATCGCTTTAATAAGACTAAAAGAGCTCTTAAGAGGGCAGAGTTAAAACTCAAAGACGAGATTGCACTGGGGGCGATCGGGCGTTTGAACTTTCAAAAGAATCCGCTCTTTTTATTAGAGGTATTAAACTCGCTTAAAATGGAAGGGGTCAAAGCCAAGCTCTTTTTTATCGGGGAGGGTGAATTAAAAGAAGCCCTCATGGACAAAATGAAAGAACTAAAATTAGAAGGCGAGGTAGCCTTTTTAGGAAGCCGTGATGATGTTGGAGAACTTTTAAGCGCCTTAGATTTTGTATTGATGCCCTCACTTTTTGAAGGCTTACCCTACGCTTTAGTGGAAGCGCAAGCCAGTGGGGCTTATTGCCTATCAAGTGCCAATGTCGATAGGCGTACTAAAATGATCGATCATTTTGTCTTTTTAAAGATCGATGATCCAAAAATCTGGGCTAAGACTATCAAAGATCATGTGGATTATAAGCGCCAAGATGAAACAAAGATCTTAAAAGAAAAGGGCTATGATGTAAAGGACAACATCAAGGCCCTAAGCACCTACTATCGCTCTTTATTATAGGATTATCATGGTTTAAAAAAAGCGCACTTGGCGCTTTTTTTGATCCATTAACGGTTGTAGTATTCGATAACGAGCAGTTCGTTTACTTCCGTATTGAGTTCGTTTCTCTCTGGATAGCGGGTGTATGTTCCCTTTTTGTTTTCTTTGTCAACTTCGACGAAGTCTTTGAAAGATAAGTTGGCCTCTAAAGCTTCATTAATGCAGGCTAAGCTGCGAGACTTTTCTTTGACTTCGATGACTTGACCAGGTTTTACCTCGTATGATGGGATATCAACTTTTTTGCCATCTACTAAGATATGACCGTGGTTGACAAGCTGGCGAGCAGCTCTTCTGGTCTTTCCGAATCCCATGCGGTAAACGACATTGTCAAGACGTGATTCTAACATGACAAGCAAGTTAGTACCAGTGACACCCTCGCGCTTGGAAGCCTTTAAGAAAGTGTTGTAGAATTGCTTCTCACTAAGACCGTACATATGACGGATCTTTTGTTTTTCGGCCTTTTGCAAGCCATAGTTGCTCTGTTTGATCCTTTTGGTAGGACTACCATGTTGTCCGGGGATATAAGGACGCTTAGCTAATTCTTCACCTGTTTCAAGGATCGAGAAACGCAAACGTCTTGATATACGCCAGACTGGTCCGGTGTTTCTAGACATAATTTTCCTCCTTTTGTCTAACGCATCAAAGTGAGGTGTAAATCATAAGGGGGAGTGTCGATATTAGATTTTCACCCTAAGCAGCTAGGCTACTTATCACCAACAGGTATCGACGCTTAACTCCTATACTTTACATGCTGCTACTTCAAATGCCATATAAATATACCGATTATCAGAGTGTTTGTCAAATTTTATGTTATGATAGTAATAGTTTTTAAGGAGGTATATTGAATGCCGAATGAAGCCATTATCGCTATTTTAGTGATCTTAGCCTTGATTATCCTTTTCATTATATATAAAAAAGTTCAAAGTAACCGTTTAAAAAACGAATTAAATGACATCAATGTACGCTTTAATGCCCTAAAAAGCGTCCCACTAGCCTTTAAGCTCAACAAGGCGACCCAGATCGCCAAGATCAATGACGAGATGCAGGCTTCTTTAGAAGGCTATCGTGAACAATACGATACCTGTCAGAAACATTTGAATCAGTTAGACGCGCTCATTGCGACCTTAGAAGATAACATAGCTATCCGCAAGTATAAACAAGCCAGGGAATCTTTGAAGGTAGTTTTAGAAAACATCAAGGATTCGGAAGAAGAAGTCAAAAATATTGAAACCTTCTTGGATCGCATCACCAAGCGCGAACAAGAACAGCGCGAGCACTCCAGCAGTTTAAAGGAAGAATATCGCGATATCAGGACTCTGGCTCAAGAAAAGGCCTCTGATCTATCGATCTCCTATGATGGCGTTGAAGATCGTTTAAAAGTGTGTGAAGAGCGCTTTTCAAGCTTTGAAGAGCAGATCTATGCCAATGACTTTGTCAAGGCCCAAGAAGACCTCGACTTTGTCGAAAGTGAGCTTGAAAGTATCAAAGAGGCGATCTCAGAATTGCCTTCACTTGTTCACATGGCTAATGGCACCTTGCCGACCTTAGAAGAAGAAGTCGAGCGCGAATATCTTTTAACGCGCCAAAGAGGGGTCTATACCAATCACTTAAGTTTAGAGGAGCGTCTAAGAGCCCTTTTGCATGACCTTAAGGCCCAAAGCGATCTGATCGAAAAGGGTCAGACGATCGGTGTCAAAGATGCTTTAGAAGAGATAAAAGCGAAATTAGAGTCGCTCTTAGTGTCTTTAAATGAAGAAAATGAGGCTTATGACGGGGTCAAAAAGGCTCACGGCGAATTAAATAAGGCAATCGAAGAAAGCGCGAAATTATATCAATACATTGAGGTCGTCTATAAAAAGGATAAGGAAAAATACAGCTTAGAAGATCTATCGGATGTCATAGCGAATAAAGATAAGACATTAAAGGCGCTAGATGAAAGATTTAAAGAGCTCGACGATGTCCGTCATGTCAATATGACGCCCTCGACAATGCTTTTAGTGAAATATAAAGACGAACAAAACAGTGTCGCCAAGCTCAATGCCGAATTAAAGACCTATAAGCAGCGCATCGATAAGACATCGAATGATGAAAACAGAGCCAAGACGCAGATCGTAAAATTACAGATTGTCTTAAATGAAGTGGAAGTCAAGATTGCTCAATACCGTCTGCCAGCCATTTCTGCTTCTTATGAAAGCGATCTGAGGACTGCCAGAGACAATATCAATGATCTCAAGATCCTGTTGGCGGCGATCCCCTTAGATGTCAAGGCCCTAAACTCTAAGCTTGATATGACCATTGATTATGTCTATAAGCTTTATAATAACGTCAATAATGTCGTTGGTATGGCGTTGATGGTTGAAAATGCGATCGTCTTTGGCAATAAGTATCGATCTTCTTATCCCGAAGTCGATGCCGAGCTATCTAAAGCCGAGTTCGCTTACTTAAATGGCGAATATACCCAAAGCCTTTCGATTGCCATTGCCTGCATTGAAAAGCTTTTCCCTAAAGACGGCGACAAGAAGATCAAGGAGTATGCCAGTGCCTGAGATCTACTTTGACAGTGCGTCGACCACCCCTTTAGATAAAGAGGTATACAAAACCTATATCGATCTTTTACAGCGTTATTTTTATAACGCTGATTCCTTATATGACAAAGGGGTAGAGGTCTATCGCCTTTTAGAAAAAGCAAGATCCAACATCGCTAAGCTCTTAGATGTCAAAAGTGATGAGATCATCTTTACAAGTGGGGCTTCCGAAGCCAATTCTTTGGCGATCAAAGGCCTTTGCATGCAAAAGAAAAAGGGACACATCGTCTCAAGCATCATGGAACATGCTAGCGTCTATAACGCCTTAAGACAGATGGAAAAGGTCTTTGGGATCAATGTCACATACTTAAAACCTGATAAGGACGGTCTGATCACTAAAGAGATGGTCGAAAGTGCGATCCGCCCTGATACGTTTTTGGTCTCACTCATGGCAGTCAATAACGAAGCGGGAACGATATATGATATAAAGGGGATAAGCGCCCTCATCAAAAAGAAGACGGGCATCTTGTTTCACTCGGATATGACCCAGGCCTTAGGCAAGATCGAAGTCGATCTAAAAGATGTCGACATGGCGTCTTTCAGCGCTCATAAGATCCATGGCTTAAAGGGGAGCGGCTTTTTTTACCGTAAAAAACATATCGAACTAGAGCCACTTATTTCTGGCGGCCAGCAGGAATTTGGTTTAAGAGGTGGGACAGAGAATGCTATCACCAATATCGTCTTGGCCAAGACGCTTCGCAAAGCCTTAGAAGAAAGAGAAAAACGTTATGAAATAGTTAAAGAGCTCAAGGAATATTGTGAAACTAAGCTGAAAGAAATTAGGGGCGTCAAGATCAATAAGAGTGCTAATGATATTGCCTATATCTTAAATATTTCGACCAGTTTAAAAAGCGAGGTCGCCTTAAATGCCCTGAATGCGAAGGGTATCATGGTCTCGACGCGCTCTACTTGTGGTTCAAGAGAAAATGAACCCTCGCGGGTCTTAGTGGCGTTAGGGATCGATGATAGTGAAGCGATCCGCCTTTCATTTGATTACTTCAACACCAAAGAAGAGATCGATTATTTTATTGAAACATTAAAGGGGATATTAGAAAAGTATGGAAATTAAATATGAATATATCTTGTGCCGCTATGGCGAATTAGTGCTTAAGGGGAAGAATCGTCGCGATTTCATCAATGCCCTTTTAAGAAACACCAAAGCCGCTTTAGCTGATTTTAAGGATTTAAGTTATGAAGCCAGACACGATGGTTTATACATTCACTTAAACGGCGAAGATTTCTTTAAGATCAAACCGCTTCTAGAAAAAGTTTTCGGATTTGTCCATTTTTCGGGAGCGATCGCCTGTGATTTAGATATTGAAAAGATCGCCAAGACGGCATTGTATCTCGCTCAAAATGCCAAGGCCAAGACTTTTAAGGTCGTAGCCAAAAGACAAGACAAGCGTTTTAGTTTAAACAGCGATGCGATCAATCGCCAAGTAGCCGGGGTCATCTTAAGAAATACCGACTTAAAGGTCGATGTACACGATCCCGATCTTAAACTATATATCACGATCCTTTCGGATCGGGCCTATATTATGGACGAAAAAATCCCGGGCGCTCAGGGTTTTCCAGTCGGCATCAACGGGCGGGCTTTATGTTTTTTATCGGGCGGCATCGATTCGCCGATCAGCGCCTATTTAACGATGAAAAAAGGCTTAAGGGTAGAATTTATCCACTTTGCCTCTATGCCCTATACCTCTAAGCAGGCCCTTGACAAGGTCAAAGAGCTCGCCAAGATCCTTTCGGTCTATGAAGAAGAGGCTATTTTGCACATCGTGCCTTTTACGGACTTACAGTTAGCGATCTATGAACACGCCGATGAATCTTATGCCATAACGATCATGCGCCGCATGATGTATCGGATCGGCGACCGCCTGGCTAAAAAACGCCATATCACTTTAATCACCAATGGTGAAAGCGTCGGGCAAGTCGCCTCGCAAACCATTGAAAGTTTAAGTGTTATCTCTAGCGTTGCATCAAGCCTTGTCATCAGACCTTTAGCGATGATGGATAAAAGCGAGATCATGGTCTTAGCTAGAAAGATCGGCACTTATGATACTTCGATCTTGCCTTATGATGACTGCTGCACGATCTTTGAACCTAAAAATCCAGTCACCAAGCCGAAACTTGATAAGTGCGAATATTATGAAAGCAAATTTGACTATGAGACATTGATCGAAGATTGTCTAAATAAGATCGAAACGATCAAGATTACGAATAAAGAAAAAGATGATGATATTTTCTAAAAGGAGGATTTTAAATGAACAACTATCAAAAAAGAAGAAAGAATTTATTTAGCGTCTTGCCTGAAGATTCTTTAGCGATCTTTTTTTCCGGGCAGGAGATCGCCTCAAGCGAAGATGAATGCTTACCCTTTAAGGTCAATCGCAATTTCTATTATTTGACCGGGATCGATGAATCCGGCATGATCCTCGTGCTTGATAAGCGTGCGGGAAAGGAAAATGAGCGCTTGTTTATCGAAAACTATGACCCTTATATGGCGCGTTGGGTTGGCGCGAAGATGTCAAAGGAAGAAGCCAAGGATATAAGTGCGATCGAGATGATCAGCTATAAGGAAGACTTTGAAGGCTTTATGGCCTCTTACTATAATCTCATGCGCTCGCTTGGCGGCATGACCCTTTATTTAGATCTTTGGAAGTATCAATTTGATCAAAGCGATTCTTTGGCTCTGCGTTTTGCGAAAAAGATCCAAAAGACCTATCCCAACACGATCGTCGAAGATGTCTATCCTTTAATAACCGATCTAAGGCTTGTCAAAGATGAAGAAGAGATCGCCAACATCAAAGAAGCGATCGCCATTACAAGACATGGCGTTTATTCGATGATGAAGACCATTCGCCCCAAGATGAACGAAATGGTCATGGAAGCAGTCTTTAACTTAGGTTTGGCCTCTAAGGGCTGTCAAGAAAACGCCTTTAAGACGATCGCTGCCAGTGGACAAAGGGCTACGACCTTACACTACAGCGACAATAACCAGGTTATGGAAGATGGGGAATTGTTCTTATGCGACTTAGGGGCCACCTATAAACATTACTGTGCGGATATTTCGCGCACCTTCCCAGTGGGTGGTAAATTCAGTCCCCGCCAAAAAGAACTCTATGAGCTGGTCTTGAAAGCTCAGGATCTTGTGAAACAAATGGCACGTCCGGGGGTTACACTTCGCGAGCTCAACAATGTCGTCATTAATTACTATAAGGAAGAATTGCCAAAACATGGATTAGAAAAAGAACTTTCGGAATATTATTTCCATGGCGTATCGCACCATTTGGGTCTTGATACGCACGATGTCGATCATCGCATCTTGGATCAGGGATTAAAGGCTGGCAATGTCATCACCAATGAGCCAGGCATCTATGTCAGTGATGAGGGCATCGGTATCCGTATCGAAAATGATCTATTGATCACCGAGGGTGGCTGCATCGATTTGGCCGAAGACTTCGCTCGACAGATCGAAGATATCGAAAGGATCATGAATCATCACAAATAAAATGAAAAAAGGACCCATACGGGTTCTTTTCTCATCATTATTTCAAGGGGATAGAATATGCAGTACCTCAAGTACTGGTAAGGTTATTAGCTTCCTTACGCCTATATCTTACTAATAAGCTATGGTTAAAATATAAAAGAATTGTGTGAAGTGATGTGAAAGTCTTTTTTGCTATAAAATCTGATGTTTGTTAAGCGCCTGTACAGAATCTATTCTTTGTGCAAAGAATTAACTAAAAAAATATTTAACCTTACCTTTTCCCAAGTGGTATAACTAATCATTGTTAGTTACTAAAAGTCCTTGAAAAACAGGGCTTTTCTTATTGTTTTGTAGGGAAGGTATATAATATAGTTAAATGATATAACTATATGGAGCTAACTATATAAAATTCAAGTACTTTTTGAAATATAAAGGCTTGATATATAGAAGCTTATAGATTTGTTCTTTGAAATTGTGAATAGTGGCGGACTGACTTTAATCTAAAAGTAAAGG
>CALUVF010000075.1 GCA_944324155.1 uncultured Erysipelotrichaceae bacterium | reverse complement strand
TCGATACTTGAAACATCTTCGCTTTCCTTAGCGAGCTCATCAAATTGCGAACGGACGCTGTAAGTTACATCTTCTTCCAGTTCTAAAAGCTGTTTCTTAGCTTCACTATAGCGCAAGAACAATTTCTTATTCATGTGGCGATGTGTTTTCTTCTTTTGAGCCATCTTATCCCTCGTTTCTATTACCTATAATTATAGAGGCTTGGCATAATAAAGGAAATGTTTATAATAATAAAGAAAAGGAAAAGCATGATCAATTTAAGTTTAGAAGAAGAAAAAAAGGAAATTTCAAATAAAGTCATCAAGGCCTATTTGGCCGATGAATTTTTTATGTGTCTAAAAGGATATATCGACGATGAGGACTATGCTCTAGCCAAAGACGCACTCAAAGGCCTGTATCTTTTAGCACAGAAACTAGAACTTTATAACCTTTATATGACGCTTGTGGATCTTTACGAAGATATCGATGGCGCTTTTTATAGTGATATCAAAGGACATTACGAGCTCATGATAGAAGAATATGAGCGCCTAAAGAGAAAGTATGACCATGAATAAATATGAAGCGATCGTGGTCGGTGGCGGCCATGCCGGGGTGGAGGCAGCCTATTCTTTAGCAAGCAGGGGACTCAAGACCCTTTTGATTACCATTAAAAAAAGTCATATCGCCGCTATGCCCTGCAACCCCTCGATCGGCGGACCAGCTAAAGGGATCGTCGTCAAAGAGATCGATGCCCTAGGTGGTATCATGCCAAGAGTCGCTGATACGACAGCCCTACAGTTTAAGATGTTAAATACTACCAAAGGACCGGGCGTCAGGGCCTTAAGGGTACAAAGCGATAAATTAGAATACGCTAAAAAGATGCAAGAGATCTTAGATAAAAAGGAAAACTTAGACATCTTAGAAGATCTTGTTGAAGAAGTGCTCATTGAAGATGATAAGGTCATTGGAGTAAGGACCAAAGATAAAAGCATCTATTCCAAGGTCACTATCTTAACGACTGGTACCTACATGGACTCTTTGATCATGGTCTCTGATAAGGTCAGGGCCGAGGGGCCCTATGGCGATAAGACGACTAAAAATCTAAGCGCCTCCCTAAAAAAGGCGGGATTAAAACTTTTCCGCTTAAAGACTGGGACGCCGCCACGCATCAAGACCGACTCGATCGATTTTTCGAAGACCAAAAAAGAGCCGGGAAGCAAAGAGCGCCTCTATTTTAGCGAGACCTCGAAAGATCTTTTGCCCTATGAAAAACAATGGCCCTGTTACTTGACCTATACAAGTGAGAAGACCTTAAAGATCATACGAGATAATCTAAAGCGTTCCTCGATGTATTCAGGGGTCGTCAAAGGCGTGGGCCCGCGCTATTGCCCCTCGATCGAAGACAAGGTCGTACGTTTCAGCGATAAGGAGCGCCATCAGATCTTTTTAGAACCCGAGAGCCGATCTCTAGACACGACCTATGTCCAGGGCTTTAGCACTTCGATGCCCTACGAAGTCCAAGAAAAGATGGTCAAAAGCATCATCGGTCTTGAAAATGCCAAAATCGATAAATATGCCTATGCGATCGAATACGACGCGATCGATCCCCTGGAAGTCAAAAGCAATCTCGAATGTAAGAAGATCGCCAACCTCTTTATTGCCGGACAGATCTTAGGGACGTCGGGCTATGAAGAAGCGGCCGGTTTAGGCTTAATGGCAGGCATTAATGCCGGTCTAAAATTAGAAGGGAAAGAGCCTCTTATCTTAAGAAGAGATGAAGCCTATATCGGGGTAATGATCGATGATCTTGTCACCAAAGGCACCAAAGAGCCCTATCGCCTACTTACCTCAAGAGCGGAATATCGCCTGCTTTTAAGACACGACAATGCCGATGCCCGCTTAGAAAAATATGGCTATGAATATAACAGCCTTGACAAAAAGCGCTACGAAGCCTTTTTAAAACGCATGGAAGATCTTGAAAAGATCAAGGAAGAATTAAATAACACGACCTTGCGCCAAAAAGATTTCCCAGAGCTTGAAAAAGGCATGAGCGCCATCGAATACATCAAGCGTCCGGAAAACGACATCTTGAAATTGGCTAAGGACCTAGGGCTTGACTATGATGAAGAATTATTAAAACGAGCTGAAATTGAGATCAAGTATGCCGGATATATCGAAAAAGCCAAAAAAGAAGCGCGCCGCATGCAGAAGATGGAATTCATGAAACTAGAAGGTGATATCGATTATAATAGTATTATGAATCTGTCCCTAGAGGCCCGGCAGAAGTTAAGTATCGTAAAGCCCAAGACCTTAGGGCAGGCTATGCGCATATCAGGGATCAATCCAAGTGATATACAGGTATTAGCACTCTATCAAAAGGAGCGAAGCAATGAAGATCGAAGAAGTAATCAGTAATGTCGATGTCTATGGTTTTGAAAATGCCTTAAAGGGCGCCCGTTATTCAATGGCCACGGACCTCGATAAAGTAAAAGATGACCTGGGGGAAACCCAGATAAGACTGGCTCAGGCTCCCTTAGGATCAGGACATGACAATTTTTTAAATGGTATCATTGTTCAGTTTGACCTGACCTTTACCAACAAGGCCTGGGTCGAAGCAGAGCGTTACCATTTTTTAGATTTTATCTCATCACAAAGCACGATGCACCGCATGGCGCGTTTTGACCTCGACAAGTCTTATATCGAATATGTCGATCCAAGGATCGTTGCGATCATGAAAGAAAAGGTCGAAACCTACAATAAGCTCTTAAAAGAAGACAAAGATAACCCGCGTTTAAAAACGATGTATCTGGAACTTTTATATTCTAATCCGGCAGGTTTTAAGATCACAGCCAAGATGACGACTAACTATCGCCAGCTTAAAACGATCTATGCCCAACGCCGCCATCATCGCTTACCAGAGTGGCAGGCCTTTTGCGATTGGGTCTTGACACTCCCGCATAGCGAACTCATCACAACTGTCAAGGAATAAAAATGAACAATCTTTTAAATATCCTGCCGTATTTTCTGGTAGCTTTAATTATGGCCTTTATCTTGACCCCGATCGTACAATCTTTTGGGTTGCACCATAATATTATTGCCAAGGAAAACAAACGCACCGTCCATCATGGGCGGATCACCAGGATCGGCGGGGTAGCCATCTATTTAGCCATTACCTGGGTCGTCTTATTAATGACTCCCATTACAAAAAGTACGATCTCGATCTTGATCGGCGGAACGATCGTCTTTTTGGGTGGCTTATTAGATGATATTTATAATTTAAAGCCTTTCGCAAAATTGGCTTTTATCATGGTCGGCGCCCTCTTCCCAGTCCTATTTGGAGATGTGCTTTTGCACAGCTTTAATATCTTTGGTAGTAAGATCAATATCGAAGCGATTTCGGTCTTGGTTTCCTTTTGTTGGATCGTGGGTCTTGCCAATGCGATCAACCTGATCGATGGACTCGATGGTTTAGCGGGCGGGATCAGTTTTATCATCTTGATCACTTTCTGTATTATCGGCTCCTTCTCAAAACATATCCATACGACCGTTATGGCAGCAATCTGTGCAGGGGCGATCCTTGGTTTCTTGCCTTTTAACTTCCACCCGGCCAAGATTTTCTTGGGAGATTGTGGGGCCTTATATATCGGATATATGATTGCCTGTCTTTCGCTTTTGGGATTTAAGACCTCGACCTTTATCTCCTTGGGCTTTCCGATTATCATTGTCTTTGTGCCACTAGAAGACACAGTCTTAGCGATCATCAGGCGCAAGCTGAAAGGCCAAAGCGTCACAACAGCCGACAGACAGCACTTACATCATGTGATAATGTATAAGTTAGGTTTTTCACACGAAAAGACCGTCCTGACGCTCTATCTTGTGACGGCACTCTTTGCCTTGTCGGCCATCGTCCTATATTTCAATGTCGTCTTAGGTCTTATCATGATCTTTGTATTGTGTCTGATCGTTTGGGTCTTTATTGAATTGACCGGTATGGTCTCGCCATGGTTCCACCCTCTGATCGGTCTATGCCGCAAGATCTTCAAACACCCCCGCAAAAAAGAGGATGCCTTCTTTGAAGCCAATAAGACCAATCATCGCCAATAATATGTATCTTTTTCTGATTCTTTGAGTTATCATTAAGAAAAGGAGAACAGTAAAGATGAAAAAGATTTTAACTGTATTATTGGTTTTACTGGTTGTGGCGGGTTGTAGCTCAACTACGGTTGAACAAAAGACGACGACGTGCACATTAGAAAGTGGAGTTATGACTTCTAACATGGAGATCGTCAGCGAAGGTGACAATGTCGTAAAACAGATCACGACTAACACTACCGACTTTGGGTCAGTTGGTTATAGCGAAGAAGACATTATGACTCTAGTTGATACCTATACCTCACTATATGGCGATATCAAAGGCTTGACTTATGATCATGAAATCAGTGACGGAACATTAAAAGAAGTTGTCACGGTTGACTATAAAAATGGTGATATGGAAAAGTTCTTAGAGAAAGGCGTCATTACGACCAGTGAAGATGGTGAAGTTCCTGAATACGTATCTTTAGAATTGACCATTGAATCTATTGAAAGTCAAGGATATACCTGCGAATAACAAAACCAATAAAAAGGACGCGTGCTAAAAAAGTGCGCGTTTTATTTAATGGCGTTGTTTAAATAGACATCACTAGTTTCGATTTTCTAGCTACATCATTTGAGAAATAAGCGACAAATAAGTTACATAGCGTATTATGATCAACTTTTGATAATTAAGAACACACATCTATCAAAATAATAAAAAAGCAGCTATAAATGACGCTAAAAAAAGTAAAAATCATTTTTGCGATCCAGGACAAGAATACAGTTTGGAAAAACTCGTCGTATTTTTGATATGTACAAAAAAAGAATGATTATATACTTGTGTTACAAGTAATACAAAGGAGGATAACGCATGCCTACTATTTCTTTAAGAATCAATGATGAAGATGGAAAACTCATTCATGATTATGTTAAAGTAAACAACTTAAATCTATCTGAGTTTGTAAGAAATGCTGTTTTAGAAAAGATTGAAGATGAAATGGAAAAAAGCGAAGAATTCGCAAAAGAATTATTAAAAGCGAAAGAAGATGCTAAAAAAGGTAAACTTTATACTTTAGAAGAAGCTCGCAAGGAGCTCGGTATCTAATGTTTCAGATTAAATTTTCTGACAGCGCCATAAAAGATCTGAAAAAATTAGATAAAGGAACGATTAAACTAATATTCCATTGGATCGAAAAGAATTTAGTGAATTGTATTGATCCCCGCCAGCATGGAAAAGCTCTAACGGGCAATTTAAAAGGGTATTGGCGTTATCGGGTTGGCGATTACCATTTGTTTTTTGAAATATATGATGATATTTTAATTATAGAATTAATTAAGATCGGCCATAGAAGAGAGGTTTATAAACAATATTTTTAAATGGAGCGCATAATATAATCATGTATGAAATAGTCGAGCATAAAACAATTAAA
>CALUVF010000074.1 GCA_944324155.1 uncultured Erysipelotrichaceae bacterium | reverse complement strand
ATACAAGATTAAAAAATGGTGCTAAACTCAGAAATTCAGAACCTGAAGTTTAGCACTTTTTGTATGTCTCTACTTGTCAATATTAGATGGTCAAGGGGAAGGGAATAAGTTTTAGATAGCTCCGTTGGAGCGTGTAAAGACGAGAAGAAGCAACCAGTATTTGAAGCTACGGAAAATTCTTCTATGTTGCTCTACCTAATTTAAATTATGTGCAAAATGACCAAATAAACGACCAATTAAATGACCAAATAAATGAATTGGATTTATTGATATTAAAAGCGATTCATAATAACCCGGGAATTAAAGTCTCAGAAATTCTGCGAAACTTGACCAATGATGGTAATCAAGTAAACGAAAATCAAATAAGAAATTCCATAAAAAGAAAGATACATGGATATATCGAATATAAAGGATCTAAAAAAACAGGTGGGTACTTTATTAAAGGTTAACATGCATTAATTGGGTTTTGTAAAGCGATAGTTTTGATAATAAAAAAAACGAGCTCTGCGCCCGTTTCTTTTAAGGGGGATAAGAAGCATGTTTACTTTTACAAGGTTATTATTTCCTTGTGTCTATATCATAGCGAAAAATTGTCCTTTAAATATCGTGCAAATATGGAAAATAATGTGAAAGGCATATGGTATCATAATATACATGAAACACAAAAAATTTTTCCTGGCTTTTTTGACAGCTTTAATTATTATCGCAGCCATCTTTTTAAACATGACCTACATCAATACGACCAAGACCAAAATGCGTAAAGAGGTACTAAAAAGCGCTAAGTTTTCTGATGCGCAAAAGGGCTATACGATCGTCTTTTTCAGCGACCTACACTATGGTACCAGCATTAAATCTAAACAGCTTGATGATTTGATCAGGCGGATCAATCTGGTCGATGCCGATTTAGTCTTATTCGGCGGGGATCTTTTCGACGACTATGAAAAGATGGGCGCTGAAGATGTGGAATATTTAAAAAACGCTTTAAATAAGATTGAGGCGAAAAGCGGGAAGTTTGCCGTTTTGGGCAATCACGATCTAAAGAACGAAAATGTGCAAAGTGCGATCAGCTCTGTTTTAATGCAAAGCGAGTTTGAGATCATCACCAATACAAATTTGACGGTTGACGGTTTAAATCTTGTGGGCATCGATTCGCTTAAAGGCGGGCAAGCAGATATTGAAAAGGCCTATGAGGGTGTCGATTTTAAAAAGTATACGATCGCCTTATGCCACACTCCGGATATTTTAGACAGCATCAAAGAGGGGACAGATCTTCTTTTGAGTGGTCACTCGCATGGCGGCCAGATCAACCTGCCTCTTATAAGTGATTATCTCACCCCAGAGGGTGCTAAAAATTATATTCATGGCAAACACCAAAAAGGCGCGACCCTTTTGGATATTACAAATGGTGTGGGGACGACGATCCTTCCCTTTAGGCTTTTTGCCGACAGTGAGTTTGTGGTCTATAAACTTTCTTGATGATGAATAACTGGGGCTCTAGAAGGCTCCTTTTATTTTGGTAGCGCTCGATCACAAAAAAGTCTTTTAAAACCTTCTTAAAGGCGTGATACTCTTTTAAAGCTCCATCATGTCCTAAATAAAGCGCTAAGCTTATATAGCCACCCTCCTTTAATAGATCATAGGCTTTTAAAAAGGCTGGGATCGACGAAGAGGACTTCGTGATAATCTTTTGGTCGCCATTTGGCAAATAGCCCAGATTCATCATGACAAGATCGAGCTTTTCTTTGATATAGAGGTCAAGTTTGGCATGATCGTCTTTGATGAGAATGACGTTATCAAAGTCTTTAAGACGCCTCTTAGTATTTTCGATGGCTTTTTCTTGAAGGTCAAAGGCGTAGACTTTTTTAGAATTCGAGGCAAGAAAGAGCGTATCTAAGCCATTGCCGCAGGTCAAGTCACAAGTGATCATCGTTTGGTTTAAAAGAGGCTTTAGGTATTTGTGAGCATAGGTGTTAATATTCATAGTACTTCCCTTGCCATGTGTCTCTTCTTTTCATTTCTTTATCGATATCGTTTAAAAGCTGCCGCTTGTTTAAGACCCATGATGGGGCAATGAAATCTTCTTTGATGGGGTCACCCGATAAGCGTTCGATGATCACATCGCTCCTTAAAAGTTCTAACTGTTTGATCACGACATCGATATATTCTTCTTTACTTAAAAGCTTAAAGGGCGAACTTAAATACTCTTTGGCCAAGGCGGTATCCTTAATGATATAAAGCATATGGATCTTAAGGGCGTCAAACGCAAATTCATTCAGATCTTTGATCGTCTTAAGCATTGTTTCTTCATCTTCAAAGGGCAGCCCGTCAATGATGTGAAGACAGGTTTTAAGCGCAGTCTTTTGAATAAGAGGCATGATCTTTTTAAAATCTTTAAATGATTCCTGACGGTTTAATAATTTCAGGGTCTCATCTTTGGTGCTTTCGATGCCGATTTCAAGATAGATGGGCTTGATATGGGCATAACTATTTAAAAGATCGATCTTTTCTTCATCTAAACAATCCGAGCGCGTGGCGATCGCTATGGCGGCAACTTCATCTAAATGGATAAAGGTCTCGATCATGGTCTTGATCTTCTCTAAGGGTCCATAGGTATTGGAAAAGTTTTGAAAGTAGGGAATAAACAGATCAGTATCCCATTTTCGCTTCATAACCATTTGATTGGCGCGATATTGTATCAAAAGATCTTCCTTTGAAAAAAGGTTGGCATCGCCTGAGCCCTTATTACTGCAAAATGCGCATCCGCCAAAGGCCTTAGTGCCATCGCGGTTAGGGCAGGTGAAATGGGCATCTAAGATGACCTTGGCTACCTTTTTTTGATACTTTTGCTTAAGGTAATAGTTAAAGGTCTGATAACGCTTGTTGTCAAAACTGTAGGGATAGGGGTTCATAACTTAATCATAACAAAAAAAGAGAACTTTTAGGCATGTTCTCTTTTGATCATAGCGTCGCGATGATTTAAGATGACCGGTATGATGATCGGATTGCGGTTAGTCTTGTCATAGAAATAAGGCTCCAAAGTCTCTTTGATGACATTTTTTAGATCGCCAAAGGTTACCTTTTGTTTCATGGTGCGTTTAAGGGCTTCGTAGACCATGTTTTCCGCCTCTTTCATGAGGGTCTGGGATTCTTTGATGAAGACGAAACCACGTGAGACGATCCCGGGTTTGCACAAGATCTTATTGGTGCGCGAATCAATGCAGACGATCGCAGCGACCATGCCGTTATCCGCCAAAATCTTGCGGTCTTTAATGACCGAAGTCGAAAGACCTGAGATGTCGTTGCCATCGACATAGATGGCATCGGTTTGAATGCGGACATTGGCGCGATATACTTCGCCCTTGCTTAAAACTAGGGCATCGCCGTTTGAACAGATAAAGCAGTTTTCTTCTGGGACCCCTGTTTCGATCGCGCTTTGGGCGTGGATCTTGAGCATCTTATATTCACCATGGACTGGCATGAAATATTTCGGTTTAATTAGTTGTAACATCAGCATCTGCTCTTCCTTTGAGGCATGCCCAGTCGTATGTAAAGATGCCAATGGCGTATTGACAAGGACGTTAGCTCCTACGCGTACCAGTTGGTTGATGATGCCTGAAACATTCATCGTATTGCCAGGGATCGGGTTAGAAGAGAAGACGACAGTATCGCCAGGTATGATCTTCACAAAACGGTGCGTGCCATTGGCAATGCGTGATAAGGCGGCCAAAGCTTCACCCTGTGAGCCAGTGCAGACAATACACATCTCTTTAGCAGGGATGCTGTTGATGTTTTCGGGAGCGACGAATTTATCCTCGTCGATGTCGATCGTCTTAAATTTAAGACCGATTTCGACGACATTTTCCATGGATCGGCCTAAGACCGCAACGCGTCTTCCACAATCCACAGCGGACTTCAAGATCTGAGCCAGACGGTGGACATTAGAGGCAAAGGTCGAAACGATCAAACGACCCGGGGTCTTTTTGGTGATTTCTAAGATCGATTGGGCAACCTTGCGCAAAGAAAAAAAAAAACCATCGACTTCTGAATTGGTGGAATCTGACATCAACAAGCTGACGCCTGTTGCCCCGATATAGGCCATTTTCTGATAGTCAGAATTGGTCCCGATCGGCGTTAGGTCGAATTTAAAGTCACCGGTCTCAACGATCCGACCGTTGGGGGTGGTAATCAAAACACCTAAAGAATCCGGAATGGAGTGGATCGTGTTGAAGAAACCAATCGTGAAATATTTAGTCTGGATCCTGGATTCATCATTGATCTCGGTGATATGAGTATGGGCCAGACGCCTTCTTTCAGACAATTTCTTTTCGATCAGGGCCTTGGCAAAGCGCGGGGCATAGATCTTTTCAATGGGACATGATAAGAGTAAAAAGGGTATCCCACCGATATGATCTTCATGGCCGTGCGTGATAATCAAAGCCTTGATCTTATCTTTATTTTTAATGAGATGCGAGTAGTCAGGTATGACGTAATCAATACCTAAGAGGTCATCATCGGGAAATTTGACCCCGGCATCGACGATGACGATCTCATCATCGTGCTCGAAACAATACATATTTTTCCCGACTTCACCTAAGCCCCCAAGGGCATAGATGAGCGTATCTTCATGCAGATTAAAATTAGGTACGCCATAAAAAGTGGACGTTACCGCATGTTTTCCTAATCTTGTAACTTTTCTTGCCATTAAAACTCCTTATCTTTTAAAAGAATTATTAATACTTTTTATTTACACCCTAAATATATCAATTTTGGGCTTACTAATCAATGCAAAAGGCATCTTTTTTAACTTTAAAAGGGTCTTTTTGATCGATGTGATCATAGTAAAGAGTCCCGCTTAAGTGATCGATCTCATGTCCCAAGACGATCGCCAGGTAGTCCTTGGCCTTGATGATCTCTTCTTGATCTGTTAAAAGGTTATAAGCCTTTACTTTAAGGCGACGGGGACGATAGACATATCCTTCATGATATTTGGGAACGCTCAAACAGCCCTCGCCTGCTTCTAAATAGGCCTCTTCTAAAGAATATGAAAGGATCTTGGGATTAGCTAAGGCATATTCATGAATGATTTTTCCTTCGCTATCCTTGATGACCACAGCCAACATCTTTTTCTTGACGCCGGTCTGGATCGCCGCTATGCCGACGGCTGGTGAGAGATTGTCTTTTTGGGCGATCTCTGGATCAGTGGAATCTAGGACATATTTATATAGACCTTCTAATAGTTCTCTATCTTCTTTATTTAAGGGTAAAGCGACATCTAGTGATTTTTCGCGTAAGCGTTGATCATCATCACAAATGATCGAGTCATTATTTATAAATTTGCTCATTTATCTATTCTCTTTCTTTTAAACACAAATATGATAAAATGGTTCTATGAAATTTTCAACTTTTTTTCGTCGGTCGTCCTATGATTTGTGGATTATCGGCGCTACTTTTATCTTAGTTATCTTTGGGCTTTTTATGATTGCTTCAGCGACCATGGGTTCATATGCCGGCGAAAATGCCATCTTAATATCGACGATCATCAAACAGGTCGTTTTTATTGCGGTCGGGCTTTTGATGTTAGGGGTGTTTATGAAGATCTCGCCAATCGATTTTAGGCAAAGGATCATTGAGTTTGGCTCTTTGACCTTGGCTATTTCCCTGATCTTTCCAAGACTTTTGGGCATGGGGGCCAACGGAGCCTATGGCTGGCTCATCATCGGGCCGATCTCTTTGCAGCTTTCCGAATTCATGAAGATCGCAGCCATCATCTATTGCGCCAAGATGCTTACTAAAAGATATAGGAGCGCTAAAGATGCCCAAAAAAGCTACCTAAAGATCATTGCCTATACCATCATCGTCACCTTTATCATTATTGTCTGGCAAAAGGACACTGGCTCGGGCATCGTCCTTTTCTGTATGGTCGCGCTTTTATTATTGATACCTAAAGATAGAGTGTTTGCCAAATATCGCCACTATGTCTTTTTGGCTACTTTATTGGGACTTGTGGTGATCGTTATCTTTATCACGCCGATCGGCACAAAACTTGTCAGTCTAATCGACTCGGATAGCTATATCGTCGGGCGTTTTTTGGCCAGTGCCAATCCTTTCTTATATCCCTTTACAATTGGCTATCATTTGATCTTATCATTTGTCTCCTTTGCCAGTGGCGGCTTGTTTGGCATGGGTTATGCCAATTCTGTCCACAAATATATGAACTTCCCCAATGCCGACAATGACTTCATCTTGCCGATCATCGTCGAAGAATTAGGCTTTGTCGGATTTTTGTTTATATTTGTGCTTTACGCCATCATCATCGTCCGCTTGATGATCCATGCCTTTGACGCTAAAAGCGATACAAGGGCTCAGATCGTCTATGTCGGGGTGATGGCTTACTTGGTCTTGCACTTCTTTTTCAATGTCGGTGGGGTGTCAGGCCTCATACCCTTGACCGGCGTCCCCTTATTATTAGTGAGTGCTGGCGGCTCCTCGATCGTTTCGTCCATGATGGCGATCGGTTTAGCGGAATATGAGATAAAAAGGATCAATACGAAAAAAGATGCGGATCATAGCAGGTGAGAAAAAAGGTTTGCGTCTAAAGACTCTTTTGGGCGATAACACGAGACCAACCAAAGACATGGTCAAAGAAGCGCTTTTCTCAAGTTTGGGAAATATAAGTGGAGCGCGGTTTTTAGATCTTTTTGCCGGCAGTGGAGCCGTGGGGCTAGAAGCACTCTCACGCGGGGCAAAAGAGCTCGTCTTATGCGACGATCACCCCTTAGCTATTAAGATAATCAAAGGAAAATTTAGCCCTTACCAATTATCGCGCTAAAGTCATAAACGCCGATTATCAAAAGGCCTTAGAAGGCTTAGATGAAAAATTTGACTACATCTTCTTAGATCCGCCTTATCGCTTTTTGGATCATGATAAGGTGATGGCTTTACTTGAGCGTTTAACTAATGATACGACCATCATTATCTGGGAGATCGAGGCCAAAAATGAATTATCGGATCGATATCAAACCTTTAAAAAATATAAAGAACGCCGCTATGGCATAACCAAACTGGTTTATTTCAAGAAGGAGGAAGCATGATCAAAGCACTTTACCCGGGAACTTTTGACCCGATCACTAACGGGCATATGGATATCATTGAAAGAGCTTCAAAATTATTTGACGAGGTCATTGTGGCCATTATGATCAATCCTCGCAAGACCTGTACTTTTTCTTTGGAAGAAAGGCAAGCGATGATCGAAAAATGTGTGGCTCACTTGCCCAATGTCAAAGTCATTTCGGACAATGATCTGACGGTGCGCTTAGCACATAAATTAGGTGCCAAGGTCTTGATCAGAGGGATCAGAGCGGTGGCTGATTATGAATACGAATTGTCGCAAGCTACCTCTAATATGATCTTAAACGATGAGATCGAAACGCTCTTTTTGGTATCGCGCCCCGAGTATTCTTTTTTATCTTCTTCGATCGCCAAAGAGATTGCTTTATTCGGTGGTGACATCAAAGACTTTATCCCCAAAGCGATCGCCTTAGAAGTAGCAAACAAGATTGTCAAAAGAAATCGCTAGGATTCAATCCCGAGTTTTGTATAGATTTCCGCTAGTGTCGAACATATATTTTCCCAAAGTCAAACGAGGTATATCTATTATCTCGTAATTTTCATCTCTATATATCAGCGTATTATAGGATCTGTCATTTTTCTTCTTACGCAAAATAAATATTACTTTTTGTCTGTCTTGTCCCTGCGCTGATAATTCATACCTTACGCTTCTGGCACAATTATTTTTGGAAAAAACGAGTGTGAACCGTTTTTTCTCATTTCTTAAAGAATAAGAAAACATATTTTTATCAGAGGTTAGTGATCTAAAATCGTCTATTATAAGATTCGATTCTTCGAACTTATTTTCTAAAAATAACTCCAATTCTCTTAGAACCCTGAATTTTTTGTTGATTGTTTTGATGTCATGGGTTTGCCTTTTAGCTATCATGCTGTAGGAAGCTGTGCCGTTTTTAAGATTGTCGAAAAAACGAGAGGACTCTATTGATATATTGAGTCCCGTAAGGTGGATGAAATTGTTTTTAATGAATTCAGCTTCAAAATCATGATAAAAGTCGGTGATGAAAAGATATTTATAACCGATCAGTTTTTCGTATATTAAAAATATTAATTTTGTTTTTTGAAATAGCATCTTTTTATTGCTATCGCTTAATAAAATCATAAAAAAAGCCCAGTTTTTCTCGTGGCCGTCACGCTGTCTCGTTAAAACGAGAAAGGTACAAGTGCTATCAAGCCACCCTACGGGCTACGGAATTTTCTCACGACCGCCGTGCTGTCTCGTTAAAACGAGAAAGGTACAAGGGCTATCAAGCCACCCCACGGGCTACGGCTTTTTGAAGTGCTGGAACACTTTGAGGATTTCTCCTTCACTTGTATTATAGGAGATACTCCAAATTTTATCAATTACCAGTCACCAACGCCATTTGATTGAGCTTGTCTTCACCTCCTGCTTATTTATTGTCAAAAAGTCGCATAGTTCCTAAAAAAGATTGAATATCAAGCGTTAAAAAGGTTTTGTCAATAAAAAGAGATGTTAGAGCTGTTCGACTGTATTATTGAAACATAATAAATAATGTATAGCTATTGTATGTACATATGTGTATAATGAAGAAAAGGACGACACGAGAAAGGGGTGTTTCTTTTATGACGAAGTCAGCAAATTTATATGTGAGAATAGAACCTGAAATCAAAGAGCAGGCTGAAAAGATTCTCTCTACACTAGGTATTCCTGCTTCTAACGCTATCAATATGTTTTATAAACAGATTATTTTACAGCGAGGACTTCCCTTTGAGGTAAAAATCCCAGACAGAATACCCACAGACATAAGTATGTTGAAAACAGACGAATTGCATGCAGAGCTGAAGAAAGGTTATAACGATACGAAAGTTGGTCAAACCAAAGACGCAAAAACGGTTTTTGCTGATATTCGCAAAGATTACGGTTTATGATTTTTAGAGTTGTCATCTCAATCCATGCCGAAGAAGATTTACGTGGGGATATTTGAGTATATCGCTTTTGAGCTTTTGTCGATAGATAATGCAAAAAAGCAGCTAAAACGTCTTGAAAGAAAGATACTAAGCTTAAATGAGATGCCAGAGCGCTTTCCAAGATATGGGAAAGAACCGTGGTATAGTCGTGGGCTGCGTTTTGTTACAGTAGATAACTATATCGTGTTTTATATTCCAGATATAAAAGAGCAGGTGGTAACTGTTCTTCGAGTCATGTATAGCGCCCGCAACATCGAAAAGCAGCTAAGCACCTACACAAAACAATAAATAGCTTTGTATTTCGCTTTACGCAAAGCGGTTGTTCCATTAACGATCAACCGTTTTTTTAATTCTTAAATTTAAGAACATACAGTCAAAATCGAAGATAATTTATGGCAAACTTCTTTGAAAGAAATATTTAGCACTCACCTC
>CALUVF010000073.1 GCA_944324155.1 uncultured Erysipelotrichaceae bacterium | reverse complement strand
ATTTAAGGCCGAGGACTTAAAAGCTCAGGATTCGACCATCATCTATGATGCCGATGGAAATGTATTACAAGAGATCGGCGAATATAAAAGAGAAAATATAACTTACGAAGATATGCCCAACGTCCTTATCGATGCCTTTTTAGCGATCGAAGACTCGCGTTTCTTTGAACACTTTGGCTTTGATATCCCGCGTTTTATCAAGGCGCTTTTAGAAAATCTGGAATCCGGCAGCTTTGAACAGGGTGGAAGCACCTTTACGATGCAGCTTATCAAAAATACCTACTTCCAAAAAGATGCCGGTGAAGATTCGACGATCGCCGAAAAGAAACTCTCCCGCAAGGCCCAAGAGATCGTGATGGCTATCAAAGCCGAAAAAGAGATCTCTAAAAAAGAGATCTTTGCCGACTATTTAAACCGCATCAACTTCGGCAATAATATCCGCGGCATTGAAAAGGCCGCTAACTACTATTTCGATATCAGCGCCAGCGAGCTCAATCTTTCACAATCTGCTTTCTTGGCGGGGATCATCAATTCCCCCAACATCTATAACCCTTATAACGACCTCATCAAAGATGGCGGGAATATTTATTTAAATTCCAATACCAACTATCTTGAAAATGCGCAAAGAAGAAGAGATGAAGTCTTAGACATGATGTGTTATCATGGCTACATCAGCGAAAATGAATTAAAGATGGCTAAAAAGATCGATCTGGCTGATGAATTAGGACGCGATGATGATAAGTGGAGCGATACGGTCCCCTATTATCAAAGCTTTATCGACGCCGCAATCGAAGAGGCCAAAGACATAACCGGGAAAGATCCTTATTATTACCCCATGCAGATCTATACCTCGATGGACTCCTATATGCAAAAGACTGTCTATAACTTGCAAAACGAAAAGACCTGGATCAAATATCCTCAAAACAACATGCAAAGCGCGATCGTGGTCTTAAACAATCAGACCGGTCAGGTTGTCGCCTTAGGTGGTGGCAAGGAAGAAAGCGAACTGGGAGCGCGCTCTTTCAATCGGGCGACTATGTCAAAACTGCAGCCGGGATCAACGATCAAACCAGTCTTAGAATATCTTTTGGCCTTTAATGACCTGGGCTGGGCTACAAGTCATGTCGTCGATGATAAGCCAGTCTATTTATACGACAATAAAAATTTACAAGTACATAACGCCGATGGCAAATATCGTGGGAAGATGTATCTAAAAGATGCCTTAGGCGATTCGCTTAATTCGCCAGCCGTTCAAGCCATGGAAGACGTCGTCGAAGCTAAAGGGGTTAAATATGTCGTCGACTATTTAAATTCGATCGGCATTGCATGCACAGAAGAGACCTTTGATATCCAATACGCGATCGGTGGAAGTACCCTGGCCGTTACTCCTTTACAGTTAGCAGCGGCCCATGCCATCATCATCAATGGCGGACGCTATATCGAACCTCATACGATCGATAAGATCGTCACAGATGAAGAGGTCTTTGAAGCTGACACTATCGGTAATCAAGTCGTCAAGCCGGGCGCTGCCTATATGATGGCTCAGCTTGAATACAACAACGTCTATGGACCCTACTATAACCTCATGAGCATGTTAAGGACGGGCTATCCCGTATATGCCAAGACCGGTACGACCGATTGGGGCAAGTCAGGACTAAGATACGGTATTCCAACCGGTGCCGCCAAAGATAACTGGCAAGTCGCCTCCAGCGATACTTATACCAATGTCGTCTGGTTGGGTTGGGATAAAATGGGTTATGGCACCTATTTCTATGGCACTTGGGCCACCAAAGGAAATATGGCCCGCTATTTGTTAGATGCTGAATACAAACACTTTGATTATGATCCAAAAGCTGTCAAGATGCCCGATGATGTAACGACGATCCAAACGGTCTATGGCACCTTCCCCTATCGCGTGGCACCTTGGGGGACCTTGGGCTATATCTTAAAAGAATATTACCCTTATTAAAAAGCTCGCGATGTTCGCGAGCTTTAATGTTCATATTCAATTTTAAGAGGACGCGACATCAGATCGCTGATCGCTTTTTCAGGATCCTTGTCTTCGAATAAGACGGCATATACTTCTTGACAAATCGGCATCTCAATACCAAGCTCCTTAGCCATTGCCACAACTGTTTTGGTGGCGTTGATGCCCTCAACTGTCTTTGAGTTAGTGGCCATAAATTCTTTGGCTCCATGAGCTAAGCCGATCTTTAAGCCCGCTTCAAAATTGCGGGAATGTCTAGATGAAGCAGTCACCACAAGATCGCCTACGCCATTTAAGCCGATGAAGGTCGACTGTCTTCCACCAAGCTTTAAGCCAAAGCGCGTCATCTCATGCAAGCCCCTTGTGATAAGGGCAGCACGGGCATTATCGCCCTGCCCGATCCCCTCAAGACAGCCCGAAGCGATCGCCATGACGTTTTTAACCGCGGCCGCGATCTCAGCACCCGCGACATCATCATTGATATAGACACGGAAATATTCGTTAGAGAATAGATCTTGGATCTTTCTGGCTTCATTTAGGTCTTCACACACGGCATTGACGACTGTTAGTTTGCGCAAGATGACTTCTTCGGCGTGTGAAGGACCGATCAAAGAGATGACTGGTACCTCATTTCCTAAGATACGTTTAATGAGGACTGACATGCGCTCCTTAGTTTTAATGTGAAAGCCCTTGGCGACATTGATGATGACGTACTTCTTTTCCATAAGATACTTTATTTCTAAAAGTACGCTTTCCATCGCCGTTGTCGGCACTCCCAATAAGATCGCATCGGCATCTTTTAAGACGCTTATATCATTTGATGCCTTGATCGCTTCATTGATCTGGCAGTCAAAAAAGCGGCTGTTTTGATGATTCTCATTGATGTCATTTACTTCTTCCTTAGAAATGCCGTAGATCAGGGTATCGACA
>CALUVF010000072.1 GCA_944324155.1 uncultured Erysipelotrichaceae bacterium | reverse complement strand
AGCGAAACACTTCTAGAATTAGATGATGACTATGATAAAAAAGATCCTTTCATTACTATTAATTACGATAAAAAGCACGATCATCTCTTAGCTCTTTTAAGACCTCAAAAAGGAAAGCGCACCGATGTCCTTATCTATGATCTAAAAAACGAAGGGACATTGTATTTAGGAAGGGTCGTCTTATCATCTTATGGAAATGAGGTCGAATATCTAAACGGCACCTCGATCGCCTACTATCTAGGTAATGAAAACCGGCTTTTGATCGATGATCTTGTGATCAACGCAAAGACGATGCGACCTTCTTTTAGTAGAGGTTTTTATCTAGATGAAAAGGGCACAAGTTTCGCTTTAGGCGATATTAATGGCGATGTGATCGAAGATTATGTCCACATCAACGATAAAAAGGCGACCCTTTATCTCTCGTATCTGAATTATGGCTACCCCGACTACTATAAAAGCGCCTATACCTATGAACTTGAAGAAGATCTAAAGAATATGGAAAATGCCCAAATCGTGGCTGATATTGATGGCGACAATATAAGTGAGATCATCATAAACGCCTATAACGATGATGGCAAGCAAGTCTATCGCCTTTTAAACGGCAAAGATCTGAGCGTCCGCTTTGATCTTTTAAAAGACGGCGTCTATGATTGGGGCGAAGGTTTCGCATTTACTGATAGAGATTATAATGATGATGGCTATAACGATATCATCTATATAGACTATGATCTAAGCTCTTATCAATTGCTTTCAGGAAAAGATGGAAGCGCCCTTTTAAATTACGAGTATATGTCATACAAAAGGCAGTCGGACATGGCTCCCAAACTTGACTACATTGCCAAGATCAAACTTTTAGATGACCCGCAAAATCTTGTCATAAGCTCTAATCATTATATATATCCTTATTATGAATATCCTTTAGGCGGCCTTTCTTTTAAAGATCCCAAAAGCAACAAAACGACTTATATTTCAATGGTCTTTAAAGATGATGTAATAAAATTGAGTCCGATCGATCAAAACTACCTCATGGCTTTATCAAACGATACGACCTACATCATCGACCTTGAAGACAAAAGTCTGTCTCTAGGTATAGATGGCTGCTATGAAAAGGCCTATCGTCTTTTTGAAGAACTCCTTTTGATCGATGAAGAATCCCATATGCGCTTTTTAAGCTTAAAGCGTCCCTTTACTCTTAAAGAAGTGCCTGAAGTTATCTCGCACAAGGATCTGACCCTAGACTTTGAAAAGGGGGATGGGGAAATAAGTATTAGCGCTAATGATGTTTTACTAGAAAAAAGCGCGTCAGATCAGATAACGATAGAACTAGCCCAGGGCTATCATCAGCTCGATTTGTCTTATGAAGACAAAGATGGCCGTCTGGCCTTTGGAAGCGTTGAGATCAGCGTCATAAAGCCCACCACCATAAACATCATCTCTTATGTCATCATCATACTCTTTAGCCTGCTCTTTATAACATTTATTACTTTCAACCTTTTAAAAAGGAGGAGGTCGTCATGAAGATATTAGAAGTCAATCATCTTTACAAGAGTTTCAAGAAACTTAAGGCCGTCAATGATCTAAGCTTCGGCTTAGAAGAAGGCAAGATCTATGGTTTCATCGGGCCAAACGGAGCGGGCAAGTCGACGACCATCAATCTCATTGCCGGACTTTTAAAGATGGATAAGGGTGATATCCGCATTAGTGGACATAGCGCCGGAAGTAAAAAAGCCAATGCCCTTTTAGGCTTTGCGAATGAATTCCCGAGTTTCTATCATGACTTAGATCTTCAAGAATTCTTATCTTATAGTGCTGCCTTAAATAATATGGATCCTCGCGCTTCAAAATCAGAAATCACAAAGATGATTACGGCCTTTGAATTAAATGATTTCCGCTATAAGAAAGTGACCAAATTTTCAACCGGCATGAAGAAAAAGGTCGGGCTCATTGCGGCTTGCCTTCATAAGCCCAAGCTTTTACTATTAGATGAGCCAACCGCCAATCTCGACCCCTTAAGTCGTAAAGAGATCATCGATACTTTGGAAAACCTGGCTAAAGAATCGCTCATGACCATCTTTATCAGTTCACATGTCTTAAGCGAGCTCGATACCTTCATCGACCATATCATCGCCATTGACAAGGGGAAGCTTATGCTAGATATGCCACTTTCAGAGGCCCGCCACTCTCTGACACGCAAGAAAGTCTTTTTAAAGACTGCCTTAAACAGATCCTTAGAAGACTACTTTAAAAAGCTATCGGTCTCCTTTAGCTATGAGGGCGATAAATATCAATTATCCCTGCCCAAAGACAGCCTCAAAGAAATGATCCTTGGCTTTTGCCTAGACCATAAGATCATCGTTTATGAGATGTATGATGAAAAAGAGAGCTTAGAGAGCTTTTATGACAAGATCATGAAAAAAGAGGTGCAGCAATGAAACATATCATTTATCGATACTACAAGACCTATTTTAAAAACAGCAGCCTACTTTTTGGGCTCATCATAATCATTTTGGGCGTCTATCTCTTTGCGATCTCTGTCAAGAATTTAGATCATTCCGATTTTTCTTCATATATGGGACAAGTGAACTTAACCTATATCTCAACTTCCTTCTTTGTCTTTTTGGCCTTTATGATCTATATGCTCAGCGCTTTAAAAAACTCGGAACAAAACATCTCCGAGATCAAAGAAGGGACGATCAAATTTCTTTTGATCAAACCACTTTTGCGCCACGAGATCCTCTTAGCCAAATACATCGCTAATATCTTTGGAACCTTCAGTATCTTTTTTATCACATCTTTGTCTTATACAGCTCTTTGTGCCCTCTATATCGAAGACTTTGACATAGATTTAGGGCTTTATGTGATCTTTTTTGAGATGCTTCTTATCGCGCTTGTGTTTATCATCTTTATGCAAAGCTTTGCCTTGGCTTTAAGTCTTTTGATCAAAAAAGAAGCGCTCTTTATGGCATTTATGGTCATTATACTTTTAGCTGTCTTTTTATTCATTCCTCTATTTCGTGCCATCAATGAAAATGGCTATCTTAAATACCATCTCGCTATTTTTGACATCTCTTACCACTTCCTCTATATGGCTAAAACCATTTTTGCGATCCCTTTAGACACTAACCTTAATCTCATGTCGATGATCTCTGGTCTATACAACTATGGTAGTATTGACCCCGACTTTTTCAACAATTTCTCCTCCGAACTTGTCGAAACACACTATGTATCTCTATGGCCAACGATCTTAAGCTATCTGTTTTTAAGCATCACACTTATGGGTTTTGCCTTATTCCGCTTTAAAAGGATTGATATCTCTTAAAAAGGAACATTTAAAATATTCATTAAAAGTTTTACCATCACTTCCTTTTCTTCTGGTCTTGACTCAGCGATCATTAAAGTGATCGCCACTAGGGCACTGTCTGAGATGATCTGTCTTCCATCGATGATCAGATGATGGTTCTTATTTAAGAATTCCAAAAAGATCGTCGCACCGATGCGTTTACAGCCATCGGCAAAAGGATGGTCTTTAATAAGGAAGTAAAGAAGATTGGCGGCCTTTTCTTCAATGCTTGGATGGAGTTCTTGACCAAACACATTTTGATAGACGGCCGCTAAAATACCATTGAGCTTTCCTTCTTCTTTTTCGACACCAAAAACAGCCGACTCAAATTTCATCTTATTAATCAGTTTTCGACATTCTTCATAGGTCAGGCGATAAATTGAATCAGTACCTTTTGGTTTTGACAAGGAACCATGATCATAATCATCGAGTAATGACAAAGCATTTTGATAAGCTTCTATGACATTCAATACTTCACTTTCGTCTAATTCTAAAGTAGATGCCAACATTTTTGTCTGTATATCAATGGTTTTGTTTAGGATCTCTAATCGTTTCTCATTAACGGCATACCCTTTGATCATGTAGTCTTTTAAGATCGAGGTGGCCCATTTTCTAAATGCGATGCCTCTTTGTGATTTAACTCGATAGCCGACAGAAATGATGACATCGAGATTATAGAATTCGACATTTTTTGTTTGTGTTTTTCCTTTTATTGCGCCATGCTTGGTGGTTGTCGCAAATTTTGCGACAACCACTTCTTTATCTAGTTCGCCTT
>CALUVF010000071.1 GCA_944324155.1 uncultured Erysipelotrichaceae bacterium | reverse complement strand
ACAATACATCTATAACGATGATTCTGGAAGCAACATCACCGAAACCGAGATCGATGATCAATATAAGGCACAAGCCGAAGAATTAAGAGCTAACCTCATTGAAGCGGTTGCTGACTTTGATGATGAGCTCATGATGAAGTTCTTAGAAGGCGAAGAGATCACGATCCCTGAGATCAAAGCTGCGATCCGCAAAGCCACGATCACTTCTGAATTCTTCCCAGTATTATGCGGCAGTGCGTATAAGAATAAGGGTATCCAATTATTACTAGATGCCGTTATCGAATACCTACCTTCTCCGCTTGATATTCCAGCTATTAAGGGAACCCTTCCTAATGGCGAAGAAGAATTACGTCACGCCAGTGATGATGAGCCCTTCAGCGCCTTGGCTTTCAAGGTCATGACGGACCCCTTCGTTGGACGTTTGACTTACTTCCGCGTTTATTCTGGTGTCTGCACTTCCGGTAGCTATGTCTTAAATGCTACTAAAGACAAACGCGAAAGATTTGGCCGTCTGTTACAGATGCATGCCAACCACCGCGCCGAGATCACAGAAGTCGATGCTGGTAATATCGCCGCTGCCGTTGGTTTAAAAGATACAACGACCGGTGATACGCTTTGTGATGAAAAACACCCGATCATTCTTGAACAAATGGTCTTCCCAGAACCGGTTATCCAAATGTCAGTCGAACCAAAGACCAAGGCCGACTCTGATAAGATGGGTATCGCATTAGCTAAGCTCGCTGAAGAGGATCCAACCTTCCGTACTTGGACCGATGAAGAAACCGGTCAAACGATCATCGCTGGTATGGGTGAACTTCACCTCGATATCATCGTTGACCGTATGAAGCGTGAATTCAAGGTTGAATGTAATGTCGGTGCTCCTCAAGTCGCCTTCCGTGAAACGATCCGCCAAGCTGCAGATTGTGAAGGTAAATTCGTTCGCCAATCTGGTGGTCGTGGTCAATACGGTCATGTTTGGGTCAAGTTTGAACCAAATGAAGAAGGTAAAGGCTTCGAATTCATCGATGCGGTCGTCGGCGGTAGCGTTCCAAGAGAATACATCAAACCAGTTCAAGAAGGTTTGGTTGCCGCTTTACAAAACGGTTTACAAGCTGGCTATCCGGTCGTTGACATCAAGGCTACTCTCTTTGACGGTTCTTACCATGAAGTCGACTCTTCAGAAATGGCTTTCAAGATGGCTGCTTCGCTTGCCTTAAAAGAAGCTGCCAAGAAATGTAAGCCGGTTATCTTAGAGCCGATCATGGACGTTGAAGTTATTGCCCCGCAAGAATACTTAGGCAGTATCATGGGCGATGTCACCAAGCGTCGTGGTCAGATCCGCGATCAGGAAGAAAGAGGTAACGCGATCGTCGTCAGAGCCTACGTTCCATTATCAGAAATGTTCGGTTATGCCACTGACCTTCGCTCTTTCACTCAAGGCCGTGGAACATATGTCATGCAGATGGATCACTACTCAGAAGTACCTAAGTCCATTGCAGAGGACATTATCAAAAAGAACGCCAAGAATTAATTGAATTTTAAGGGCGTTTATCATAAAATATAAAAGAATTATAGGAGGATTACTTTTAAATGGCTAAAGCTAAATTTGATAGATCCAAGACACATGTTAATATTGGAACTATCGGTCACGTTGACCATGGTAAAACTACCTTAACAGCTGCTATTACAAAGCGCTTAGCTGAAAAGGGACAAGCTGAATTCAGAGCTTACGATCAAATCGATGGTGCTCCTGAAGAAAAAGCTCGTGGTATCACCATCAACACTGCTCACGTTGAGTACCAAACTGAACACCGTCACTACGCACACGTTGACTGCCCCGGACATGCTGACTATGTCAAGAACATGATCACCGGTGCTGCCCAAATGGACGGTGCAATCCTAGTTGTTGCCGCAACTGATGGACCAATGCCTCAAACTCGTGAACACATCTTACTTGCTCGTCAGGTTGGTGTTCCTTACATCGTTGTCTTCTTAAACAAGTGCGATATGGTTGACGATGAAGAATTAATTGATCTTGTCGAAATGGAAGTTCGCGAATTATTATCTGAATACGGATTCGATGGCGAAAACGCTCCAGTTATCCGTGGTTCTGCTTTAAAGGCTCTTGAAGGCGATCCTAAATGGGAAGAAAAGATCGATGAGTTAATGGACGCTGTTGATACTTACATTCCTGATCCAGTTCGTGAAGTTGATAAGCCCTTCTTGATGTCTGTTGAAGACGTCTTCACTATCACAGGTCGTGGTACTGTTGCCACTGGACGTGTTGAACGTGGTGTCGCTCACCTAAATGACGAAGTTGAAATCGTTGGTATTAAGGAAACTAAGAAGACTGTTATCACTGGTCTTGAAATGTTCCGTAAGCAACTTGATGAAGCTGAAGCTGGTGACAATATCGGTGCCCTTCTTCGTGGTGTAAACCGTGATGAAGTTGAAAGAGGACAAGTTCTTGCTAAGCCAGGTACTGTTACTCCTCACACTAAGTTCAAAGCTCAAGTCTACATCTTAACAAAGGAAGAAGGCGGTCGTCATACTCCATTCGTTTCTAACTACCGTCCTCAATTCTACTTCCGTACAACAGACGTTACTGGTGTAATCACTCTTCCAGAAGGAACTGAAATGGTTATGCCTGGTGACCACGTTGAGATGACTGTTGAACTTATCGCTCCTATCGCTATTGAAAACGGTACTAAGTTCTCAATTCGTGAAGGTGGCCGTACAGTAGGTTCTGGTAACGTTACTGAAGTTATCGCCTAAGTTTAACTTTTGATTTTAAAAGATAGCCTTTGTTTGGGCTATCTTTTTTTTATATAATTAAGGCATGTATAAAGCAATTATCTTTGATTTTGATTACACCCTTTCGGACCGCTCCTTTGCCATACATGAAGGGCTGGGGCGAATCGTCGATATATTTTTAAAAGATCTCGATCCTTTTGAAAAAGAAGCCCTGATCCAAAAAATGGTCGTCTTAGATGGCGACGGTACTAGTGGACGAGGCCCTTTGATCGAACATCTAAATAAGACTTATGGCCTCAATATCAGCGATATAAAGCCCTACTTTGATACTCTTTCCTATGATATGGCAAAGTATACCAAACTTGACCCTTCTGCACTTGAGGTACTTAAAACCTTAAAAAGTGCCGGCTATAAACTTGGGCTATTAACCAACGGAGATATTGAAACCCAATATTTAAAGATCGATACCGTCAAGCTTCGCCCCTATTTTGATGTCGTCATGGCCTCTCTTGAATCAGGGGCGATGAAACCTGACCCCCTGCCCTTTATCACGATCGCTAATAAACTGGGTGTAAGAAAAGAAGAATGCCTTTATGTCGGCGACGTTTTTTTCTCAGATGCCTTAGGCGCCAAACGCTCGAATATGGATTATCTTTTGATCAATAATCATCGCAAGCGCTATTATGCTCCCTTTGTCAAACAAATCAAAACATTAAAAGAAGTGTTATCTTACCTAAATAAAAAAGGCCTTAACTAGCCTTTTTTAATTGTGCGCACAAAATAAATAAAATATCTAACACATTCAAAACGCTGATCCGCGAACCGCTATGAATGTTGTAATAGTGGATATCTGATGAAGAGATATTGATATTATAGTCGCTTAGGCGCGACAATGATGAACTTTCCAAACGCGTAATCGTTATGATCGTAACTTTGCGACTTTTAAGTTTACGGCCCACCTTGACGATCTCGCCATCTTCATTCTCATCAGCGATCAAAATGGCGACATCATCTTCATTTAAGGTTTCCGATAAGGCTATTTGATATTTAAGACCTTCTGGGCAATAGGCAGCTATCGCTTCCTTTAAGAATTTATCACGGGCATCAAGACAGGCAACAAGCGAAGATCCTTCTCCAAACAGTGCGATCTTTTGCGCTGTTATGATACATTCGGAGCATTTTTCTAAAGTCTCGATGTTTAGTAATTCCTTGGTCCTTCTTAAAGCGTCTATGTTTAATAAAGTGACCTTATCGATAAGATCTTCGATGTCTTTTTTTTTTTTTTTGCTGCGTGCATCCTTCTCTTCGTCTTCATTTTCGCCATGGATCTCAGCCATCATCATGCGATGCAGACGTTTAAAGCCGGCAAGTTTGAGTTTCTTGCACAAACGCACGATCGTTGCCGGTGAACAGAAAGTTTTTTTAGCCAATTCTTTGATGTTTAAAAGTGAGGCCTCTTCTAGGTTATTGATGAGGTAAGACATCAAAAGACGCTCCGATTCCGTGGCGTTGGGTTGATATTCTTTTAAAATGACGCTTATTTTTTTCATATTTTTATGATAACACTTAAAAGTTTGATTCTCAATCTCAGAACTTTTCTTCGATAAAAGATCTGATCAGAGTGATCGTGATATCTTTGGTCGTCTCATTATCCAAAAGACGATGTTCACCATCACCTAGTATTGCCAATCTTTTATGGGGATTTTGCATCTTGCGGTAATACTTATGCGCAACGGTATAAGGGATCAATTCATCTTTATAGGCGGCAACAAAAAGGGTTGGACAAGTTACCTTAAAGATCGCATCTTTGCAGTTATCGACCACTTCCGTAAAAGTCTTATAAAAATCTGAGGGGATCTTAGGGTATTCTTCTTCCTTCTTTTCTTTGGAAATAGCGCTTTGGACGATATTAGATGCCGTTGTAAGCGTAACGTATTCAAAGGCTGGCGCTAAAAGGATCAATCGTTTGATCACAAATTTAGAGGCCAGATATGAAGCGATGACCCCGCCCATGCTGAAACCGATCAAGATGATCTCACGATTCTCTCTTTTCGCCTTAATGATCGCTTCCTCGGCTCTTGAGACCCAGTTATACCAGATCTTGTCATCGCTGTAGCGCTGATCGAAAAGATCAGGCGTCACAATATCATATTCGTCTTTTAAAGCCGCGACCAAATTGGCGAATTCAGCGCTCCGCCGCTTGCCAAAGCCATGGATCATAATAATCAGGGGTTTGACATTTTTCTTTTTAAATCGGTCAAACAGCTTTAATTTCATTTAAGTCTCCTATTTCAAAATAAAGAAGTATAAAAGCACGATAATTCCGATAACGATTCGATAGTAACCGAATACCTTAAAGTCGTGTTTCTTGATATAGCTCATCAAGAAGCGGATCGCGATTATCGATACGATAAAGGCACTGACCATGCCAACCAAAAGGACGGCCCACTCAGCTAAAGAGAAGAAATAGCTTACCTTAAGCATCTTTAATAGGCTCGCCCCAAACATGACGGGGATCGCCAAAAAGAAAGTAAACTCTGCGGCAACCTTGCGCGATACTCCGATCATCAAAGCTCCCAAGATCGTCGCACCAGAGCGCGAAGTACCGGGAAAGATCGCAGCAATGAGCTGAAAGATCCCGATAATAACGGCATCTTTATAAGAGATCTCGTTTAAAGAGTTGACTCTTGCCTTACTTTTGGAATGGTTTTCGATATAGATAAAGCCCACCCCAAATATTATCAGCATGAGCGCTACCACGACCGCATTATATAAATACTTTTCTAAGATCTCATCAAACAGGATGCCGACGATCGCTGCCGGGATACAAGCCACTAAGATCTTAAACCATAGCTGCATGATATCCATCTTAATGAGAGGGCCTTTTTCTTTATTGAAGTTAAATGGCCAGATCTTTTTAAAATAGATCAAGACAACAGCTAAAATCGCTCCTAGTTGAATGACGACCAAAAAGACGTTCCAGAATTCAGCACTGAAATTAAGGTGTACAAATTCTTCTAAAAGGATCATGTGGCCGGTCGATGAGATCGGAAGCCACTCGGTAATTCCTTCAACGACACCAAATAAGGTCGATTTAAGCAGTTCTATAAACAGATTCATCTCTTATCCTCCTAATTAAAGTAGACCATGGGGTCCTTTAAGGCTTCCCCGTCCGCTATCTTATCAAGATATAAAAGACAGGTATCATAGCCATCTTCGGCCTCAACGGTATGGATCACTCCTTCTAAGCGATAGAAGTGCCCGGGTTTGATCTTTTTCTTGTCGATCCCCACGACCGTTATAGCCATCGAGGCGATATCCTCGCTACAGCAGATCATAGCCTCGCGTCCCATGATACATGCTTTATCGTATTTGGGCAAGTCCGCTGTCCACTTGACGTTGATGCTGATGCGCTTGCCAGCGTACTTTGATGGGTTAGCACCGGCATCGACATACCACGCTCCATAGTCGATATCGCTTATATAAATGAGTTCTTTAGAAAGATCGAATAATTCAAAATTTTTAAAAGAGACAATCTCACCGTTTTTATCTTCAAAAATGAGCTCAGCCTTAGGATTTAGACCCAAGACGTTGTTGCGGATAAACAAATAATCATCTCTTCTGTTTTCAAAGCGATTGAAGATAATGCATTCTGCAGATTTGATGTGGTAATAAAGGAAGGTCTTAAGATTTAAGACATTCATCTTAAAAGTCGAGGCATCGACAACACTGAGGGTCTGGGCGACTTCCCATTTTTTAAAGGCCTGAACATTTAAAAGGAAGGGCCACTCATCTTCCATGCCGTTACCTTCGACAAATATTTCATCAAAGTCTTCGAGTTCATCAAGCTCTTTCATCTTTGCAAGGTTTAATTCCTTAAAGTTGTCAAGATAGACGACCCTGGCATTAGCGTAGTGCAAAAAGCGTTCATCATATCTCTCTTCCCCATCTTCTAAAGCGATGATCAAAACTCTTTCGCCTTCATTAAACTGTGGTGATAGAAGCGTCTCTTTAATGACCGAGGTCTTGCCGCTATCTAAAAGCCCGCCAAAAAAATACAAGGGCTTAGGCATTGAAAAGCTCCTTGAGCCCCTTTTCATCTAGATTTGACCCGATGAGAACAACTTCGCTTTGGGCTTGTTTTTTATCATACCAGATGTCGATCTCGCCATCACTACAGGAGAAGTAAAGGTCTTTATCAATATCGGTGTGAAGATATCCCTTGGCGCGAATAATATAATCATCAAGTTTTGATAATACTGCCCTCAGGCTTTCTTCATCGAAAATACCACATGGATAAAGCGCTAAAGAGGTAAAGACCTCATCGGCATCATGATGATGATGGTGGTGATGATGGTGGTGTTCGTGGTGTGTGAGCTTCTCTAATTCTTCATCATCTACCAAGGCCGTACAATCTTCGCACGCACAGGCCCCCTCTTTCATCAAGCTTAAAAGTTTAGCCTGGCCCATATGCCGATAAGGACTCGTTAAGATCCTGGCATCTTCATTTAGCTCTGACAACATCTTCACGACCTCTAATTTCTTTTTTTCATCGAGCTTTTCAACTCTTGTAAGAATCAACATATTGGCCATGATGACCTGATCATCAAAGAATTCTTTAAAATTCTTATGATAGCTTATAGCTTTTAAGCCATTGACTAATGTGACGTGTGAAACCAGTTTAAAGTCTTTTTCTTTATTGATTGTTGCGATGATCTCAGAAAGCTTGCCCACTCCTGATGGTTCAATAAAAAGCGTATCGATCGCATAAGAGCGTATCTCATCAAGGGCATCTTTAAGCTCGCCCTTTAAGGAGCAGCAGATGCAGCCGCTGTTGATCGAAAAGACTTCAAGCTTGTCGCCAAACAGCTTGTCATCGATACTTTTTTCTCCAAATTCATTCTCAATAAGCATTGTCTTTTTAAGACTTTGATCTTCTAATAAATAATTGATCAATGTCGTCTTGCCAGCCCCTAAAAACCCTGAAACGATATATACTTCTATCATGCTTACCTCCAATATTTCTTCATATATTCTTCGACCTTTTTCTTATCTTCGCGCTTGGCGATCAAAAAACAGGCCCTTCTTTTTACTTGCATCTCTAAATAAAGCTGATCGTGTTCACTCTTGATCTTATAATCCATGATCTTTTCAAAGGGGTAAAGCCGTCCAATGATAATGGCGCCTTTAGTGCTTAAACCAGAGGGCGAAATATATATTATCATCGAAGACAGGGCAAAGATCAAAAGGGTCAGATAATTTTCAATCAAAAAATAGCTCGTGACAAACTGAAAGATCCCAAAGCTAAAAAAGATCAAGGGGATCAGCCACTTGGCCCCAGGATTCATCTCTAGTTCCACCAGGCGTCCGCGATAGATGACAAAGCCAGCGTATACTATCGCAATTACATCAAGTATCACAAAAAACATCATATGGCCTTCTTTTCGATGATCAGACGCACCAAGAAATCGATGATGAGATTGTAGACGACATCAGCCAAGATCGCAAACAGCGTCACGGAAAAGATGTCATCTGCCCCAACATATGGTGCAAAATTAACGGCCACCACTAAGACGATCGCCATCAAAAGGACATAGAGGCGAAAGATCTTCTTGCATAACTTTTGAAAGGTCGGATTCACCACATATTCCTTGCCTTTGATATTTACTTCACTGACCTTACCGATCACAACACTGATTACTGTATTCATAGTACTCCTTATCGATATTTATCTAAGTGGCAGTCGGAGGCCACGTTGTCAATGATGCCTTTGACGATCTTTTCGATACGCGAATTCTTGGAATAATCCGCCCGCGCCATAAACATCGCTCTTTTTTTCTCATAGAGGTCTTCAGCCAGTTTCTTGGCTCCCTCATCGTCCTTAAAGACTGCGATCGTACTGCCCCCATTATCTGATATGACCTTCATAGACGGCACATCGGTCAAACCATCGCCAAAATAGATCATGCGCTCAAGCGGGATATACTTGTCTTCATCTTTGGTCGAACGGTTGAGGTCGATATCATTGGTCTCTTCAAAGACTCCCTTGTTGATGCGGAAGAGATATTGCGTCTTGACCGTATAATTCACGACCCGTGCCGGCCACAAGATATGGCCTTTTAAATCGTAATAATAACTGCAGGCATAGATGCGCTTAAACTCTTTAGCAATCGGCGTCCCTAAGATCATGTCCTTTAGACCGCTTGAAATGATGTAGTGTTCAAGCTTAATATCCTTATTTAAGGCATAGGCATTGATCCTTTCAAACCAGGTTTTGACGCCTTTGAAAAACTCGACATAAGCCCCTTCTTTGACCAGTTCCTTGCGAGTGATGTCCTTGGCGCTTAAAGCCATCTGATACATATAGGCCAAGATCCCATCGATATTGTGAGCTTTAGAAAGCTTGTCACAATCACTCCAGAAAGCTTCAGGACTGGCATATCCCAAGCGCTTATAGAGGTGGAACTCTTGCATATCACGAGGTGAGAGGGTCTTATCAAAATCATAGATCAATGCCATTTTATTTTTCATTAAGCTACCTCATCTAAATTCTTAATTGCGGCAATATATATCTCAACCTGCTTTAAAAGGTCTTCAATACTCAAACACTCATCGACATCATGAATATGTCCGTCGTGCCCCAAAAACTCACAACCAAAGGCGATGACGTTGTCCATGGCCTTGGCATAGGTCCCGCCGCCGATCGCCATCATCTTCGTTTCATGATCCCCCGTTACATCTTCATAAGCCTTTTTAAGGGCCTTAGGAAGCTTAGAATCCGGATCGAAAAATAAGGCTTTGGCACAAGAAGTGATCGTAAAATGGTTGTTGCCAAGGTTTAACTTGTCTAAAAGATAGGCCTTGCCCTCTTCAATGTCGGCCATAACTGGGAAGCGTATATCAACACTGAAAGTAACCTTGCCTTCGTCTTTTCTGACGACGCCGATATTAAAGGTCGAATCGGAATATTCATCATTAAACTTATCAAGGCCGATCTTCTTGCCATGATTATCAAGGCCGATCTTGTCATGGAAATATGTGACAAGCTCATCATCAAAACTCGCCTGATATAAGCCTTCCATCAGGTAGTTAAAGGCATTGATGCCAAGATCCGGCGTTGAGGCATGGGCTGCCTTTCCAAAGACATTTAAAATGATGTAATCATCTTCTTTGATGATGTTGTATTCAATATCATGATCGCGGAAAAATTCATTAAGCGCCGCTTCGTCATAAGAACCCTTAGTAAGCTTGACCGTAACCTTCTTCATGACGACATTGGAAACTTCGCCTCCACTTATATCGACGATCCTTGAAGATAAGGCCTTCACTTCGCCACCAATAATCCCCTTTTCAGCAAAGATGCCAGGGAATTCGGCGTCGGGCGTAAAGCCTAAATCGACGCTTCCCTCTTTTGAAACATAGTGTTCGATACACCTAGAACCGCTTTCTTCATTGCAGCCAAGGATCAGACGAACGCGATTTTTAAAATGATAGCCGCTGTCGATCAAATATTTAAGGGCATATAAAGCTGCGATCGCTGCGCCCTTATCATCTGAGACCCCACGCCCGTATAACACCTCGTCGCGTCGATCTAAAGTAAAGGGGTCACTCTTCCAGCCATCGCCCGCGGGAACGATGTCAAGATGGCACAAGATACCGATGAGCTTTTCACCCTCACCAACTTCGCCATAGCCACAATAGTAGTCAAGATTATTGGTCTTTAATCCCTTATCCTGCATGATGCCTAAAGCTTCAACTAAGACGGCGCGGTTAGCCTTGCCAAAAGGAGGCTCATCAGCACTGTTGATCGAATTATGTTTTACCAGCAAAGACAGATCTTTGATCATGTCTTCTTGATGTTTTGATAAGAATTCTTTAACTTCCATTTTAGTTCTTCCTTTCTATACTGTCTTCCTATATTATACCAAAACCTCCTATTGGAGGTCGATTAGTAAACCAATTGGGCAATGATCCGATCCCAATACCTGGTCATAGATGATGCTGTCTGAAACTTTATCCAAAAGGCGATTCGAGACGACAAAATAGTCGATGCGCCAGCCAATGCCCTTGCTTCGGGCAAGAGCGCGATAAGACCACCAGGAATACTGGACACGCTCTGGATAGAGCTTGCGGTAAGTGTCACTGAAACCAGCCCTTAAAAGCTCGCTGAACTTAGCTCTTTCTTCATCGCTGAAGCCGGCGTTGAGGTGGTTTTTATCGGGATTTTTAAGATCGATCTCTTCGTGAGCGACGTTGAGATCGCCAGTATAGATAACCGGTTTATTCTGATCTAAGCTCATAAGGTGCGCACGCATGAGATCTTCCCACTTCATGCGGTAACCTAGACGCAAAAGCCCGTCTTTGGAATTGGGGACATAGGCTGCGACAAAATAGAAGTCGCTGTATTCTAAAGTTATGACACGCCCCTCTAAAGGCTCGTCTTCTCCTTTGATATCATAGATCACATTTAATGGTTCCTTTTTGGTAATGACCATTACTCCTGAATAACCTTTGCGAACGGCTGAATTGATGTAGATGTGATAGCCATCAAAAGAATGCGGCAATTGTTCAGGCTGCATCTTAGTCTCTTCAAAAGCCATGATGTCGGGGTCTTCTTTTTCAATAAACTCTAAAAGCACTCCTTTATTCATGATGGCTCTAAGGCCATTGACATTCCAGTTTAAGATCTTCATCATATGCTCCTAGTGGCCTTTGACAAGAAGGAGAGCTCCTCATCGTTTAAGTATGGCGCTAAAGACTCATAGACATCTTTATGATAGGCATTTAAAAGCCCTTTGGTCTTTTCATCAAGATATTTTAAATCGATAAGATCGAGGTCAAAAGGCACCTTGGTCAAGTGTTCAAAACCCAAGAATTCGCCATATTCCGTTTCCATCTCTTTCTTACAAAGCAAGAGATTCTCACATCTAATGCCAAATTCTTTTTCAAAGTAGACACCGGGCTCATCAGAGAAAATATTGCCAGCTTTTAAGGGAACTTCGACATTTGGATTGCCACACAGACGATAGCGGATATTAGGCGGCATCTCATGGACCGCCAAGACTTGGCCTACCCCATGCCCCGTCCCACAGCGATAGTCGATTCCTCTTTCCCAAAGATACTGACGTGCTAATATGTCAAGCTTATCGCCACTGAGGCCCTTTAAGAATTTAACGCTGGCCAAGTTAAACATGCTGGCCAAAACCAAGGTAAAGTACATCTTGACCTCATCGCTAACTTCACCAAGGGCGAAAGTACGCGTGATATCGGTCGTTCCTTCAAAGTATTGACCGCCGGAATCGATCAAGAGGATACCAGAATTATGCAAAGGGGCGTGCACCTTTTCATTTGGCGAATAGTGCATCATCGCAGCATTTTCATTATAGCCGACGATTGTATTGAAACTTAAATCAAAGGCCTTGTATTCAAGACGAGAGCGATCGACCTTGATCTTGACATCATATTCATTCAAGCCTTCTTTATCGCTTTCTTTGAGCCATTTCATAAAACGGACCATCGCCACCCCATCATAGATATGGGCTAGTTTACTGTTTTTGATCTCGATGGGATTTTTGACCATCTTCATCTCTTCGAGGAGGCCCATCATGTGATGGATCTCATTAGAGCGGTCCAAAAGACGATAGGTCTCATAAGAACACTTATCTTCGTCTAATAAGACGACTTCTTTTTTGATCGTCTTGATAAAATCATAGAATGCGTCGTAGTCTTTAATGATCACCCCATCTTCATAAAGACCCTCTAAGATCACATCAGAAAGACGCGACTTATTGATAAAGAGATAGACATCATCGCGATGGAAGACAAGATTAGCCAAAAAGACCGGGGTATAGGCAATGTCATTGCCCCTGAGATTTAAGGCATAGGCTACCGATTCTAAGTTTTGGGTAATCATAGTCTTCTTTTTGAGAACCTCTTTGATGATGCAAAGCTTTTCGCGACGCGAAAGCCCGGTATACTTTAAGGACAATTCATAAAGCATATCGTTATTTAAAGGCGGACGGTCAAGGTATAGATCACTATAAAGGTCAATACTTGTAACCTTAAGACCAGCCTTTAAAAGTTTCCTCACAAAGGCCGTCGAAATAACGCGCCCGTCTAGGCCGATACTTTTTCCTTTAGCGTATTTGATCAGATATTCATCAGCGCTGAGGACCCCTTTAATACCCAACCTTTCTAAAACTATGCCGCTTCCTTTAATTTCATTGGCGGCTTGGGCATGATAGCGGCCATCGACAAATAAATGCGCATCATCTAAGCTGATGACAAGCTGTCCTAAAGAGCCGCTGAAACCCGAAAAATAACGCAGGGTCTTGAAATGCTCGCTGATATACTCTGACATATGATAATCACTGGTATTGATAAAGTAATAATCAATGCCCTCTTTAGCCATTTTGGCTTGTAACTGTTTTAATCTCTCTTTTATTTCCATAGTTATTATTCTAGCACAACAAGAGGCAAAAAGTAGTTACTCCTGCCCTTTTAAAAAGCTCAGTACATCAACTGGTGACTCTTCAGGCTTGACCTTTTCTTTAGCATATATGATCACTCCCTCTTCATCGATCACATAAGTCGAGCGCACGATTCCCATTGAAGTCTTGCCATAGAGCTTTTTCTCTTTCCAGACATCATATGCCTCAATGACCTTATGATCAGGATCTGACAAAAGTCTAAAAGGCAATTCGTATTTTTGCGAAAAATTAAAGTGGCTTTTTCTGCTATCCTTGCTGATACCCAAGACTATGGCATTTAAGCTGCTATAATCTTCATAATTGTTTTTAAAGGCGCAGGCCTCCTTGGTACAGCCTGGGGTATTATCCTTGGGATAAAAATACAAAATGACCTTTTGGCCTTTAAATGATGAGAGCCTCACATCTCTATCGTCTTGATCTTTCAGACAAAAATCAATGGCTTTACTTCCTACTTCTAACATACGTACCTCCTATAATTCATGAAATATGGCCTGCATCTTATCAAAGGTGCAGTATTCTTTAAAACCCAACTCTTTCAAATAGCTAAAGCCTTCTTTAATATAGGCCCCAAGATGCTCCTTCTTGTGAGAATCCGAACCGATCGTTAAGATCCTTCCCCCTAAATCTTTATATAACAAGAGGATATCCTTGCTGGGGGTAGAATCCTTTAGGGCATAGCGATGAAAAGAAGTATTCAGCTCGATCCCCTTTTCGTCTTTGATGGCGACCTTTAAGATCTCGGCAACAAGGTCTTTGATCTTATCAAAGGGATAGGGGCCTAGCCTATCATAACGCACGATGTGATCAAGATGACCTAGGACGCTATAATTCTTAAAGTTTTTAGCGACATTATAGATCTCTTTATAATATCCTTCATTATATTCCTTCTGACTTTTGCCCTTTTGATAATCTTCTAAAAAGAATTCTTTATCATCGACCTGATGTACAGAAAGGATCGCAAAATCTAAAGGATACTTGGCAAAGAGATCATTATACTCTTTGATCGTGTGCACCTGGATCCCATATTCGAGACCCTTTTTGATCCTTATTTTATCGCCATACTTCGCTTGAAGCTTTTCAATCAAAGGGAAGTAGCGCTCATAATCCACATTGGCCAAAAAGCGAGCGTTCACATGCAAAGGGTGATCGTCATGGTCCTTTTTAACGCCATAATCGACATGGTCCGTAAAACAGATCTCATCGAGGCCCTTGTCGATCGCATCTAAGACGACCTCTTCCATCGGATAGGTCGAATCATCACTGAACTCGCTGTGTACATGATAATCTACTAACATTCAATCTCCTTTAAAAGCCTTAAACAGCCCTCCATTATCTCATCAAAAGCCAGATCAAAGTTGTCGCTGTACCAAGGATCGGCCACTGGTTTTTTATTAAGCATGCGAATCTTATGTTCCTTATCATTAAATATCCGCTTTAGATTCATGATGTTGGCATGATCCATGCCGATAATATAATCCCACTTATCATATTCATCTTGGCGGACTTGACGGGCATGATGGTCTTTTACTTTGATCAAAGATTGCTCCAGCTTTCTTTTAGCAGCGGGGTAGATCGGATTCCCGATTTCCTCGCGACTCGTCGCACAAGAATCGATCAAAAATTCCTCATGTCGCTTACTCTCATCGACCAATTGCTGCATGATGCACTCTGCCATGATAGAGCGACAGATATTCCCATGACAGACAAATAGTATTTTTATTCTATCTTTCATATTCCTCCTAGTCAGCGTTTAATAGCTATCTATCCAACTTATTTATATCAAAAATCAGCTTTTTATTAATTCTTCTTGATAGTCGACCTTAAAAAATAGTGTATTTAATAATTCCTGATACCCATCAAAAAGCCCAATATATTTTTTAAAATTCATTTCTTCTCTATCATTCAGCATCCTTTTTATGACTTCCTGCATCGTCTTTTCACCAACTGTTTTTTCAATTTTCAAAAGGATCAAAGGGCCAACATCATAAGAGAGATCCCCCATGCCTAAATTCCCATACTCACTTATAGGAGAAAGCTTTACACCCTTGATGTGTTTCTTAAATGCTTCAAGATAGTCTTTTTTAATCAAAGTGGCTTCTTTGATATTTAACTCATCGGCAATCTTGAGCGTCAAATATTGACTTATCCCCTCATCAAAAAAGCGACAGGCCTGAATTAGAGGGTCACATATCGGATTCCAGTAAAGATGCGATATTTCATGGATCAGATAAAGGGGATCCAAGAAAGAATCCTTTGTGATAATCATTGTCTTATCATCTTTAACGAAGCTGCCATAACCTTCAGGGATCACATATATCACAAGGTCTAAAAGCGGAAAATAACGATACTTATTAAGCGCATCATTAATCTTTATGATAAGATCGGATTGTTTTTTGATGTTTTCTATAGCGCCACAAAAATCAATGACCTTGCCAAAGTCAAAAGAAGCGCTTTGGTGCTTTCCAAATAAGACATTTGGCCAATAGCCTCGATATTTGTTTTCAAGTTTAGGGATATCAATACTAAAAGGATAGGAAGAGATGATCGACAATTCAAAAAGGTCCTCTTCGTATCGATTTAAGACATGATCATAAAATTCCTCACTATAGGGCTCATAAAGCATAGGGTAATATAAAGTCTCCTGGCGCAAAATGAAAAAGGGATCGTCCGTTTTTTCTTTGACATAGGGAAAATAATCTTTGACGCTGCCATCAAGAGAGATCTCATATTCTAAAACTAAATGACCGGTTTTAGGCAAGGTAAAAGTGCGGATAAAACATTCGTCTTCATAAGAATAGCTAATATCCTTGCCATCGATCGTAAGCCTTTTGATGTCAAAAGA
>CALUVF010000070.1 GCA_944324155.1 uncultured Erysipelotrichaceae bacterium | reverse complement strand
ATATCCGTGAGGATTTTAATATCACAAGTGGCAATAAGCTCGATCAGATCAAATATATCCGCTTTAAAAGCATGATGAAAGAGTGCTACAAGAAGGCCGGGGTCAAAACAGCCCGCTATCATCTTTTTGATACGCCCAAAAACGCTGAAGAATTTGTCAAAAAAGTTGGTTATCCCATCATCGTCAAGCCTGATGATGGCATGGGCGCTTCTTTCACGCATAAGATCACAAACGAGGAAGAATTAAAAGCTTTCTTCAAAACCAAATATGATCACCCGATGATCATGGAAGAGTTCATTGATGGGGATCTTGTCAGCTATGATGGGATTTGCGATTCAAAGGGCGATGTCTTATATGAGACCAGCCATTGTTTCCCCTCGCAGGTCATGAACATCGTCAATGAAGAGCTTGACTGCGTCTATTGGTCGCGCAAAGAGATTCCTGATGATCTTAGAAAAGCTGGACGAGCGGTCGTGAGGGCCTTCCCAGCACGCAGTCGTTTCTTCCATTTAGAATTCTTTATTGCCCGCCAAGATATCAAGGGTCTTGCGAAAAAAGGTGAGATCATCGGACTTGAGGTCAATATGCGTCCACCAGGAGGCTATACCCTTGACATGATGAACTATGCCGCCGACATCGATGTCTACCGGATTTGGGCTGATATGGTCACAAAAGATAAAACAGAAGTTGACTCTTTGAATAAACGCTATCATACTGTATATGGCGCAAGGCGCAATAATCATAAATATCCCAAGACTTTAGATGAAGTACGCAAGAAATATAAGGGCAAGATCGTGATGGATCAAGAGGTTCCAAGCGGGATCGCCGATGCGATGGGTGACTATATGATCGTTGTGCGCGTTGAAAATAAGAAAGAGATCCTTCCTTTCTTAGAAATGATGACCGGAGGAAAAATCGATGCAGGTAACTTATTATAAACACTTCTCTTATGCCCTAAATCGCGATATGGAATTTAAGGTATATGGCCATAGCGGCAAGGTCTTAGTGATCTTCCCAGCCCAAAACGGCCGTTTCTTTGACTACGAAAACTTTGGCATGGTCGATAGCCTTTCGCGCTATATCGAAAGCGGCCAGATCCAGCTTTTCACAGTTGATTCAGTCGATGAAGAATCCTGGAGTCTTGAAGGTCAAGACTACGATCGCCGCATCAGACGTCAAGAGGCTTACTATCACTATATCTGTGATGAGTTTTATCCCTATATGAAAAAACTCCACTATGAAATAACAGGACAAGACGATGAGGTCTTTACAAGCGGCTGTTCAATGGGCGCTACCCATGCCCTTAACTTCTTTTTAAGAAGACCAGACCTCTTTAACGGAGTCATCGCCCTAAGCGGTGTCTATCACGCCTCTTACTTCTTTCCAAACTACGTCCACCCGATCATTTATCAAAACTCGATCACGGACTATCTCCCCAATATGCCAAAAGATCACCCCTATTTGGATCTTTACAGAAGAAGCAAGATCGTTGTCTGTGTGGGTCAGGGAGCTTGGGAAGATGAAAGCATTGCCGACACTTTGATCGTCCAAAAGGCCTTTAATGATCTAGGGGTCGAAGCGTGGTGCGATTTCTGGGGCTATGATGTCAACCATGACTGGCCCTGGTGGCGTACCCAGATCGCCTACTTTATCAATTTCTTCTTGGAGTAAACATGATTATCAAAGAGGAAATAACGATCTCGATCTATAACACCAAGCGCCTTCTTCACATCTATCTGCCCGATGATCTAAAAGATGGGGAGCGCTTAGGTGTTATCTATATGTTTGACGGACATAACCTATTCTTAGATGAAGATGCGACCTATGGCGTATCTTGGGGCTTAAAAGATTTCTTTGATCAAAAAAGAAAGAACTATATGATTGTCGGCTTAGAGTGCAATCACGAAGGAAACAAACGTCTTTGCGAGTTTTCACCCTATGATTTTTATGACCCGCTCTGGGGCAAGGTGAAAGCCAGCGGCCAAGAGCTTCTGGAATGGATCATTCATGAATTAAAACCTTATATCGATACGCGTTACCCAACCCTTTCAGATCGCGAGCACACGGCGATCGGCGGCAGTTCAATGGGCGGTCTTATGGCGTTATATGGCGGAGTCGTATACTCCAATGTCTTTTCTAAAGCCCTTTGTCTATCGCCCTATACCTATCATGTCCAAAAACAGCTAATTAAAGATCTTAAAAAAGCCAAGCTTTTAAAAAATACAGAGATCTATCTAAGCTATGGATCTAAAGAGGTCGCCTCTAAAAGTGCCCTTGTCCACTACACCCGACAGCTTCTTGAGATCCAAAGAGTGATCTTAGATCGTGCCAAGATCTACCTTCACCTTTTCCCCAATCACGCCCATTCAGAAAGTGCCTGGAGAAAAGAAACCAAGGTCTGGTACAAGGAATTAGGATTTGATAAGCGCTAAAAAGGCGCTTTTTTTAGCGCTTAAGCTTAAAAGTTTTCGGACCGAATCGATATACCAAATAATAGGCAAATAGGCAATATAAGATACAAAAAAGCGAAATCAGGATCCCGAATACGAGATTGGAATAGCGCAAAAACATGAAAAACACACAAATGGCATAGGTGAATAAAGAAATGACAATAAATCCCGCACTTTTGATCCCTTCTAAATTATAAGGCTCTAACAGATAGTAAAGTGTAAGATGGTGGATCGAGAAAAAGATGCTTAAAGAGATAAGTGTTAAATAGATGATGAAGTGATCTAAAAAATGCATATCTTTACAAAGCACCAAAAGCAAAGATAAGCCCACGCTAATGCACAAAGCAGGATAGAGGTTGACCTTCACAAGTTCTAAAAGCCTTAATTTAAAGAGTTTTAAAAGATTCTCCGGCTTTTTAAAAAAGGCATATGACAAAAGCGAGTGGTCACAATTCATAAATAAGCACTTGCAAAACTCGCCCCCGCGGTTTAAAGAATACATGATAAAGACAAAGTATGGAAGATAGGTCAAGATCATCGCTCTTAACTCGCCAAGATCTTCTTTTAAGTACACACAAAGTGCGATCACAAAGCCAAATAATACCAAGATAAAGATACATTGCCTTTTTGAAGCCTGATAGAGCAGCTTCTTATGTCTTTTGATAAAGAGGTCGTTTAAATAGGCAAAACCTTTTTGATCAGAAGTGATTGTCAGATCCTCACTGATGTTTCTCTCGCTTAAGATTTTATTTAATCCCTTATTAGTGTCTAGCCCATTTTTAAACTTCGCCAATTTTCTTTTGGCATAAAGATGATAATTTCGATAATTAAAAAGTTTCATGATAAAGGGATAGACCGAAATAATCAAAAGAACATAGAAAAAAAGCGGTATAAGATTAGGCATGACATAGCCCCTTAAAGGTAAAAGATAGGCCATCGATAAAAAAACTAAGACAAGGAACGCTGTGATCTTCCCGTTTATTTTTTCTTCATAGCAGAGCTTAAAATAAGCGGCCATGACCTTTAAAGAGATTAAACCTAAAATGATCACAATGATATAAAAGGCATTAAGACCATAGAGATAGCCAAAGATCGCAAATAAGAAAAGATAGCCTAGAGCCATTCTTACAAGTCCATGGACAAAACTAATGATGATATATTCTTTTGCATCGAGGCGAAAATTGTTGATCGCATAGTAATTGGTCATATTTAAATCAAAGACATTGGTATTGATAAGAGCCCCAATCAAGCTCAAAAGAAAAAAGATATGAAGAAAAGTGGCCCCAAGGTCGGTGTGATAAGCTCTTAAAGGCAGATAGAGAAAAAGCAGATAATAGATGATCTTAGAAAGAAAGATCGCCAAAATGCTATAGATGATATAAATAATAAAACATAGACGCTTAAGTTTTAAAGCGCCATATAAGCTTGATGGCAGGATCTTTTTTAAAAGTGGGAGGCTTTTAAGCGTGTAGTAGGTCGTGTTGACGCCATAGGCCACCTGCAATTTAAAAGTAAAGCTGAGCGTCCTTTTCATTCTTCGCTCCTAAGGCTTTGGATGATCTTTTCTTTAAAGCCCTCATCATCAAGATCTAAGGGCAAGACTGGGCTTAGTTTCTTTTGACTTAAAAGGACGATCTCATCGCAAAGATCTAGGGCTAAATCTAAGATATGGGTAGAAAGAATGATTATACTGTCATTTTTGATCTTTCTTAAAAGCTCCTTCATCTCTTCACAAGCGACGACATCAAGCGAAGTTAAGGGTTCATCTAAAAGTAAGAGCTTTGGTCTTGCGATAATATTGACAAGCATCTGCATCTTATTTTTCATGCCATGCGAAAAATGCTTCATAAGCTTATGGGCATCATCTGAATCGATATTGACAAGTGCTAGGTATTCTTCGATCGATCTAGTGTCTTGGATCTTCGATTCATTGATCTCAAGAAAAAACTTCAAAAATTCATAAGCCGTCAAAAACTCCGGTACCTCAGGGGTCGATAAGACATAGCCGACATCGCTTGGTCTTAGTTCTTCTTTTTCTTGATCGATAAAATAAAACTTTCCTTTTTCATACTCGATATCGGAGCTGATGCAGTTAAAAAGCGTCGTCTTGCCTGCCCCGTTTCTTCCCAAAAGAGCATAGATCTTGCCTTTTGAAAACTCATAGCTGGCATCATCTAAGACAAGTTTTTGATCATAGGACTTTTTTAACCCTTCAATTACAAATTTCATGGCCATATTCTAGCATAAAAAAAGATACGCAACATAGCACGTATCCGTTTTGTTTTAAGCAAATAAAGGAATGAAGACCTTTTTATTCACATCAACTAACCCCATATCAGACATCTTGACTTCTGGAACGACTGGTAGGGCCAAAGTTACGATCCTTAAGAGAGGATTTTCTAATTCCTTTAAACCGACCTGACGGTTGGCTTCCTTCATCTTTTCTGCTTCTAAAGATAATTCCTTGGCATCTTTCAGGCTCATAAGACCAGCTAAAGGCAGAGCTAAGGTATAGATGTCCTCGCCATCAATGACAGCCGACATGCCGCCATGAGCATCTTTGATGTTTAAAGCGCACTTATAGGCGTCAGAAGGTTTTTTGTAGACGATTGTCAAATTGTGCGAATCATGTGAGACAGTCGAAGCCAAAGCCCCTTTATTTAGACCGAAGTGCTTGACGACATGAAGAGCGATGTTTCTTAAGCCATAGCGGTTTAAGACAGCAACAAAAGAATAGTCGTCTTCTAAGATGATCTCATGATCCCTGACTTCAAATTCCTTGACCTCAAGATGGGTGCTTGAAGAATCTAGGGCATCATAGGCCATGACGTTGACCTTGATCTTGCCGTTTG